>JAJRUL010000143.1 GCA_024277795.1 Candidatus Zixiibacteriota bacterium
CCTGCACCTAAAAGTCTCATCTGTCGGAAACCAACGGCACGCGTACGAGTCATAAGTCGCATATTATTCACAGAACTGATTAGAGCAGTCAAAAGGATAAAAAGACCAAGAGCCATGCCAACATTTGTAATTATCGAGCGGGTCTGTTCTAATTTTTCCAACCAGCGACGAGCATACGAAACCTCGAGAACACCGCTGAATCTCTTCACCTCTGAGGCAACTGCAGAAAGATTCTCCGAGCTGACAAAACCTGAACTAAAACCAAGCACAAAAGAGCGTGGGAGAGGATTCAATGTATCATAGCCGACCAGCAGGTCGATTCCCAACATATCCGTGAGTATCTCACGAGCTTTTTCCTTCGAAATATACTCAATATCCGAAACACCTTCAACCTCACCTATCTTCTGCTGTAATGCAGGGATATCAATCTCCTCTACAGGAGTATCTACAAATACTTCCATCTGCATCTCATCAAGTAGCCCATCGTACCAATTATCAAAAGTACTCGAAGATATCCAAAACAGATCAAACAACAAGAATAGGAAAGTAAGGGAAAGAATCGAACCAAGAGCTGTACCTGGATAGCGACCTATATTCCGCGAGGTATCCTTTAACACCTGAACAAATCGTGTCACTTCAATTGCCCCCCCGTCAGTTCAAGATGCACACTATTAGGGATATTCTGCCAGGGGATATCCGAACCGACAATTATCATTGATCGACCTGAAACTGACATTTTGACCAAATAGTCATACACTCGTTCAGCAGTTACCTTGTCAAGCCCGGCAGTCGGCTCATCAATAATAATCAACGGTTGATTGGCTACTGAGGCGCGGGCAAGCAATAACAGGGTTTTCTCTACTCTAGTAAGCATATTTGGAGTCTCTCCTGCCTGATTGAGCAATGAAAATTCAGTCAACACACTAAGCAGTCGCTCCTTTCTTGCTCTGGCTGAAGCGCCTGAAAGAATCATTGGATACGAAATATTCTGCGCCACAGTCATTCCCGGAATGAACTCAAAAATTCCACCTACTCCGCCGATCTTTCGTCTGACTTTATTTATGACCCTTTTTCTTCGAGGTGAAATCAGCTCTCCAAATACCTCAATCGAACCCGCATCAGGAAATGACTGACCTAGTATCAACTCTATGAATAGTGTCTTCCCTGATCCAGGACCACCCGTAATGATTTTTGTCTCACCTGGACCAAGCTCAAAGTTGAGATCTGAAAAAACATCATGTCCTTTTGCTGTACGTACAAAGACATTGTCGAGTTGAATCACGTTTTTATCTGACACGAAAAGTCCCTATCTCCAGAATAAAACTACCTTCATATTCTTCACAAGTGAACATATGATAAATCTTGACTTCACCGCTTATAATAAACTTTTTCCTTGGTAAATAGTAAAACCTCTAAACCGAAGAAACAAATAAAACAGTTATGAAGAAACTAACAGCTTCCTTGCTTATAGCACTCATTCTCAATACTTCAGGTTCGGCACAAGGTTGGCAGGTCGTCAACACACCACTCTTTACCAACATAACCGGTATTACCTTTGTACATCCCGATACAGGGTTCATTATCAGTGCGGGGGGAAAATTCGCCTACACCCATGATGGCGGATCTACTTGGCAACGGACCACTGTCCAAAAAGATTTACAACTCGAAGATCTCAGCTTTATTAATAGTAACATCGGTGTGGTCTGTGGTCGTTTTGGAAGTGTCTTTATAACTTCTGACGGTGGCATGACATTCAAGGATATTTCCACAGGAGATACAACACATCTCTACATTGATATACAGATGTTCGACAAGAATACGTTCATGGTTACTGGCTTAGATACTGATAACGATCCCCCTTTTGTTGGAGTCGCCGTACGCACAGAAGATGCAGGGGTTTCGTGGCACCCGCTTGATGTGAAGGGTTTGGGATTCAGCGAAATCTTCTACTCAAAAGGCGGAGAAACGATCTTTCCAGCATTCGGTAGAATATTTCGTTCCAGTGATCAGGGAAAAACATGGCGATTGACTACAGGGGTCTCAGAGGGTCAAGCACGCGCTCTTTCATTTGCAGGTAAGACTGGGGCAATGGTTGGTCCTCGAGGTTTCTGCATGATATCTTCAGATAAGGGCGCAACGTGGAGCCAACGACCACAGGACAAACTGCAACATCTTATTGCTGTTGAAGTCATCAGCGAAAATGAGATTTTTATTGGAGGTACCAGCTCAGTAATGCTTCACTCTACCAACGGAGGCATGACGTTTCAAAAAGAACTACTCGCGAAGACATTTGACATCTTTGATCTTGAAGATGCTGGCGATAAGATCTGGGCGGTTGGTTCTGATGGTACTGTTATGTTCAAAGAACTCCGCTAATATACAGATGTGTTGAACATTAAAAAGCCCGCTTTCACTTTGAGAGCGGGCTTTTTAATTATACATCGAGCTACAAAACTAATCTTTCATGGAAGCAAGGAACCTCGCGTTCGTCTTCGTTTTTTTCAGACGATCCATAAGGAATTCCATTGCCTCGATCGGATTCATCTCAGCTAAGAACTTGCGAAGAATCCAGATCTTATTAAGTGTCTCGGCATCCTGAAGCAGTTCTTCTTTCCTGGTCGACGAACGATTAATATCCATCGCTGGGAAGATCCTTCGATCGGCTAAACGACGATCAAGAACCAATTCCATATTACCAGTACCCTTAAACTCTTCAAAAATAACTTCATCCATCCGTGACCCCGTCTCAACCAAAGCAGTAGCAATAATCGAAAGTGATCCACCTTCTTCAATATTGCGAGCTGCACCAAAGAATCTCTTTGGCTTATGTAAAGCATTAGAGTCGACACCACCTGAGAGAATCTTTCCTGAATGAGGGACAACTGAGTTATGTGCTCGGGCTAAACGGGTAATCGAATCAAGTAAAATAACAACATTATGGCCATATTCTGTCAACCGTTTCGCTTTTTCTAAAACCATCCGAGCTACTTGAACATGACGCTCAGCAGGCTCGTCAAAAGTAGAAGAAACAACCTCACCACGTACTGAACGTTTCATATCGGTCACTTCCTCAGGACGTTCGTCTATAAGAAGTACTATCAGTTTGACATCAGGATGATTCGAAGTGATTGACTGGGCGATCTTCTGGAGAATAATAGTCTTACCCGCTTTTGGTGGAGATGTTATCAACGCACGTTGTCCCATACCGATAGGACACATAAGATCGATAATACGAGTAGTAACCTCTTCAGCATTTGTCTCCATCTTAAACTGTTCATCAGGATATAGTGGAGTCAAATTGTCAAATAAGGTCTTGAGCTTTGCCACATCAGGATCTTCAAAGTTAACCGATTCGATCTTTAGCAAAGCGAAATAACGCTCATTATCTTTCGGTGGTCTCACCTGTCCTGCAACTATATCACCAGTCCGCAAATCAAAACGCTTGATTTGTGACGGCGACACATAGATATCATCCTGACCTGGCAGATAATTATGGTCAGGAGAACGTAAAAAACCATACCCCTCTTCCAAAATCTCCAGTACACCGTGGGCCAGAATAATCCCGTCAGTCGCCGATGTCGACTCCATGATCTTATAGATTAGCTCAGATTTCCTCAGCCCGGAGACTCCCGGAATATCAAGCTCTTCAGCCATCTTTAACAAGTCGGCAATTGTTTTCGATTTGAGTTCAACCGTGTCCATTCTCTCACTCACTCATATAGTTAATCGTTTAGATCTTCAATTATAGCTTCATCGCTAAGTTCTTCTGTAGGCGCATCTCCCCAGAGTTTCTCCAAAGCATAATACTGCCGAGTCGATTCAAGGAAAATGTGAACAACAACATCAATATAATCAAGAAGAACCCAATTCCCTTCAGTGGCTCCTTCTTTCTGGTATGGCTTCTGACCAATATCTCTGAGACCATCTTCAATAGCCCCCGCAATTGATTTCACCTGTTGGTCAACCTGGCCTGATGCGATGACAAAATAATCACAAACAGATGATATCTCGCTTAGATTCAGTATCCGTACATCAAAACCTCGTTTTGACAAAGCAAGCTGTCCTGCTCTATGCGCCACATCTCGTGATGACAATTCTTTCAAGTTATTTTTTACTCTTCTTTTTTTTGGTTAATCGCGTACGTATTGAATCAAGGTCTTCCCCCAAAACAAGTGTCGCAGTAATCTGTGCTCTATTATTCTCAAGAGGACGATATATAACATCTTCACTATTCAACCCGAGGCGACTTGCAAGCAATTTCGGTCCTGCTAAATCTTCTGACCTACCAATCACAAATGTCGAATCGATAGATTGAACAGTCATTGAATCAAAATCAATAATATCGATAATCAATTCGCTATCTTCACATAGACCAACCAGATTCTTCACCTTACCTATACTGACTGTGCTCTTAGTCATATCCAAGACCTGTAACCGCATGGTGTATTCGGGCAACTTCTCAGAGAGTGAAACCCCCTGAACAAGCTTTACTGTGATCGAACCGAGATAAATAAAAATCGGAATTAAAGCGATCCCAATCGCATATCTCATATATCTATAAAAAGTGTGTTTGGTCATCTATTGTGGGTTGAGCCATTTGGACTCGGTTGGGGCTTTTTGTCGACAGTATGCGAGGGCAAACTGTCTGGCGGGTTATCTTAATAAATCCTCAGCAAAAAGTATAAAACGTCCTACCTATGCAGATAAGGATTACCATAAGAATACGGACCAAGTCCTCCTGTTACACGTTGTACACTTATAGTCATCTGAAATTTCTTCGACGGGTGATAGTCTAAAGTAAAACCGGGCAGGAATGTAGCACTATTGTTTGCATCCCCTGTTATCAAACCACCACCATGACTGACTCCGAGATTAAGAGCCAATGACAACTTTGGTGAAAACTCATAAAACATCGAGCTCGTCCAAAGACCCTGGCTCCCTGAATACCCGGAACCTGAAGCATAACCAAATGAATATGAATGCTTCCATTTAATCCTAGAAAGGTCTATCAATGAGAACACATTTTTAGCAGGAACAACACCGAGTGAATTACTTCGCGTTGTCTCCACAATATCTGCTTGATCTACAAACTGTGCCATCGTTGGTACAGCAAAGATCATAACAAATAACAATACTAAACCGATTTTCATATTCTCATAACCTTTCGGGTAATATATTCATAATATGCGAGGCTGTAGGTCTCGGGTCAATAAAAAACAGCTTCTGTCTTCCTATTCTCTATTTCGGCCACTATTCGTTCTAACATTAATAACGTATGAACGGTCAAAAAGATTAATAAAAACCGAATCTGCTTACGCTTGAAAATGAGCGGTCAACTGTTCAAGTTGCTCAGCAGAATTGACTCCCCTGACCTCATTTGGATCATCCGCCGCGAGCACAGAAACCCGTAATCCTTTATTATTAAATATCTTAACGGTATCGGTAAGGTAGTATTCCTGTTGGCTATTCTCATTTGTGATCTCGTCAAGAGATGAGAATAATTGTTTGTTATCAAAACAAAATGTACCGCTATTGACCTCATTGATTTTTAAGACTTCCTCAGATGCATCTTTGTGTTCGACGATCTCTTCCAGCTGTTCTGTCCCTGCCTTCCGAACGATCCGGCCATAACCCGTTGCATCTGGCAGTATGGCAGAAAGACAGGTTGCTACCGCTTGTGTAGCCTGATGAGTATCAAACAATCGCCTGACAGTTTCAGCCTGCAAGAAAGGAACATCTCCTAAAGCCACAAGGGTCGTCCCGTCAAATTCCCCTAAGAGATCTCGAGTCATCATAACAGCATGACCAGTCCCCAATTGCTCCTTTTGCCATGCAATTTCTATATCAAAATTAGCCAGAGATTCTTCTACCATCTCCCCCTTAAATCCAACAACGACTACAATCCGATCGAAATCCAAACTCTTCAGCATCTTTACCAACCGATGAATCATCGGTTCACCACTAATCTCATGCAATACTTTCGGCAGTTCGGAATTCATTCTTTTCCCCTGCCCTGCGGCAAGGATTACAGCAGCTTTAGCCTGTGACATTCTTATTCTTCCAATCTTTTCAATGATTTCAAACAGCAGATCGACACGTTTTACAGATCAACAGGACGGTTCTTCGAATCAACATGCACAACAGCAGGTTCATATCCCGAAGCTTCCGCTTGCTCCAAACATCCGTACGCAATAATAATAATCAAATCCCCAATACTCCCCTTGCGTGCCGCCGCTCCGTTGAGAGCAATAACCCCTGAGCCTCCCTCTCCCTTTATGACATACGTCTCAAAACGCTCTCCATTGGCAATGTTAGCTATCTGTACCTTTTCATATTCGACCAAATCAGCCAACTTCATAAGTTCAGAATCAATTGTAATCGACCCGACATAGTTGAGATCAGCATCAGTAATCGTAGCACGATGTATTTTTGACTTACAAACAGATATTAACATACGCTCACAGCTTCTTTTTTTACTTTCGTGATACTGAAATATCATCCACGGTTATAACCATCAAGCAGGTAACGGGTTCCCTTAGGCAGTAATTTCAACCCAGTTACGTGCAGGAAAAAGTTCGAGCTCTTCGGCAATATTATCTACTGCTTGAGTCAGGTGTTTCCAGCTAACCAAATGACGCGCCTTGACCGGGAGGAGCCAGCGAAACTCTTCATTTTCGGGTGACAACTCAACGGCACAATTATCAGAAACAACAGCGACTATCAACGGCAGAATCCAAATTTTATCGTATTCTGGCTCATAAAACTGAATCAGATATTCAGTCGCCCACATACTGATAGGAACAAGCCCTGTCTCTTCAGACATTTCCCGAACCACCACTTGTGCGACAGTCTCATTCTTCCGTTTTCCGCCTGTCATGAACCCCCAATACCCGCCGTATGACTCTCCAACGGCACGTTTGAGAACTAAGAATTTCCAACCATCAGCCTCTTTGCGCACTACCGCAACATTGACACCGGGAGACTCGATACCAATATCGACTCTTGCCTCTCCCTTCGGCTCCTTATCAAGAGCAACCTGATATTTTGCTTTCCTATGTTTCATAACGTCAGTCAATTTAAGCCATTCTTTCCAGTCGTCAAGCCGAATTCGGTAAAACTTACGACAGATACCTATTACGGGAACATTAATTAATATCCTATTTCGTCCTATTCGGTCTTAATCAGTCAAGTTGGATTGTAACTTGTACCCCACCAAGAGATCTCGAAGAGATCGGCTGGTGGATGCTCATTTAGCCTTTGAAACTGTTGAATATATATTCTATGGCTCACATTAATCAAAGCCAGATAGCAGTAGCACAGAGTCCGCTTGCGGACCTGCGACCACATCAAGGTATAGGGGGAATAACACCTGTTGAATTTAACAAAAACTGTCCACGAATTACTTGACTTATACAGCGATGACATGAAAAGCTACGACAACTTCAAATTGTCAATCAGACGGACATTATGAACCCACACTGCCAACGAACAGACAGTCTTCTGAACTGTTACGTCAGAGACAGGTTGTAGTGTCTTAGAATCAGTAAACGCAATGTAGTCGATCTTTGCCGTCGGACAGGTAGCTTGAACAACCGATCGCATCTCACGCCTGATCTTGGTTGTTTTGGTCATACCGGCACGAACCATTTCACGTGCCGTTTTCAATGCACGATAGAGACAAAGCGCCTCTTGTCGTTGACTCTCATTAAAGTATTTATTTCGGGATGACATTGCTAAACCATCTTTTTCACGAACAGTCGGAGCGACAATCATTTTGATAGGGTAGTTCAGATCACGAGCCATCTGCTTGAGCACAACCGCTTGTTGGAAATCTTTCATGCCAAAGACAGAAATATCGGGGCGACAGATATTGAATAACTTCGCAACAACCGTAGTCACACCTCGAAAATGGGTAGGCCGTGCTTCCCCTTCAAGTGTCTTGGTCAGCTTCTCAACCAGAACATACGTCTGAAAATCGGGCTGATAAATATCATCAGCTTTCGGGATGAAAACAATCTGTCCACCAGTCTCTTTGATTTTAGCAAGGTCCTTACGTTCATCACGAGGGTACGCATCCAAGTCTTCATGAGGAGCAAATTGTGTCGGATTGACAAAGATCGTCGTAATAACAATATCACATTGTTTGAGAGCACGTTTGATCAATGAAAGATGACCATCATGCAGGTATCCCATAGTAGGGACAAGTCCGATCTTCTTCCCGCTTGTGGCTAACTGACGAGAGACACGTTGCATAAATCTGACCGACCGAATTGTTTTCATGGTGAAGGTATACGTGATGTTTGTGTTAAGGTCAAGAGAAAGCGGGACAGAGTGGTTATATCACTCCCCAAAATAAGCCTATTATCTTGCTCCCAATACTCATCCTCTCTCTTCCTCACCTAACATCGAGCTTTCTTTATCAACTCTGCTACCATCTTTATAGTAACGTATCACTGCATATCCACGAGTCTGAGCCGTTGCAACAGTTGCAAGAAAGTAGCCGATAACAGATGCAAAAATCAAAAAGAGCATAAAAGCCATTACGTACCCCACAGGCTCAGAACTTGAGCCTCTAGCATACGCAATAAATGAAAATCCGAAATCAATCCCGGGGAATAGATTACATGTCTGGTATACAAGATCACTCTTAACAGGAAGATGCGACAATCCTACCTTTATAAGACTTAACGGTCTCCTCCCCCCGCTGATTGAACTGACACCAACAAAAAATTGCACAGCACGATATGAAAAGTAGGCATAGACAAAACTGCTGATCTTTGCTGTAACCAATGTAACTGCTGTATATATTACCCAACGCACCGGTTGACGAATCACCGATGAAAACATCTCCAAAATAGAAGTAAACGCCTCTCCCTTTTTATCAGTAGCTGCCACAGCCGGCAATAACAATACTGAAAGAAACAAAACAAATATGACAAAGGCTGTAAATAGCGAGGCAATGAACGATGGGATCAAAAATGTTAGTGCATAAATCCACTCCCCTATTATTGGAAGACGCAGAAGCAGTCCAACAACTAATATCAACAACACAATAAATACAATAAAGCTGACAATCGCAGTAAGTGATTTAAGCATCTGCTTTGATCGACTAATCGTTACTTTGAAAGTTTGAGTAATAGATAGAAATCGATTCCCTCTCATCTGCTCGATCTCAATAAGTGATACCGCAAACATACCGAGCATTGCCATAAACAATGCCAATAGATAACCGATATAATGCACACTTTGAGCAATAGATGAGGAGAATGATATAAAATGAAAAGGAAGCAAACCATAAACCGACCATGCCGTAACAACCGATTGATCATCAACAAAGAGTGCTATATACACAAAGATATCATACCACAAGACACCAAATACTAAAGCAATAGTCATCACAAGAATACGCTTGGCCGACAATGCACGAGCAGGTGAAATCATAATGTCACGTATATCATAATTCAATGATGGCTCTATCTGAGTATTCTGTCCCTTTGTTCCTGTCATATCTTCTTTCGATTGTCAGTGTTACGGTTTGCCTAAATATGAAACTCGATTATGTCTCCGTCCGAAAGCTCAAAATCTAACTGGACTCTTTGACCATCAAACTTCCCCTCTCCCCAGATTTTGGCAAATTTTAATTTTGCCGCAAAATCACGATGAAGTGATGTTGCCGCTTCAACTACTGTCCCGCCAATTGGTAAAATAATCGGATCATCATATTCGACATCTTTCCCAACAGGTTTTGTATAGACACGCATTATAGCCATCTCTGTATAGATCATCTTCTTGAATCCATCAAGCGACTTATCATCAATTATCGAAGTAGCAACTGTTGGGAAATTGGGAAACTCCTTGCTAAGCTCTTTCCTTTTATTACAATCCTCATCTTCAAAAGCCTTATGCGCGCACAAAATAGTCTTCTTTGCACAAAGTCGAGGATCATCCATCTCTTTTTTTTCACAAGTCAACATGATATGTCTTTCTTTGAGCTTCTCTCGAATAAATAACAGATCAGTAAGCATCGTATCAGCCTCTAAATCACAAACAAGTACTGCAAGGTCTGCATTGCGGATTAAAGACGTAAGATATCCTTCAAATGAGTCAGGGGATATTGGCGGTGTATCGATCAACTGAAACTGAATAGTCTCAAAAGGCATCATCCCTGCAATCGGCTCCCGAGTTGAGTAAGGATAGTCAGCAACGATTGGCTTAGCATGAGTCAGTGCGTCAACGAGCGATGATTTACCACTATTTGGCGGTCCGATAAGAATAATCTGCCCTGCTCCCTCTTTCTCAATATGATCGTGGGTAGGTGCTTGACGAGCACCATGCGATGGAGCACCTCCACCCTCAATTTGTTTGCGAAGTTTTGATATCTTCCCCTTCATATCTGCCTGAAGCTTATCAGTCCCCTTATGCTTCGGCATCATAACGAGCAGTTCCTGTGCTAAACGAAGTTTCTCACGCAGATCTTTTTCTGCCCGAAACTCTCGTTCCAGCTCATAGTATTGTGGTGGCAAATTTGCAGGCATATCGCTATCTTATACCAAAATAATTCTTCTTGTATTATACTTATTTCCCGTATGTTTCAACCAATTCAGCTATAGCATCACAGACTATATCAACTTCACGCATGCTCAAAGCAGGATAAAGTGGCAGTGTCACCACACGTTCTCCTGCATAAGTAGCATTCGGATAATATTGAGCTTTCAGGCCTAAGTGTCGCTTGTACCATGTAAACTCAAATAACGGGATATAATGCACTCCACACTGAACCGAGCGATCAGCCATTCGTCTTATGAAGGTGTCGCGGTCAATCTTCCAACTCGAAAGTTTCAGACGTAGAATAAACAGATGCCAGCCATGAGTAATGTTTTTAGGTGTATGTGGTAACTCCATATAATCAGCAAAGCATGACAGTCGTTTCACATATCGTGAAGCAATTTTTGCCCGTTTGATTTGATCTTTACCAAAAGACTTAAGCTGTCCAAGACCGATCGAAGCATGAACCTCAGACATATTCGCCTTATAGCCAGAGTCAGTGACATCATATTGCCAACTACTCTTCTTCGCACGATCGAATGTGGACTTGGTAATCCCATGCCGTGATAGCCGTCGTACTTTCTCAGCCAATACTTTGTGACGGGTCAATATCATCCCCCCCTCACCACAAGTCAGATTCTTGGTCGAATAGAACGAGAGTACAGAACCATCGCACATATTCGGGATCGTCAGCTTTCCAACAGAAGCACCGATCGCATGGGCAGAATCTGACAACAGCACAAGAGAGTTATCATCAGCTATTCTATTGAGTGCATGATAATCAACGGGACATCCCGCCATATCTACCGCAAGTATCGCTTGAGTATTCTTTGTTATCTTTCGCTGAACTTCATCAGGATCGATATTTAAGGTAGCGGGATCAATGTCGGCAAAGACAGGAGTTGCACCCGTTTCTATAATCGCTCCCGCTGTTGCAACAAATGTAAACGGGGTTGTGATTATTTCTCGATTTCGCTCTGCACCTATTGCACGTAACATCACTCGAAGACCATCAGTTGCTGAACTTACAGCAGTCGCATATCTGACCCTCATCAAACGACTGATCTCTTTTTCAAAATCGATCACATGCTGTCCCGGTGTAAGCCACCCAGACTCAAGAGTTTTCTTGACCTTACGAATAGTCGCATCATTCAACTGAAGATCAAACAACGGAATCTGTTTACGCTTTTTTCCCGGCATCTATTACCCTTTTGTAAAGATCTATCATCTGACTCACCGAACACTCCCAACTGTATCTGAGAGCAATCCACTCAACAGCCTTCTTGCTCATCATCTTAATCTTCACAAAATCTTTCCCGAGGTCAACAATTGCTTCTGCCAACTGTTCTGGGTTTTCAGGATCTACGAGTATTCCCGTCTCTCCGTTATTAACCACTTCGGGAACCCCCCCTACCTTTGTTGCAATAACTGGACGGCCTGACATTTGTGCTTCTACAGCAGCAACACCAAACGACTCCTCACGAGACGGCATTACTAATACGTGATGTTGTCCAAGAAAGGATGGGACTTCCTCGCATGGAACCATACCGCAAAAATCAACACTATCTACTAAATCAAGCCTATTCACCAATTCGTGCAATTGAGCAGACATTTCACCCTCACCGGCCAAAGACAGGACGATCTCAGGAATCTCTTTCTTTGCTATAGCAAGTGCACGAAGCAATATATCAGGGCCATACACTCTGCGATGGAGTTTCAAGTAGCACAGACGCAAAGGTCTCTCAGGGGGCAACGGTTCCAAACGTTCAAGCTTTTGAACACCGAAAGGAATGACTTCTGCCTTACCTGCCAAAGCTCTGTCGATCTCCTTGACTCTCTCAAAAAGGAAGTTACTCGTTACTGTAACGGCTGTAGCATGACGTAATATCTTTCGCACAAGAAGTCGTTGCCACCATGATCCATTAAGATCAGAACCCCAGACAGATGCTATCACAGGTATTTCTTTTATTCTCATCCCCCAAAGGCCGAATCCCCCGGCATAATGGACATGGACAAGATCAGGTTGAAATTCTTTCACAAGAGATTCCGCCTCAGAAGCATATTTAAGATATGATCTCCGACCTGCTCTCGGAAAGATGACTGTCTCGCAATTTGGCAGAGCTTCACCTCCCAACGAAATCAGTTTCACTCTCCAGTTGTGTTTCTGAAGTGCAGAAACCCACCGTTGGATATGCACTGATTCCGCCCACCCGAAAATTGCGATTTTCGTTTTGGTTGTTCGCGTACGTTCTTTCATTTCCTGATCCGTCATGCGTTAGTCATACGACCAGGCATATATTTATTGAACTTCATCATCCAAGCAATTGCAACATAAACAGCAATAATAGTTATACCGCTGACTAACATACTGATTATTGTTTCCAACCTTGATACAACTACATGATCAGCCATTATGAAGTTCAAACTGTAATATCCGCAAATACCCGCAAAACAACCAGCTAATCCCCCTCGAATAGCATTACTCGCCAAGAGACGACTGTTTACTTCTTTAACCCTTTTTGACACTACAGTAACAAGAATAATGGCATACGCGAGTTGCGAAACTGATGTTGCAGTTGTTATCCCAACATATCCAAACCATTTGGAGAACAATGTTGTTGTTAACACTTTAAGACCCAAAAGACTGACTGTAACAACCAAAACAGTTTTACCCCAATTACGGGAATAACACGCTCGGAGCGAGACTCCAATAACAAAAAGAGCTAAAGCAGTAAAAATATAGGGTTGTATCATTGCCGAAGTAAGCATGACCGAATGTGAATCGAACTGACCACGCTTGAATAGTATCTCAACCATTGGCTTGGCATTGACAAACATAAAGGTTGCCATGGGCACCGCAAGAAACCAAGCTCCCGAAACAGTTTTTTCATATACTGTTGCAAATCGCTCACTATTCCCCCCAGTTGCATAATGTGACATGATCGGAAATGCAACTGCACCAATAGCAAAACCTACAATTGATTCGGGTAACTGAATCAAAACTTGTGAATAGTTCAATGCAGATACAACCCCTTTACCAAAACCTACAGCGAAATAACGATCAATCAAGAAATAGATGCCTCGACATGACTCAACAGCAACTAACCATACACCAGTAAAGAACAAATGACGTACATCTTCTCTTCTGAGGAACATATTGAATCTCATGCCTGGTGCAAACCTCCTGACAAGGATCAAAAGCAAAAGATTCTGAGATGCGAGGCCAAATATCCAACCGTAGGCAATGGCACCTATCGTATGTGTACTTGAAAACAAGAGGACAATAGAGATAAATACAATATTATACACGACGTAACCTAACGCAGGATATGCATGTACTTTACGGACATTAAGGTACGCACGGAGAAGCGCCTCACCTGCACCGAAGAGAACTACAATAGCAGTCAACCGAGAATAATATTCAGCAATAGACTGCTCTACATAAGTTAAACCTGTCAACCACGGTTTTAATAAATAGGGAGCAAAAATCGCAAGGAGTCCAGAAAGAGTAATAGAAAAAAAGGCAACAGATGTCGCAGTTTGCCAGAGAAATGTTGACTTATTTCCCCTCTCTTCCTCTTCTAATCGCTTTGACAAAAATGGAACTAGCAGATAAAACAGAGCAAAATTATAGACACCGTACACTAATGCGGAAAGCATAATGCCGAGCAGATAAACATCGTATAATGCGCTAGTCCCAAAACGATCAGCAATAACCAATTCTCGTGCAAATCCCAATAAACGGGACAGCAAGACAACTCCTGCGACACCTGAAATCGCTCCAAGTGTAGACTTCAGTTTCAATTGCATTATTACTCACAAGGCAACATTGAAAATCAACCAACAGCCGTGCGAACAGCCTCGATCACTTTCTGTTGTTCCTCGACCGTCATCTCAGGGTAAATTGGCAATGAAATCACCTCTGAAGAGATTTTCTCACAAATCGGAAACTGTTCTGGTTTGTAACCAAGTTTCGCAAAGCACTCCTGACGGTGGAATGGAACCGGGTAATAGATTTCAAAACCGATCTCTTTTTCACGCAGAACCGACATCAACGCATCTCTATTTGGCACAGCAATCGTATATTGATTGTAAATATGAAAAGTTGTGTACTCCTTTACTGTCGGTATAACAATTTCGGGAATATCAGCAAAAGCAGAGTTATATTTTTCTGCATGCGCAATACGTTTCCGTGACCACTCATTAAGAAACGGAAGTTTAACCAAAAGTACCGCTGCCTGCATACTAGCCAGTCTCGAATTATAACCGATTATCTTATGATAATACTTCGGCTTAGCACCATGCACTCGCAACATTCTACACAATTCGCCTGACTCATCATCATTGGTAACTATCATCCCGCCGTCACCTGATGCTCCGAGATTTTTCGTTGGATAAAAGGAATAACAAGCAAGGTCACCAAAAGAACCTGCAGGTCTGTTTTTATACTGTGCACCGATCGCCTGAGCCGCATCTTCAACAACTTTCAAGTTGTGTCGATGTGCAATTTCGTTAATTGCATCCATATCAGCAATCTGACCATATAGATGAACGGGAACTATAGCTTTTGTCTTCGGAGTGATAGCATCTTCTATCTTCGTCGGATCGATATTGTAGCTGTCAGGTTCGATATCGACAAAGACAGGAGTCGCCCCCAACCGTGAAATAACACCTGCAGTTGCAAAGAATGAAAACGTGGTCGTAATCACTTCATCACCCGCTCCAACCCCAACAGCACGAAGGGCCAGAAGCAATGCGTCAGTTCCTGATGCCACCCCAATACCGTGTGCAACTCCACTCATGTGGGCCACTTTACTCTCAAGCTCTTTTACTTCAGGTCCAAGAATAAACTTACCATGAGCAAGCACATCTGTTACTGCACGATTGAGTTCATTCTTTATCTTGTCATACTGCCGTGATATATCTAAAAGCGGAACACTCATACAATTGCCTCACACATCATCCCAACCCTGATTTTCAAGTAGCTGTTCAGTTGGTACATCTCCAAAAACTTTTGCGGGAACGCCGGCAACTATTTTTTGAGGAGGTACATCTTTGACGACCAAAGCCCCAGCCGCTACTAACGCATCCTCACCGATTGTCTTCCCAGGCAAAACTGTGGCATTCACTCCAATACGTGCTCCACGCTTAATGATAACACCCTTAAAATTCTTAAATCTCTCTTCGGTTCGTCCAACAAAATTGTCATTTGATGTTGCAACACATGGTGCCACAAAAACACGATCTTCAAGAGTAGAATAAGCTGTTATATACGAATTAGTTTCCAATTTACAATAGTTGCCGATTGTGCAGTAATTCTCTATAGCAACTCCACGCCCTACAATCGTCTTGTGTCCAATTGTAACATTTTCACGAACAGTAGCCATATCAGCAATCAGTACATGATGAGCAATGTTGGCACCGCGATACAAAACAACCTGAGTACCGATAATACATCCATCACCAATTTCTAACGCCTTAAGTTCCTGCTCTTTTGTTACTGCGGAATTAACCGCTCGCATTGGTAATTTCCCAATGACAGCTCCATCATCAATGCGAACATTCTCCCCAATTATTGTCCCGTCATGAATTGTCACATGTGCACCAATAACCGAACCTGTACCAATCGTTACATTGTCAGCAACTGAAACAAATTCTCCTATTGTCACATCCTCAGCTACAACAGCTGTCTGTGCAATCACGGCATGTGTTCTCTTATCCATTCCTGTCCAACATATTCTATCTGTCGTTTCTATCGATTGTTATACAGCTAAGGCTGTCTCTTTCTCTTGGCCACTCCGGGGAGCCAACCAAAATATGAAGAGATGAAATACATAACACGCTTGTAATCTTCAGGGCTTTCTGTTTGAAGCTTCTGCAAATACTCAAGAAAAACAGCTAAGAGAAGGGAAAATAAAAGAGACAAAACTGCAGTTCCTGTTACTATAAGAACACGCTTCGGAGAACTCTTAATCAGTGGCGGGATCGCATGGTCAAGGACAGAAAGTGTTGGCGTACTTTGCTGTTGTTCAAGCTTCACCTGTTCAAGTTGTTCCAACACCAGTTCATAAAGACGTTCACCAACTTTGACATGACTGTACAAATCTTCATATTGCCCCTTGATTCTCGGAATATCAGCAACAGGAAGTGAGAAAAAGGAACTGTCGGGATTTGTTCTCTCCATCAAAGACAATTGCCTAACGATAGTCTCTCGACGTTGTTTCATTCTGAGCACTTCACTATGTTGAGGACTATGGGTTTGACTTAAAACCTCGATATCAATATCGAGCTTCGCCAAATCAGCTTTCAACACTACAGCTTGATCTATTGCCAAACGTATCTGCTCATCAAAGTCTATCGCATGATGCTCTATTTGAAAATTCTCAAAAGCGACTCTTGACGAATCAAGTTCCGCTCGCACTTGTTTGATTCGTTTCTCAAGAAATGCACGAGTAAGTCCAACCCGTTCCGTTACAATCGAACGATTTATTTCATCAAGTACAACAACAAAAGCATTCGCCATATCAGCCGCAACCTGAGGATCTGTATCCTCGACAGCTATTTCCAACAACCCCTCATCAGAAACCAGAAACTTTGCATGGTCCATTAGTGCATCGTATGTCTCGTTCTTGTTATCTGTATCATAACGAGACTGCAAATCAAAATCTTCGATTATACGGCCTGCAATAGTCGTACTTTTCAAAACCCGAGCATACACATCTGATGATGTAACCATAACAGGTAAATCCAAACCACGAGTAAGTGAAAGCACTTCATCAATACTGCCACGACTGCCCAAGCTTAATGAGAAATCTTTTGGAGGGAGTAAAACAGCCTTAGCAGTATACCACTTTGGCAAGATCAATGAAATGATAACAGAAATAACAGTCGCACTTACAACGACTCCGAGAATCAAGTTCCGCCGATGAGACAATACTTCAAGCATCAACCAAAGATTTGCATCAGATTTACTGCTCATTGGTCTGCTCCCTCATAACGGACAATAATCTGATCACCATCCTGAACAATAGTTTCAAGATGAGCTGACTCTCGTAAACCAGTAGCAGGATGGGTCAGGATAAAAGAAAGATCCGTTTTCTCATAATTCCCAAATCCGCCCGCATCAATGTAAAATGCTATGGTCTGTCCTTCAACAAAAGGGTACAGCCCGGGACGCACAATATCCCCGTCAAAACGGACATATCCTTTCATAAATGGAATAAACAATGAATCACCCGCAGAGAGTTTCACTGCCTCAAGATCACTATCACGAGTAAATAAATGAACAAGGAATCGCTCAGTTCCACTTTCTTGCCAGTCATCTAAAGCAGGCCTCCGATAAAGAGCAACACGAAACATATTTGCATCATCTGTCACACCGCCAACAGTAGTCAAAAGCTCTTTCAATGTCCGATTCGACTCTAAAGAATAGTATCCGCTTTTGTGAACTGCTCCAAAAATAGAAAGCATTTCTCCTCGCTGATTTTCTGCTCTCAATATATGGATGATATCCCCATTCTCTGGCACCGTTGTCTTGGCTGGAAGCCTTTTCCCCCCTCGAAGGATCTCTACACGATCCTTCCCATCAGGTTCAATAAAACCTCCCGCAAGACCAATCAAATCGTCAATTGAATCTCCCTCTATCAGTTCAAATGATCCGGGTTGATTGACCGCTCCGACAACCAGAACGCGTTCAGTTCTTGCCTGTGGAACAAATATTTTCCTCCCCATATAAATAGGTGGATTTGATAACAACTCGTTCTTGTCAGAATTTTCTTGAAGGTCAATAACAAAATCCCGAGCACCTCCAGTAAACATTATGCGACGTTTTGACCCTGACGGTAACACTCCACCCGCGGAATCGATCATTTCCGCTACTGTCTGCCATGCCGACCCGAGATATACACCAGGCCGTGAAACTTGCCCAAAAATAGAAACTGCTACCTGCATTGGATTAGAAAGAGTGATAACTATCTGGTCAACCTTATAGATAGCCTGAAGTCGTTCCTGCAATTCAGCTTTGACATCCTGCAATATTCTTCCTGAAGTCTCAACCACTCCCAAAAATTGTTGAACCAAACGACCTTCTGAATCAACCATTAGATTAAGAGGTTCAACACTCGCACCAATAAATGATATCTGAAGTTGGTCACCGGGACGCATCAAGTACAGTTCAGGTTTTAGAGGATGATCAAAGTAACGTGATACTTGTAAGGTAGTTGTGGTACTATCCTCTCCAGTAGCACAAAAAGCAGAGTAGGAACAGGAGAATAAGAAAAGAGAAAGTCCTACTATACTGATATATCGTTTCAATTCGTTTACTCCAAACAAGTTACATTTCACTTCCTGAATGAGAAGGCAAGGATAGCCAATGAATAATCCAAAGTCAACGCCAAACCAACTCTCCCCTATCCTGTCAGCTTCTCTGACGACTCGGCTGATAGTACCAAGCAAATAATAACAGCACCGTAAAAAACAACGAGATTGCCAAACCGTGGTAAAAATATGGGGTCCTATAGGATAACAATATCTCTTTGTCTGCAGGTGTGAAATTCAAAGCAATCAGATTGTTTCGAGGGAAAAGAGAGCGACCATCATCCGCAGACCATCCTGGATCATATCCCATACCCAAAACAAGTTCACCCCGTTCGGTTGCTTCTATACCATATTCAATTGTATTAGGTGTATAGCGTCGTTTCGTAACTGTAAGTTCCCCAGTTGTAACATATTCAGGATAGACAGTACTGTCTGGACCGACAATGCCTCTACTCGTCTGATATGCTGACAGCCACGGAGTTATCAGTGATCCACGATTGCTCAAAAAGTTTTCATAGATAGTACTTGCTGATCCCATCTGTTGAGTAAAATTATATGTGAGTATATGTGTATTCGGTGGACGATTCATTGCCGAATTCAATATCGGCCAAGCAAAAGCAAGATTAGTGACAATTACAACAACAAGGCCTGTTCGGAGCAAAAGTAACTTCCAAAACGTATGGTTGTTTTGTAAATACCTCTCCCTCAGACTGTCAAATCCAACCCCACCTAAAAAGGCAACTGACAGAATGACAAATTGAAAAAGCCGTCCTGTACACCGTGTTGATGAAAAACCGGGTAAACTAGTCAGCAATGCCCACGGAGAAAATGAGCCAAAATTCCCCAAACCAAGCGAAAGAAAGAGAATCACCAAAAAATACCACGGCCAGTATTTCATTTTTCGTAGGACTATTGCCGACAATGCAAAAATAATGAGTATCGGTGAAAGATAGGCCCCATATTCATGCCATCCCCACATCTGACCATCAAAGTTCTTCGTAAAAAGAGTCTGATCGATTGAAAAGAATATCGACCCAAGAGCAGAAAAAGGAACTGACTCATCAGGCTGTCCTGCCCATCGGTTTTGAAAGAGATAGACTGTCATTGGAAGGAACTTAATAGCTGACAGTCCGATCCCGCCGATTATTGTGATTACTAATGTATAGATTTCTTCAAAAGATCTTAACTGTACTGCCCGAAGAGCGATAAATGCTGATGCGAACAGAAGTGTATACAAAAGAGGGACTGCGGCACCATTACCTAAAATCATAAGAGCCAAAATAATTGCCCCAAGAATTTTCGATCTATACCCGGGAGAATCATCAAGAAGATAATACAGAAACCACGGGAGAAACGAAAAATGGGTAAATGGCATATGCCCCTCGGCAAAATGCAAGGCAAAATAAACCGAACCAAAGTAAGCAATTGAAAACAGAATTGAGCTTTCAGACGACAGAGAAAGCCTCCGCCCCAACTTATGAGTACCGAAAAGTCCTATAAAATAGCAGAAAAAAATCTGCAATTTCAGACCGATTACAGCACCGAATGCCATATAGAGCAGAAAGAAAGGAGTAAGTACCCCTACTTCTGGATGGTGGAAGAGAATATTCCCCCCACCCATATATGGATTCCAAAACGGGAAAAGACCATATTGCATAACAGATGATGTTGGTATTGCGGCAATACAGGTAAAAAGCTCCCAATCATGCACACCATACCATGAAATCCGTAAGAATAGTGGAAAAGTATAGAATAATGCCACCAAGAAATAGAACGCAGATATTATAAATTTGGACTTTCGATTATCCACAGAGAGAACTACCTTTATACAAGACAACAACCTACTGAAAGTAATGCAAAAGTACTTGTACCGAAACAAAAGTTTCTTCATCCCCACAATTTGTTGGATACTGTTCTCCTGTACCATTCTCACACTTATCGCTTCAGGCTATGGCAAAAGGACAGATCTGATTAACCGTCTTATACAATGGGATGGCAAGCATTACCTCTCAATTGCATTGAATGGCTATGAGGCATTTCCGTGTCCCGACAGCCCTCAATATATCTGTGGTAATGTCGGTTGGTTTCCTCTTTACCCTATTCTCGCAGGATTTGTTGGCAAAATATTCAGAGCGATTGCCTTAGATTTCAGGTATGGATTAATTGTCGCAAACCTGCTGTTTCTCTGGCTCGGGCTGTTAGTCATGTTTCGACTTGTCACGAACCTCTTCGATGAATCTGTCGCACTATGGTCGATTATTCTGTTGCTAACCTTTCCGACTGCATTCTACTTCCTGACTGCATTTCCCTATGCACTATTTTTCCTCCTTGCAGTAACGGCTATTTGGATGTTGGATTCTGGCCGTTACCTTTGGTCTGCTATTGCAATCGGTCTATTAAGTATTACATATCCTTCAGGAGTAGTAATTGTCCTGGCTGTCATCTGGTTCACAGTTACTCAATTCAAGAATCTAAATCGGGTTCGTCTTTGGCAACTGTCTGCAATCCCGATTGCATCTGGTCTGGCACTCTTGATCTATTGCCTCTACAATCTATACACATTCCATGACTTTTTCTTGTACGTAACCTTTCAATCAAAGCCGTATTATGCACACAGCCTCTCGTTTCCACTTTTTCCAATTATACGCACACTTCTCGGTCAAGAACCGTCGGCAACAGTCTTTCAACCTCAGCTTATCAGTATTATGCTCATTATAGTCATACTTCTGAGCATTCTTTTCTACACAAAATCACTGCCTAAACATTGGTTGATCTACATGATCGGCATGCTGTTGTTCACCCCAACAATGGGCTCAACAGTAAGCTACTATCGACATATTATAGTGGCCTTCCCGTTATTTGTAATGATTGCACAATCAGGTTTTGTCGGATGGAGAAAAAAAATAAAGTATGGCTGGGTTGTTGCAGGCCCTCTTATCGGTTTTTTCTTCTATATGAGCACATTCAAAGCGGGTGCTCTGATGTAAAACCTGCCCTTATTTGCTCAATGCAAATGAATAGGTCATAATATCGTATGAAGGCCTGCCATTGACAATCGTGTTAATCGTCACTTCAGTCGGCCCAATATAAAGAGAGTCACCGCGAAACACAGTTGGAAATTCCCCCTGAGGCACACGAAGCGTATCACACCCGCCTGAACCCACCTTAGAAGATGGTGTTAATATCATTTTACTTGATCCAAAACCATTTACAATACCACTAGAATTACAGAGCGTCGTATTATTCTTGATATGTACGAGATCATATTGACCGCTTGAGACTGTGAATAAGACCAGATCAGTATCGACAAACGTCCACTGATATGACTCTTGCCATTTTGTCACAACTAATTGACCGGAAAATGACTCTGTTGTATCAGGTTCAACCGAATTATCCTGACAAGCAAACAATAGTGCAATACTGAAAAATAATGATAAAATAAAACGTCGCATTGATCCTTTGCCTGTTTTTTTACAAGTTCAATAACAGACGATGGACATGACAATTCCGTTTAACCCGCCTCATGTGAATGTTCATTGGTCGAATTTGTATTCGTCTCAACTGATACTTCGTTCATCTCATCATTATGCTCAAGAGCTGCTTTAACAAAATCCCTGAAAAGAGGGTGTGGATTAGTCGGTCTGGACTTCAATTCAGGATGAAATTGAACACCGACAAACCAACGATGTTCAGGTACTTCAATAATTTCAACGAGTCGTCCATCAGGTGAAAGACCGCTTAGTTTCAATCCTTTTTCCTCTAACATCGGCCTATATGCATTATTTAGTTCGTAACGATGTCTATGCCGTTCATGTATCTCGGAAGTCCCATACGCTTTCATAGAGGAAGAGTCTTCATCCAAAACGCAAGGATATGTGCCTAACCGCATCGTCCCCCCCAATTCTGTCACCCCTTCTTGATCAGCCATCAGGTGAATAACGGGATGTTTCAGATCACGATAGAACTCGAAACTGTGAGCATCCTTTAAGTCGCACATATTACGTGCGAACTCAATAACAGCACATTGCATTCCCAAACAGATACCCAAGAACGGGATGTTGTTCTCCCTCACATAACGAATAGCCTCAATCTTTCCAGCAACTCCCCGCTCTCCAAACCCACCAGGAATCAGCAATCCGTCAATTCCAGCCAACAACTCATCTGCACCATGCTGTTTAATATCTTCAGAGCTGACCCAGATCAATTTTACTTCGACCTCATTATACGCTCCAGCATGTATGAACGCTTCAATAATCGATTTGTACGCATCCTTGAGCATCACATACTTCCCGCAAATCGCTATCTTGAGTCTTTTCTTAGGATAATTGATCTTCTCGACCAACTGTTCCCACTCTCTTAGATCTGGCTCAGGTGTGTCGAGACCAAAATGCTTACACACCTGTGCATCAGCGTTTTGTTCGTAAAACTTCAATGGGACCGCATAAATTGTTGGAACGTCCTGCGCAAGGATAACACCATCTGTAGGTACTGAACAAAAGAGTGAAATCTTCTGCCTCAGAGATTCGTCCAATGGTTGAGCACATCGACAGAGCAACATGTCGGGTTGGATTCCAATTGCCCGAAGTTCTCGAACTGAATGTTGAGTAGGCTTTGTCTTGAATTCACCTGCCGCAGAAATGTACGGGATCAAGGTCACATGGATAAACATTGTGTTTTCCCGACCTTCTTCTAACTCCATCTGTCGTATTGCTTCTAAAAAAGGGAGCGACTCGATATCACCAACTGTGCCACCTATCTCTACAATAACAACATCGGGTTTCTCAGGTTGCTGAGAGAATCGCTTGATACGATTCTTTATCTCCTCTGTCACATGAGGAATCACCTGAACTGTCGCACCCAAGTAATCTCCACGACGCTCACGAGCTATAATGGTGTTATAAATCTGCCCTGTAGTTGTATTATTATGTTTGGTTAACGACTGGTCGGTAAATCTTTCATAGTGACCAAGATCCAAATCTGTCTCAGCACCGTCATCCAAAACAAAAACCTCTCCATGCTGAAAGGGATTCATTGTCCCAGGATCGACATTCAGATATGGATCAAGCTTAATATTGCACACCTTCAACCCGCGTCTTTGCAAGAGGAGTCCTAGTGATGATGCGGCAATTCCTTTGCCTAATGATGACACAACGCCACCAGTCACAAACACATATTTAGTTCTATTTGTCATATAAGTCCCTATGTATACAAATGCTCTAATTTTCCAATATCTTCAGGCACTTCAACAGCAGTTGGAACTGATTTAGTCAGATACGCCCTTATGAAATTGCCATTCTCTAATATACGTAATTGCTCTAATGATTCAGCTTTTTCATACTGCCCTCGTTTCCACTGAGTATATTTACGAAGACTAGACTTTCGAAATAGATATACGCCTATATGCCCATGAAACCTAAATTGTTCGACACGACTATCTTCCTCAATGTCGCGAACATACGGTAACGGAAATCTTGAAAACCAGAGTGCACGATTGTCCCTACCCAGCACAACTTTTACCATATTCGGATCGAATAAATCATCATCTGAATCCAATTTGAAGGCCATTGTCCCGAACAAAGCTTCCTTATCACGCTGAAACTGTCCAATCACTCTATCGAGTACTGAAGCCTTTAATCCAAAGTTGTCAGCCTGTATATTAACGATAATACTCGCTTTCATATTCGCAACAACCTCGGCAACCCGATCAGAACCGGATTTGTGCCTGCCTGAAGTCATCACAACTTCCCCACCAAAATCGATCACCGCTTTTTTTACACGCTGATCATCGGTTGCAACAATGAGTCGAGATATCCTTTTGCTCTTACTAAGTTCTTGATAGAGACGATGTAAGAGTGATTTCCCTCGAAAGGAGAAAAGAACTTTACCCGGGAAACGGGACGAATCATAACGAGCAGGAATCACCGCAACAGTGGAGACCATTAGAAGCATCCCCTCCTCATAAAACGATCACAATCATAACAGTGACTATCAGCTTGAGCTACAATTCTGAAGATTCTACTGCCTTGATTACATTGTGATAAGATTCTCACACACAGCCAGTTGTTGGCATTTCCGAGTGGCATGAACGAAGATAGATCAAACCGTATTTTGAGTCAAGTGAAAAGGCTCGGTTTTAGTCCGATCTGAGTAAATCATGCATAAAACACAATGACTGTTTCAAATCGTGGCACTAAAGGTTCTCACAGTAGCTCCGATACCTATATGTGAGTACCATAATGAAACAGGTGAAAGCATAATGGAAACAACAGATAACAACACTACGACTCGGTCGATTGCAAATAATGCAAAGCAGAAGAATAATCTGTATATGTCTGATGATGCAATTATGGCCGGGGTCATCGATTTAATGGTTGGAGTATCAATGCGAGGGTGGCTAACCGACCATGAAATGAATTTCTTGGACAATCTTGGAATGGAAAGGGGTGCAACTTTTCTCATTAGGGACGGGCAATACCTGCATCCGAATGAGGTAGAATTGTTTCCAATGGAAATAATAAAAGCTTCTATTAGACAAGGAGGAGATGCCATCTTCTCTCATCGTCTAACCGAACCAAAGACCAAAACAACCCATGTCCATACAGCTATTGTAAGTGATTCTTCAACCCACACCGATATTCTCGGTTTCATTGGTCCCGATGAACTTCTTCCAACTAAGAAAACTGAAGACTGGTTCTGCCATTTAGTTGAACTCTTCAGAGATGCCAGCAAACAAACGAACTCAGCAATTGCTACATTGAAAGATCATCTTACTGATTCAACAGCCATGATAGTAATCAATCGCTCATCAGGGCGAGTTCTCTATATAAACAATCATGCTGAAGATCTCTTAGGCATTGAAGCAAAAGAAGTTACAGGATCAGAGTATGGGCGCATCAGACACCTATTAAGACGATCACTCACATCACACAAAATAACAATCGACAATCTTGAGTTTGGAGAACTCTATCTCTCAACTGTGACTCTTTCTCCTGTCATGATCAAGACAACAAATACGACTACGAATAATGCAACGTTAAGAGGAGCCTTACGAGAACAAATATCGGTCTTGCAAACAGCAACAGATCAGATCGAACAATTAGGGGCAACTTTACAGAATCAGGCAATTATATCGACAGCACATCTTGTACGCAACGAAGTCGTTCAACTATCAAAGCACCTCCTTGAACCAGAACGGCCGCGAGATACGAAGCAACACAAGAGGGTAGCATCTACACCTCATATAACTGATAAGGTCGAAATACTATGAATAGCAATACTGTACTCACTTCTACTTCAGACGCAACAGTCATGTTGTACGACCCTAAGGAAAGTGAAGGAAGGTCGTTATCATTTATTCTGGGTGACGGTGGCTTACATGTTCGTCAAGTCACATCAGAAAAGAACGCCGTCAAATTACTTCGTGATGAAGACATAGATGTTGCCGTAATCCGTATTCATAAGGACAGCGATGAAGCTCAAAAGATTGCTTCAAAGTTCCGGCAGGTCTCTCCAATGACCGAGGTTGTCGTGACTATGGACGACAGTTCCATCGACATAACGTCAATGTTATCCCAAACGGGCATTTACGACTGTATAGGAAAACAATCATCTGATAGTGAGTTGATTCACCGTGTCAAACAAGCAGTAAAACATAAATCGTTGCGTCGTGAGCTGACCCATTTACGTGAACATGTTGCAATGAATTTTGGCTTTGACAATCTTGTCGGGATCTCGCAGAAGATGATCAAACTGAAACAAACAGTCATACAAGTTTCTCCAACAGACATTCCGATAATGATCAGTGGAGCCCCGGGAACTGGGCGGACATTGATTTCATCAATTATACATCATCATTCTAATAGACGTAAAGCACGGTTGATACGTGTTGACTGCTCTACTCAACCGGAATTGCTGTCAGCTCAACTATTTGGCGATTCGACTTTGATCGCTACCGATTCACCTTTGTTGGCGCAGGCGGATGGCGGGACACTCTTGCTTCAATCTGTCGACTCACTCAATAGCGAAATGCAAAACCAATTGGTTCAATTCCTGAAGAGCTTTAAGCTTTCGGGAACAGCCGACACAGCCGAAAAACGCCTTGATATACGCATTCTTTCGACTGTCAATGATGATATTGAAAATTCAGTTCTGCAAAACAAGTTCTCATCTGAATTATTCAGACTTCTTGGTGTAATCAATATACAAGTGCCTGAATTAGCACAAAGAGTCGATGATATCGAAATTCTGGCTGAATATTTTCTGAGAAAGATGAGCGCAAATACAGGGAAACCGGCATTGTCAATTAGTCGTTCAGCTTTGGAACGTCTTCTTCGTCACCGCTGGCCTGGAAACGTAAGAGAACTTGAAAGCCTGCTACACCGTGCCAATGCGTTATGTCAAACCGATCGGCTACAAGTTGAAGATATCGTCTTCCTCGGTTCAACTGGAACTGTAGAATCTACTCATACTGAAATCCAAAGCCCTCGACTACCGAGAACTCGTATTGCTGACAATCAACGTCAATTGATTGAACAGGCACTGCACGATAACAATTGGAACTTTACACAAACCGCCCAAGAACTCGGAATCGGACGAACGACATTGTGGCGTAAAGTAAAAAAATATAACCTGCAACGTGATAAATCTGATGAACAGGCAGGATAACAAATGTCGATCATGCAAAAACTCAAGGATGTTGCAAATTTTGGTCAAGACAAACAGGAACAAGGAATTGACTTGTCTGATCGTTTTACCGAGTTGACTCGCCAACTCCTATGTAAATTTGACATCTCCAAAGGTGTCCTCGTAATTCGTCGTCCAATTGATGAACAACTAGCCGCCATCTCAACATGGCAAAGCGGAGTAACCCGTGACGGGTTGACCATAACATTACCTACCGAAACATCACTGTTCGACCAAGTTGCAAAACAAGGACAAACATACGCGGAAGATTTTTGCGATTCCTTTAGCGGGAATTTCTTTGAAAGACGATTACTTCTTGATGACGACTCACGCTCGTTTGTCGTACATCCTCTGAAACATGAAGGGAAAGTTGTCGGACTTCTTGCCTTCAGTTCACATGAGCCAACCGCTTTTGCAATGTTTGAAGAGGGCGATATCGACCACTTGACTCAACCGTTTGCACAACACGTAGAAACACATATAGCTTCTAAGTTTTAACACTTTTGATACGTTTATTTTTTCTTTTGTACTGTATTACGTAGAAATACATATTGCTTCTGAAGTTTAACACTCTCATTACCTAATTATCCGTATTCTATATTGTGCCAACTCTTGCCGGCCAAAGGCAATAGTTGTAGCGCAGAGTCCACATGAGGACCTGCGACCACACTACATCTCGTCATTACGTCCCCACCCTGTCATTACAAACCCCAATTCCGTCATTGCGAGCGTAGCGAAGCAATCTCTGCTGTACTATCAACAAGATCGCCACGTCGCTATCGCTCCTCGTGATGACGACAATAATAACGTAAACATCAATATTATATATTATGTACACAACACCGCAGAGCTACAGAACGAGATTACTATACTCCACTCGTAATGACAGAAAAAAGCTATTTCCCGCGAATACGCCGTTTGGCCGCATTATGTTCGGCATTGCTTCGACTAAAAACATGCCCACCCTTTTCATTAGCAATAAAATACAAATAATCTGTCTTAGCGGGGTTCAAAGCGGCTTGTATTGATGCTAAACCTGGAGAGTTAATAGGGGTCGGCGGAAGTCCTTTGTGCAGATAGGTATTGTACGGTGTATCCTTTCGAAGGTCACGCAACCAAAGCGGTCGATCAAGACCGCCAAGGCCATATATTACTGTCGGATCAGCATCCAACTTCATCTTGCGTTGTAATCTGTTTGAGTAAACCGAAGCAACTATCGTACGTTCAGAATCAAGCGATGTCTCTGCTTCAACAATGGAAGCAAGTTTTATTATATCCTCTTTCGATAGCGATGATTGAGCTTCTTTTTTCCACAGGGAATCGGTCTGAGAATGAAACAGATGTACCATGTCTGTCACAGCTTGCCGAGCACTAATACCCCATGGGAAATGATATGTTTCAGGAAACAGATATCCTTCAAGCGAAGGGATCTCTAAGTCAGAGAGAAATTGAGAATCTTTAGACAATGATATAATCACATTTGAATCAAGCTCCAGCTTCTTGCTCAATAATGAAGCGACACTCCAAAGCGTCATCCCTTCAGGAACAGTCACCTTAATTCGTAAAAAGTCTGCCTTTTCCAATTTCTCAATAACAGATTGTATAGAATTAGAACCTGAAAAATCATATCGACCGGGGACGAGTCTTTTATCGACACCATTAACTCGTGCAACGAGCTTCAACAGGATCCTTGATTCGACAATTTTCTTCTTGACCAACCGATCAGCCACCGATGAAAACGAATCTCCCTGCTTAACAATGATTATTTCTGTTGCTTCCCCTAAGTCAACCTGTTTGTAATAAAGTATCACCGCAGAAATAGGAAATGATGTTATAACCAAAACTGCAAATATAAGTATGACATTTTTCATATTTCAGAGTATTACATAATTATGTTTGGTTCTCGGTCAAAAAACGCTCCAAGATCAACACTGCAGCGATTCTATCAATACGCCCCTTTTTCTTACCCGTTTTTTTCCCATGAGCCTGCACAATCCCCTTCGCCTCGTCAGAAGTATGTGACTCATCAACTGTATGAACTGGGCCGTCATATTGCTTTTTGATCTGTTCGATAAATTGGTCAATCTCATCGCACTTAGTCGAACGAGCACCAGAATCGTGCAATGGATATCCGACAACAAGCGCATCAGGCGATACCTCTGCTATAACTGTCAATACCTGCTCGACAGAATCTCGCATAGATTTGACACTCAAAGTTTCAAGAGCCGAGGCAATTATACCAAGCGGATCAGACTTAGCCAACCCAACACGCTTAGTTCCAAAGTCGATTGCAAGAAAAGTTTTGTTCATAACAATAGAAAACAAACTCAGGTTTTACGTTCCTTGCGTTTGGCGGCTGGGAAAAGCACATTATTAAGAATCAATCTGTAACCGGGAGAATTTTTCTTAAGCGAAAGATCGGTCGGAGGATCGTTGACCATGTGTCGGTAATCTTCGGGGTCGTGTCCCGATAAAAATGTAAATGTTCCTTTGCCAAGGTTCCCATGAATGTACCGTACTTCATCAAAATTGTCAGGCTGTCCAAGAATAGTGACAAACTTCTTTAGAAATGATTTGCGGATTCCTGTTGATTGTCCCATAAACCCTGCAACAGTGTTCACATGGTTCTGCACCAACATGGTCGGAACAGGATCAAGCTTAGCCGCAAAATCAAAGAGGAAAAAGTAATCATCAACAGGATTGACAAAACGAACCATCCGATCAGGATAAGTGTCAATATCGGAGTGCTTGTAAAGCATCGGATCAAGCGTAGGTGTAAAGTTCTCAAGAGCAAAAGTCAAAGAATAGTCAAGCTTTTCTAAACAATTCGGATCAACAGGATCACCATCAAACTCACGAGGAACAATATCTGTATTTGAGGCGGCTAAGGCTATGTCTATTGTTTCAGGAGCTGAACACATAGAAAAAAGAAACCCACCCCGCCTGACGTAATCATATAATGTCTGTGCAACAGCGAGTTTCATCTTCGACACTTTCTGAAAACCCAAACGTGCAGCCATCTGCTCATTATTTTTCACATCAGCTTGATACCATATCTGATTTCGAAAAGCTGAGTAAAATTTCCCATACTGACCAGTAAAATCTTCATGGTGCACATGTAACCAGTCATAGTCTTCAAGTACCCCTGAGAGAACTTCTTCATCCCAGATTATTTTGTAATCAATTTCAGCATAGGTCAAGGCAAGCGTTACCGCATCATCCCATGGCTGTGCAGAAGGGGGTGAATAGACAGCAACCGATGGAGCCTTCTGCAATTCTACTCGCTCCATATTTTCAACTTCGATCTGACGATAAATATCGGCAACCTCTCCCTGAGTTATCTCTTCATACGAAACCCCCATTAAAAGACAGTTTTCTTTCACATCTGAGGAAGCATCGAGCAAAAACGAGCCACCTCGATAGTTAAGTAACCATTGCCCTTGATGGTTGTTTTCCAGTGCCTTGAATACTACACCATACGCTTTAAGATGGTCGGTCTGTGATTGATCCATCGGAATCAATATCGATGTGGCCGATAAGGATGCCGTACTGAGTAATATGTATAACAAAATGACAATTTGTTTCATCTGTCTAAGTTACCTGTTTCAAAGAAAAGTACAATTAGAATTTGTACATCTGTCTTGAGGCATTGTTCCTGCCGACCCTAACGAGCATGAAGTTGACTTTAACTATATTTCATAGACCTATGGTCTATTGCTACAGATATTACTGAAAGCAACGTGGCGAACTCATTAAAGATAAAGCAAAGATTACTTCACTTCCTTCACAACGATAAGATGTATTCCCATTGCAAGTTCAAAGACAGATCCCCCCCTTAGGCTTCTGTTGGGTCTTGCTTTTGACTGGTCAAAAGTGTGACCCGACAGCAACAATCACTTCCAACCGTCGCGTCACAATCCGCTGAGGCAGATCAGTACAAAAAGAAACTCGATAACGTGTGTGAAAAATCTACCGTTCAATTTTAAGTGCCGCTAAGAATGCTTCCTGTGGGATTTCAACTGTTCCGATTTGTTTCATCTTCTTCTTCCCCTCTTTCTGGCGTTCGAGAAGTTTACGTTTACGTGAAACATCACCACCATAACATCGAGCAGTTACATTCTTGCGTAAAGCCTTAACAGATGCACGAGAAATTATACGACTTCCGATTGCCGCTTGTATCACAACTTCAAAAAGTTGACGAGGAATCAATTGCCTGAGTTTTTCGTTGAGTGCTCGTCCCCAGTAGTATGCCTTCTCTCTATGAATTATTGTTTAAAGAGCATCAACTGATTCATCATTTACCAATATATCAAGTTTCACCAGATCAGATCGTTCATAATACGGCATCCCATAATCAAAAGAAGCATACCCGCGAGTAACAGATTTTAGCTTATCATAAAAATCAAAAATGATTTCGGAAAGTGGGTATACGTACGAGAGACTAACACGACCCGGTGCAAGATATTCGGTTGTCTTATAGACACCTCTCCGTTCTGTACCAAGCTTCATAATTGCTCCTGTATATTCATCAGGAATTATGATCTGGGCATCAACAAACGGCTCCTCAATATGATCTATTTCACTCAATTCTGGCATCAGAGCAGGATTATCAACCAATACAGTAGTCCCATCATTTTTCAAAACACGGTATTCGACATTAGGAACTGTATTGATAATTGTCTGACCATATTCCCGTGACAATCGCTCAGTGATAATCTCCATGTGGAGAAGCCCCAAAAATCCTACACGAAAGCCGAATCCTAAAGCCATCGATGTCTCTGGTGTAAATATCAAAGAGGAGTCATTGAGCTTCAACTTTTCAAGTGAATCTCGAAGCTGAGAATAATCCTCGGAAACCGCAGGGTATAAACCAGAGAATACCATCGGCTTAACATCAACAAACCCACCCAATGGCTCTTTTGCTGGATTGACAGCCGTTGTAATTGTGTCGCCTATCTTCGTATCAGCCACATCCTTAATTGATGCGAACATATAGCCAACATCACCTGCAGAGATTTCCTCACCAGGTATATTCTCTAATCGTAAATAGCCGACCTCATCAATATCGTATGTTCGTCCAGTCGACATAAATCGAATCTTGTCACCAGACTTCATACAACCGTTGACAACACGAACAAGAGGCATTGCCCCTCTATATGTATCGAAAATTGAATCAAAAATCATCGCCTGCAACGGAGCTTCAGGATCACCTGTCGGCGGAGGTACTTTATCTACAATCGCATCCAGCAATTCCTCAATACCTGTTCCCATTTTTGCCGAACAACAGATGACTTCTTCAGGATCACAACCGAGTAGATCAACCAATTCGTCTGTAACTTTTTCGGGGTGAGCACTCGGTAGGTCAATTTTGTTCACCACAGGGATGATTTCAAGGTCATTTTCCATGGCAAGATACAGATTCGACAACGTTTGCGCCTCCACTCCCTGCGAAGCATCGACAACAAGCACTGCCCCCTCACAAGCTGAGAGTGATCTGCTTACTTCATACGTAAAATCGACATGACCGGGAGTATCGATCAGGTTCAGCCTGTATGTAGTGCCATCCTTTGAGTCATGATCCAATCGAATAGCATGAGCTTTAATTGTTATTCCTCGCTCTCGCTCAAGGTCCATTGAATCGAGCACCTGATGTTTCATCTGACGGTTGGACAGAGTACGAGTTGATTGCAAGAGCCGATCAGCCAAGGTTGATTTGCCATGGTCGATATGAGCGATAATTGAGAAATTACGTATTCTTTGCAGGCTATCCATTTGTGTTCAGTCTATCTTTTTTCAATGCTCTCTCTTTAGAAACGGTCGTGGAGTATACAGAGTTACGCGGCAACTGTCAAATAGATCAATCGACTGTTTCAACACAATCGGTAGTATCTTATTTCTTATACGTACCTACCGTCTCAGATATCGGGATAGAACATCATGGAATTCGGATTTCTTGATATCCTGATGCAAAACACCGTTATAGGCAATTGATAACTGGCATGTTTCTTCTGAGACAACAACTACCACCGAGTCTGAAACTTCCGAAACACCGACAGCCGCTTTATGCCTCATACCGTAGAGTTTTCTGTAACGTGGATTGGTTGTCAACGGCAAAGAAGCCGCAGCAGCAGTAACAAATTCTCCAGATACGATAACAGCACCATCATGAAGCGGAGTATATGGAGTGAAAAGAGTAACCAGCAACTCCGATGACAATTCGGCATTGAGTAGCTTCCCTGATTCTGCAAAGTTACGCAGACCAGTCCGCCCTTCAATTACGATTAAACCACCATATCGTAACTCCGAAAGTCGTAAAGCCGCCCGATTCACCTCTTCTAAAGATTTCCGACGTTCCAACATAACAAATCGACGTAACAGTCGACTTTGACCGAGATGGGCAAGCACACCTCGTAATTCTGGTTGAAAAACAATGACTAATACAATTAAACCAAATGTTGCAAGGTTAGAAAACAGCCAACTCAAACCTTCCAACTGAAACCAAAATGAGATGAAGGCTACACCTATAATAAGAAATAGGCCAATAATGATCTGAACTGAGCGAGTCCCCCGAACAAGCTTGAACGCTTGGTAAATTATAAAAGAGACTAACAGAATATCAAAAACATCGTTCAGCGCAAATTCAAGAAAGTCATAGGTAAAAAAAGTCATGACACCCCTCCCACTGCCTGAACCAACTTGAGTGCTTCAACGGTCTCTTTGACATCATGTACCCGCACAATCGAAGCTCCATGAAGAACAGCGGTAACCGCAGCCGCAACTGAACCGCCAATCCTTTCTTCCGGAGGTTTATCAATAGGATTGAGCATATTGATAAATGATTTTCTTGAAGCACCAATCAAAAGAGGCAGACCTTCTTTCCTGAACTCACGCAACCGTGCGAGAATCTCAAGGTTATCCGATAATCTCTTCCCGAATCCGATTCCCGGATCAAGAATAATCTTCGATTTATCAATCCCTGCTTTCACAGCATAATCAATTCTCTCAACAAAGAAGTTGTTGATTTCATCAATACAATTCTTATACGACGGATCGACTTGCATATGAGACGGAGTACCCAGCATATGCATCAAAACTGCCAAAACTCGGTTCTTGGCAATAACCTCACCCATCAACTTATCAAACCGCAAAGCAGAGATATCGTTGATAATATCCGCCCCCTCATCAATCACCATCGAAGCGGTACTACTGCGGTACGTATCTATCGATATCGGAATATCTGTCTGTTTTCTTATCAATTTGAGTACAGGCAAAACTCGCCCTTGCTCTTCATCGGAATCAATCGGTATTGCCCCCGGACGAGAAGACTCCCCTCCAATATCAATTATATCTGCCCCTTCCTCTTGTATTTGCAATCCCCTCTCAAGAGCCAATTCAGGGCAGTTGAAAACATTACCATCAGAAAACGAATCAGGTGTTACATTGAGTATACCCATTACAAGTGGACGTGATAAATTTAACTGACGGCCTCGGCTCAAAGCAAGCACCGGGCTAATCTCTTCCTGTCTGGTAAAAGTCTGTTTGGGCATGGTATCAACTCCACTTCTATATAATCCCCCTTCAATACAGAAAGCAAGTGTCAACTCGGAGAATAGGAGATCATTTCGCATAAGAAAAGGGTGATTGCGACGCAATCACCCTTAAAAAATAATTATCGAACACTCAACTATTCGGTGTTGGTGTTGGTGACTCAACTGTTTCAGAACCATCTGATGATTGGCCAATTATGTCATCGACTTCTTGGCTGTCAACAATCTCTTTCTCAAGAAGAGTCTGCGCCAACTTATGAAGTGCATCGACATTCTCTGAAAGAACACGATTAGCTGTCGATTCAGCTACCGTAATTATACGATGTATCTCCTCATCGATCACTTGGGCAGTCGACTCCGAAAAGTCCTTCTGCTGGGCCATCTCACGCCCCAAGAAAATATGGTCATCGGTTCGACCAAAAGTAACAGGTCCGAGCCTATCGGACATCCCCCAGTTACATACCATTTTACGCGCTAACTTTGTCGCACGCTCAAGATCATTCCCCGCACCCGTATCAAGTTGATCGAACACTATTTTCTCCGCAACTCGTCCCCCCATAAGAACAGCCAATGTCGCTTCAAGATACTTCTTCGAATGCGTGTGTCGTTCATCAACAGGTAACGACTGTGTAATCCCAAGCGCCATTCCACGTGGGATGATAGTTACCTTATGAATCGGATCAGCATCAGGTATGAACTTTGCAACCAATGTATGTCCTGCTTCATGGTATGCTATTACTTTCTTTTCTGAATCTGTAATGACAAGTGAACGACGTTCGGCACCCATCATCACTTTATCTTTCGCATTCTCCAAATCTGACATTTCAACAGAGTCTTTATCATCTCTGGAAGCGAGTAAAGCGGCCTCATTGACCAGATTAGCCAAATCAGCTCCTGACATACCGGGAGTTCCGCGTGCGAGTATCTCAAGATCAACATCATCCGACATCTTGATCTTCTTCGCATGAACATCAAGAATCCCTTTACGTCCTTTCACATCAGGATTAGGGACAACAATCTGTCGGTCGAATCGTCCGGGACGTAGCAATGCAGGATCAAGCACATCAGGTCGGTTGGTTGCCGCAATCAGGATAACGCCATCATTCGATTCAAAACCATCCATCTCAACCAACAATTGATTGAGGGTCTGCTCGCGCTCATCATGTCCACCACCCAAACCTGCACCACGATGCCGTCCAACTGCATCAATCTCATCAATGAATATAATACACGGGGCATTTTTCTTACTCTGTTCGAAAAGATCGCGAACTCTGCTGGCACCGACTCCAACAAACATCTCCACAAAGTCCGATCCTGACATCGAAAAGAATGGAACCTCTGCTTCACCTGCTACGGCACGCGCCATAAGTGTCTTACCCGTTCCCGGTGCTCCCAACAATAAAGCTCCTTTAGGAATCTTACCGCCGAGTTTTTGGAATTTTGCTGGGTTCTTGAGGAAGTCAATAATCTCTGTTAACTCCTCCTTGGCCTCATCACAACCTGCAACATCTCCAAAAGTAACTTTTGGACGCTCATCTGTGAGCATCTTTGCTTTACTTTTTCCAAATGAGAACAACCCTTTCGGACCACCTGCCCCGCCTCCCTGCATCTGCCTGATAAAAAACAACCAAATAAAGATAATCAAGATCCAAGGTGCGGCCGCAATCAGATAAGAAAAAAGCGGACTCTCAGTTTCAGCAACAATCTTAACTTTCTTTGCCTCAAGACGATTCACTAACTCATAATTGATATCAGGGAACGGAATCCGAGTACGAAACTTCTCAAATGACTTCCCCCCGGGAGTTGTCTCAAAAACTCTGGCCTCCTTCAAAGATCCTTCAATTTCTTGATCTCTGAAAGCAACTTTTTCAACATTACCTGCATCAAGCTCAATGACAAATTCTGAATAGCTGATCTCAGCTTTGTCTTCTGTAAGTGCCGTTATGTATGTATAAGTAACAAAAACGACTAAGAGCAGTCCCAACCAGAACATCATCGACCGCCCCGTTCCTTTCAATGAACCAGGCTCTTTCGTCGGACGATCAGGTCGCTCTTTGCGTGGTCGCGGGAAAATGCTTTTTTTCTTATCCTTATTCTCTTCTGTCACAATTTCTCCAAATTTACCAGTTGCATACTTCCACCTTATATACGAGGGAAGCTGTTAGAGATTCATTTCAAACATAGATTTCTCAATGAAAAGCTCTTATTCATCGACCATTCGGCCAATAAATGGAAGATTACGATATTTCTGCGTGTTGTCCAGTCCATATCCTATCACAAAATCATTACGCAAAGTAAAACCTTTGTAACGAATCTGTAGTTTTCGGCGATGGCTGGCCGGTTTGTCAATTAAAGTAACAACTTCTATCGAAGCGGGTTCCATCTTCTTTAGTTCTTTGCTCAGGGCACTAACGGTTCGTCCCGAGTCTACAACCCCCTCAACAATAAGAATATGCCGATCTTTAAGCGGAATGGAAACTGCACTCGCAAGAAGAACATCTGTCTCCTGCTTCTTCCCTTTTCTATATGATGAAGCAGATACGAGTTCCAATTCTGCAGAGAGATTTATTGCACGCATCAAATCTGCTAAAAAAATGATACAGCCCTTCAATACTCCAAGTAAAACGGGATGCTTTCCGCGATAGTCTGCTGTTATCTCTTTCCCAAGTTCCGAAACACGCTTGGCTATACTGGCCTGATCGAGAAGTAGTTCAAATGGTTTACTTCCTACTTTTTTTTCGCTCACTACACCCAATTCGACATACCTTCCTTGTTTGCTCAACTATCTTCACACGGTCATCGATTTCATATCCGACAAGCCATATTATACCCCGCTGATCGGCAACAACAGGGATCTCATCTCTTAATATCGGTGGAACTTTACGATCTGTAAGGTAATCCCCGACTTTCTTATGACCTTTCATACCAAGCGGTATGAACCGATCGCCAGCACATATTGTACGAACTTCAAGAGGCAGAACCAAGCGATCATAGTCAATTAAAACTCGTTTGGCCTGCCTAGGCATTGTAACAGAAAGTGGTTTCTTACGCAACAGTTGAGCTTTGATTCTCAACCCTATTCCCTCAATTAGTACATCATGCCCAAAGCTCAGTTGGAAACTATACGGTTCTCTTTTGCTCTGATGAAAGAAGAATCTATCTCCAATTCGAGTCACATGCAACTGCCCAGGCAAAGACATTGACTTTTGCTTTGAAAAACAAAATCTATCGAGCCGCTCAATCAAATCACGATCGTGAGACTGCATCCCGACTCGACCAGATACCACTGCCATACAATACCTTAGCAGTCTCCATCGAAGCCATTGTTGCTTCTTCAAAAACTTTTCGATCAATAACTCAACCTTGCCAGAACATCGGACTGATACTACTGCCTGTGCCTCTTTTCGAACAACCTCTTGGAGAAAGCACTCCTCCCCTGCAACTATTTCAGCAAGATGTGCAAGAGCAAGATCGACCTGAGGGTTCAGATCAGACCGAATCATCGGTAGTAAATGATGTCTGAGATAATTACGACGAAATGACAGATCTTTATTCGAACTATCCTCACAATACGACAATTCGTTTTTCTTAATGTACGCTAAGATCTCTTCTTTCCGAGTACTGAGCAGAGGTCGTATAATGCGACCTCGTTTGTAAGGAATACCAATCAACCCAGTTAAACCTGTACCGCGAATAATCCGAAAAAGAACTGTTTCGACTTGATCATCTTGGTGGTGACCTATAGCAATTCTCTCTGCTCCTATCTGATCGGCTGTCTGTTCAAGAATCTCATATCGTACATCTCGTGCCGTCTCCTCTAAACCCTTCTTTTGACTTCTTGCTAATTTGGGAATGTCAACGTGCTCAACAAGATAGCAGACCGACAACTTCTCACAGAATCCCCTACAAAATTCTTCCTCTTTTTCTGCCTCTTTCGGGCGAATACCATGATTAATGTAGAGAGCGGTCAATTTCCATCTTTCACTCTTTCTCAAAAAAGACAAGATATGTAACAAAGCGACAGAATCAGGACCTCCTGAAAGAGCGACTAGTATTGTCTCACTGTGACAAGCTAGTTGGTGGTCATGTATTGTTGTCGATATTTTATGGATCATAGTACAATGTAGAGCGTTCTTGTCTGATTCTAATGAAGAAAGGGCTAATACAAGACAAACCGTTCCCTACCCCAGATCATTACTCAACCTCTCAAGGTCATCAGAAGGTCCGATCACAACCATCACATCACCTGCATCCAAAACAGTCTGTGGACCGGGTGCAATTGTCATAACTTTATCAGGTTTTTTGGTTCCGATAATATTGACCCCGTATTCCTGCTTCAGTTTCGATTCAGCTAACGTCTTCCCTGCAAGCCGACAGTTGGCAGGAACTCTAAGTTCTTCAATAGAAAGCC
>JAJRUL010000144.1 GCA_024277795.1 Candidatus Zixiibacteriota bacterium
ATGGCTTGATTGGCCTCTACGAATGTTGAAATACATCATATTGGGCTTCTTTATCTGGGCGGTTCTTATTCAAATGACACCTGAGTCAATAGAGTCTTTTATTCATACTGATTACAATCAGATCACTGATATTTTGATGCTCCATTTCTTCACTAAAATGACTTTCTTCTCAGCGGTTGTCATAGCCATTCTGTTCGTATTAGCCTTAATTGTACGCGGTTTTTGGTGTCGTTATCTCTGTCCATACGGAGCATTATTGGGGCTGTTTGGTCTGTTTTCACCAACAAGGATACAGCGTGATGAGAAAACTTGTATTGATTGCTCATCATGTGCAACAATCTGTCCTGCCTTTATCAAGGTTGATAAGATTGATGAAGTCGTTTCGGATGAATGTATTGGTTGTATGGCTTGTGTCGACACCTGTCCTGTTTCTGGAACACTTCAATTGAATGTGATTACTAAAAAGAGTAGAGTTTCAAAAATGAAGTGGGCGGTAATACTGCTTGTGTTTTTCTGGGGAGGTTTGTTTGCGGTTAAACTATTTGGGCCGTGGGAGAATTCCATTACTGACGCACAGTATAAGAAACACTTGCAGAATATGGAGACAAAGCAATATAGTCACCCATAAGTTATTCAGCTTCTTTTGAATGGTTTCTTTTGTTATATTAGTACAATGAAAAAGAGTATATCCGTTTTCGAAAAATATGCGCATGAGTATGATCTGATAACTAATGCTGTACAGCGTGAAGTGTATCATGCCAAAGAAATAGCTCGTTTAATACAACAATGCAAACCTACTGCTGTTCTCGATGCTGGATGTGCATCAGGTTTGACCTCATTTTTGTTCGCAAAAGCGGGAGTCCCAACTGTTGGACTGGATCAATCAAAGACAATGCTAAAGGTTGCTCGAGGAAAGTTTAGAGGACAATCGTTACCATTGTCATTTCGTCACGGGAAGTTTGAGGCGTTGCCGAAGAGTATGAACGGCAGGTTTGATTTAGTTGTTTGCCTTGCTAACTCTATTTCAGGTCTTTTGACTGTATCGCTGTTGCATAGGGCGATGAAGAACTTCTTTGCTGTTACACAACCCGGTGGATGGCTTGTGCTCCAAGCTCTCAATTATAGTGCTATCAATGAAGGTGAAGTAAAACCTATTCGTGTGACAAATAATGATGGTATTGTATATGAGCGTTTTTCTGAGAGGAAGGGAAAGTCCCTCTCTGTATATGTCACGCGGACTGATCTCAATCAGAAACAACCGTTATTAGAAGTATTCAGACATACTTTTGATAATTTTACACCTACTGAAATCAAAAAAGCTGTTAGATCTGCTGGTTTTAAGAAGCTCTCTATTTATGGTGACCTGAAGTTGAAGAAGAGATTTGTTCGATCATCAAAAGATTTCGTTGTAGTTGCCCAGAGAACGTCGTAGCATTAATTATACTCAGTTTTGTTTGACAAACAGAGAAGAGTCATGCTTTTTCTCTGCAACATGAAAAAATATCTATTCATATTAGTATTGTCTCTATTTTCTGTGTCGTTTGTTCAAGCAGAGCGTTTCCTGCCTGCAAGTACAACAGTTTCAAGTTACCGACCTGAAGGTGAGTTACGTGTTTGGACCTTTATCGTGCGGGACTCAGTACTCGGTCAGCTTAGATCACAGGTAGTTAGCTCTAATGAAAACAATGATGGTATTATCGTTTTCAATGAAACCCTTGATCTCGACTACTCTAAACTAGGTTCTGAGCTGACGATGCATATAACAGGTGATGTACGAGTTTCAAATAACGGTGCATTTGTGGGGAATGAGTTGGAGCTTCTCATCAATGGACAGGCTGAAAAGCAAAAGCTCAAGCGTGATGATGAAGCCTTGAAAGGGTATATAACACGTGGGGGAGAACGCAACAACCAGCATATGGAATTGCGGGAAGGCATTTTCGCAGTAGATAATAATTTCGTCGACCAGTTTGAGATGTTCTTCGCAATGCACGATCTTAGAGTTGGAGACACATTACAGGATTCGATTCTTGTCCCGCAGAATATGACAATTGTTCCGTTTTCGGCAGTAGTTCGTGAATTTACATATAAAACATTCTACAACCGTGTTGGGGATTCTGTCTTCGTTATTGATATGATCGCCCCTCAACAGATGCAAATGCTCTTTACAGCATCTAAGCGACTGGCTAAGGTGATCGATGAACGACAGAAGATGAATATCTATCTAGATGAGGTACGAGTCGAAAAAATTAAGCCGATCCAACCTGCATTTACTTTGACAAAATTTATTTCATTCCTCCCAAACTATGCGTTTTATATCTGTCTTGGTTTGTTAAGTGCTCTATTTTTTGTTGGAAGTGGATTCAAATGGGGGACAAGTTGGGTTGGGTTAGGTCTTGGAGCAATTTTGTTTGTCCCAGTCATATTTCTTCAAATTCCGATGCAGAATCAGTTATTCCTTGAGATGTATATGCCAAAGATTTCATCAGGAAGCTCTCCATACGTATGGGGTTTACTGATGGTATTGCCTGCGGCGGTTTTTCAGGAAGGATTGAAGTTTGCCTCGTTGTATATTCCTGCAAGAAACAAGATGTTACATGGTAGTCGTTTAATTGCATTTGGTGCTATGGTAGGTGCAGGTCTTGGCATTATAGAGGGTTGCTATCTTGACGGTATTGCAGGGAATAATGCTTTGATCAGTTGGGCGCTCTTGGAAAGGTCTTTTATGATCGCTTTTCATGCTACTTCTGGTGCAATACTAGGATCGGCTATATCCAAGAATATGAGTATCGCATTGAAAACGTTGGGAGGCACAATTCTTGTACACCTCTTGCTTAGATACCTACCTCTTTTTGTTCAACAGACACAGGCAACCCCGCAATTGATGTACCTCATGCTTGCGATAGTTGTATTGATATTCCTTAGTATCTCGCTATTGATAATGAAAAGAGACAGAGCTTCATAAAAAAAGAGGCAGTGCAAATTGCCTCTTTCTTAACTTGTACGTCATGCAGTTTTATCCGCAACCATCACAACCTTTACTGCTACAGTCGTCGGCTCCAACTTTTATCATAAAGCCACTATTTCCGAATTCGTTATCAACATAATCAATAGAAATCTGACCGTATTTTTGTAGAAACTCTTTCAAACCAGGATCAATCCATGCGGTAACTTCACCTGATTCCAGTTGTTCCAGACCTTCCGTTGACTCTTCCAGAGCAATTCCCGAATTGGGACCGCCTCAGCCAACTCCCTGAAAAGTAATGATCAACTGTTTCTCTTTCCCGTGGGGAGACTGTAATACTTTGGTGATCTCTTGTTCTGCAATAGTGCTCACATTTAACATATAGTCGAATCCTTATCCTTTCTTTCTCTATTAGATCGATATAAGTATAATATGATTCGAACTATTTTTGCAAGCTCGACCGGAAAATAACGATATTATTTGTGTGGCATATATTCAATCAATACAAGATTGATCAGGCTGTTTCTGAATAGTTGATTGTATTAAAGAGAAATAGCTTGCCTTGTTTGGTAGTAAAGACTGATATTAGTCGTTAAGAAATGTTAAGTATAACGCCGATAGATATATACAATTGCTATCATTAGTTGTCGGAACGATAATAGGAGTATGAGTTGCATATCTGCATATACGAAGATGAGGCTTACAGGCAATTCTATCCTTTGACCAAGATGAGACCTGCGTACTTGTTAAGACC
>JAJRUL010000145.1 GCA_024277795.1 Candidatus Zixiibacteriota bacterium
ACTGACTGATTCTGGTCGATACCAGCCAGATCATCTTTTACCAAACGCTCAGACTGGGTCAAAACGATAGCTCGCTCAATGAGATTTTCTAATTCTCTGACATTCCCCGGCCATGCATACGAAGTAAGAAGCTGAGCCGCATCAGGTGTTAAACCAGCAACCTGCTTACCTGATTTTCGTACAAATTTCTCGATAAACATTTGTGCAAGAATAAGTATATCACCGCCCCTCTCTCGTAAAGGAGGGATTTCTATCGAGATAACGTTTAAGCGATAGAAGAGGTCCTCACGGAAGGACTTTTCTGCCACCATTTTCTTCAAATCACGATTTGTCGCTGTAATAATTCTTGTATCTAAAGGGATCTCTTTTACCGATCCCAATCTCTGTACTTTATGATTATCAAGCACCCTAAGCAGTTTCACCTGCATACTCAAAGGCATCTCACCAATTTCGTCAAGAAAGAGAGTACCACCATCAGCTAACTCAAATCTCCCCTGTTTCGACTGATTCGCCCCGGTAAATGCCCCTTTCTCATACCCGAAAAGCTCCGATTCAAGCAGATTCTCAGGAAGAGCCGCACAATTGATCACTACCAGCCTATTTTCTGAACGGGGTGAATGTGCATGGAGTGCTCGTGCTACTAACTCTTTACCAGTCCCTGATTCACCTGTAATCAAAACTGTAGCGTCCTGAGAAGCTACCTTTGAAATCAGCCCCCGTACCTTCTGCATTGCTTCTGACTCCCCTGCCAACTCTGTTGCCGGAAAAACTTCTGCCAACCTCTTCTGCATCGTAACACGGTCTACTATTAAACTGTTTTGTTCTGTTGCTTTTTCGATTTTCAAAAGAAGCTCTTCAAGATCCTCAATCGGTTTAGTAAGGTAGTCATAGGCTCCCCCCTTCATCGCCTCAACAGCAGTTTCAACCGAACCGAACGCAGTCAATACCAAAACTTGCACAAACGGATTAATTTCACGCAATTTTTTCGTCAATTCGATTCCGTTCATCCCCGACATCTTCATATCAACTAGGGCAACAGGTGCAAACAACGTATGATATTTTTCGCATGCTTCCTCCCCGGAAGCGACAGCCAAAACTTCATATCCTCTTTTTGAAAGAAACCCCGCTATCAGCTCTCTTTGAGCAAGCTCATCATCAACAACTAAAATACGTTTATTCGCCATACTATTGGATTGCCATCAATTGGTATGTGAGTCAAGCATAAAAAAACCCGCCGGAAAATACCGACGGGTATCTATAATCAATGATAAACTATTCGTCACTTCCAATAAGAAGTCGCACTCCGGCACGAATACCGATTACACCGACAGTCTCATTAAAAGTCATTGTTGCATTCTGATAGGTCGCTTCAGCATTTTTTGTTGCGGCATAATGATACCCTGTCTCTACAAAAACCCCTGACCAATCAGCAGTAAAATAGAACAATCCTACTCCTACCCCTAAGGCCAAAGCGGGGTCATAAGATATTTCTCGGTAACGATACTGTTCACCCGCAGGTGCATCAGCATTAAAAACGAATGAACTGAATTTTGGATTCTCCAATCCGACATACCCTGTCACATAGGGGACGAGGTTACTTTCTCCCTCAAAGTTATATTTTGCATATATATTAGGATTGAATAACCTATGGCTATGATCTACATCATCAGCAACATCAATTGCAAATTGTGTGTACGAAAAACTAAACCCGATCGTTAATTTGCTCGTAGCAAAATACCCGATCTCAAAACGTGTGCTATAACCTGTTTTTGCTCCTCGGGCCTGAGTCCCACCGAGCAAATCAGCTGTTTGCCAATCAGAAAGACCACCTGAAGGCAAGGCGAGACCGCCTGAGATAGTCAATTCTAAAATATCACGACCTTCATCATCCTGTGCCATTACTAACGAACTGCATGCTAAAAAAACAACGCTTAGGGCTACAATGATTTTTTTGTTCATCCGTACTATCCTCTATAACAACAAATGACAATATTCTCCGTTACATATAGACGTATCATCCATACGAAATCGTTTAGTCCTGCATTTCAGCAGGGAAGCGGAAATAAAACGATGCGACCGTTTATTGTCAATAGTTTATATCCGCATCATAGGCGAAATACCGCTGTTTGGTTATTTAATAAGAAATTTAACCTCTATTATTTCCCTATTCCTCACAGATCGAGACAAATCGGGATACTCGTTTCAGACAAAAAACTGTTTGCACTCGCGCTCCCTTGTCTTATTATTGGGCTTTTAGCGAGACGAGCAATTTGACCTGAAGGAATATATGAAACTTCTGATTATAGGTTCTGGTGGACGAGAACACGCTCTTGCATGGAAGCTGAAGCAATCCAGAAAAGTCGATAAGATTTTCTGCGCCCCTGGCAATGGAGGAATCGCTCAGATTGCCAAGTGTGTAAATATACCAGCTGATAATATCCGTAGCCTGGTTGATTTTGCCCAACGAAATAAAATTGGGTTGACAGTAGTCGGGCCTGAAGTAGCCCTTGCCAAAGGTATCGTTGATGAATTCCAAAAGAAACGGCTAAAAATTTTCGGCCCTGAAAAAAAAGCCGCTCAACTTGAAAGCAGTAAAGTCTTCTCAAAAGAATTCATGAAAAAATATCATATCCCTACTGCGCCTTTCCGAGTTTTTTCTACAGTAGCCGAAGCTATCGGATTCTGCAATGCAGTAGAGTTCCCTATCGTGATTAAAGCTGAAGGACTGGCCGCGGGAAAAGGTGTGATTATCGCACGAGACAAAGATGAAGCTGTACGTAGTATCGAAAACATCATGCTAAAGAAAGTTTTCGGTAATGCGGGGAAACGAATTGTCATAGAATCTTTCCTGCGTGGTCAAGAGGCTTCTATTATGGCCTTCACAGACGGTAAAACCGTTGTCCCCATGCTCTCAAGTCAAGATCATAAGCAGGCGTATGATGGTGATCGAGGGCCAAATACTGGAGGCATGGGAGCATATTGCCCTACAACCATTGTTGATGACGATCTCATGGAGCAGATACGCGATTACGTCCTTCTGCCAACAATAAATGGCCTGCATCAAGAGGGGATCACGTATAAGGGCGTGTTGTACGTCGGGTTAATGATCACCGAATCTGGCCCAAAAGTAGTTGAGTACAATTGTCGATTTGGGGACCCTGAAACACAAGCTGTTCTACCATTAATGAAAACTGATCTCCTCGAGGTGATGATGGCAACAGTTAATCAAAAACTGGCCTCATTATCAGCACTCGACTGGAGACACGAATCGGCAGCTTGTGTTGTAATGGCATCGAAAGGATATCCCGCAAAGTATCAAAAGGGAATAAAAATAAGCGGATTGCAGAATGCGACAGATAATGCCTGTCCTGTTTTCCATGCTGGGACCCAAAAAAAAGACAACCAATGGGTTACGTCTGGGGGAAGAGTGCTTGGAGTTGTCGGTATTGATAAAAATCTCAAACTTGCACTCAATCGAGCATATAAGACAGTCAACAAAGTTCGCTTTCAGGGAGCTATGTTCCGTCGTGATATTGGCGCAAAGGCTCTTTCAAAACAAGAGGGTACGTAATAAATATGCAAAAAATACTCATAATAATTGGCTCAAAATCTGATACTGAGTACGCTGAGATCTGCCAAACTGAGTTAAAGAAGTTCTCATTAGACTCTGATATTGAAGTAAGTTCCGCTCACCGCCACCCCGAGAGAACTGGAATGCTCTGTTCCCAAGCTGAAGAAAACGGCTATGGCGTTATAATCGCAATGGCTGGCTTGGCCGCTGCCCTCCCTGGTGTAGCCGCCGCTCACTCTCTCCTGCCAGTTATTGGTGTCCCGTTGCCCGCTTCATTATCAGGTCTCGATTCACTTCTTGCTATCGTTCAAATGCCCCCGGGTATTCCTGTAGCAACTGTGGCAATCGGAAAGCCCGGTGCAAAAAATGCCGCTGTATTAGCGGCAAGAATATTAGCAGGCCAAGATGAGGCTGTCAAGACAGCTCTGAGTAAACATAGAGAATTACTATAAACAGACTGTGAACCGATTCGTCATATTGATTGTAAAAGAAAAGAATACTAATAAGGAGATGCCTATGCTTAAAAGGACTGAAAACAAACTGATAATCCTATCTACTGTCTTATTGATTATTGGTTTACTAGTCCCCTCAACCTACGCCCAGACAGATAAGGCGAAGGAACTCTACAATGAAGGATTGAAAGCAGTCAAAGCGGGTGATTTGAATCAAGCCATCATAAACTACAAAGCCGCCATACATGAAGACGAAACATACGCCGACCCCTGCATCAACTTAGGTGCAATCTATTTTGAACGTAAAGAATATGCTGATGCCTTAGATATGTTCCAGAAGGCAATAGAGCGGGATAAAACCAACTCTGATGCTTTTGCAAATCTTGGTCGAGTGCAATATATACTCAAGAAATACACCGAAGCCGAAGCATCCTTCCAATCGGCAATTAGTCTGAAAAGTGATGATGCACAACTTCATGAGGAATTAGGGAAAGTTTATTTCCGTAAGAAAAAATATGCTGATGTCATAACAACACTTGAAAAGGCTCATTCACTTGGTGGCGGAAATCACCTTTCTTGGTATATGTTGGGCAAAGGATATCAAAAAACGGGAGCTGAAGGAAAAGCGATTAAAGCTTTTCAAAAATCAGTATCGTTAAAACCAAATTATGCTTCGGCTCATTTTGCTCTCGGGCAAATCTACCTCAGTCAGGAAAAATACGGAAAGGCCGCGAAGGCGTTCAAAGCAACCCTTAAAGCTGACTCTAGGAAATACCATGCAGGGTATAACTACGCAATCTCTGTTCAATCACAAGACCCTGAAAATTATACAGGAAATATAAAAGTGTGGGAAGAGTTTGTTGCGAAGTTTAAGAAAAATCCAAAAGCGAAAAAACTTGTTGCCGGGGCTAAAGAGACGATCAAAGCTCTCAAAGAGGCAAAAGAGCAAGCTGACTTACAATAGTTTTACCTCGTAATATAAGCGACACGTTGAATTAGAAAAGCCCGACCTATCAAGCCGGGCTTTTTTACAGATAGTACTATATAGCATATAGTCAATCAAAGACAACATAATCAAAATCTTCCCAGTCGATCTCAACTTCCTCTCCATCTGCTCCCTTCACAAAAATACCTTTGTTATCTCCGTCAACATCATTTGACCCTCGAAGCCTAAAGACTCTTCCGTCTGAAACCGTCACCAATGATGAGCGATGAGATCGCTTTTCTATCTTCT
>JAJRUL010000146.1 GCA_024277795.1 Candidatus Zixiibacteriota bacterium
AATATATGATCTAATAATATTATAGGAGTCTACAAAAGCTTTAGGTGAAATAGCTGTTTTAAGTATAACCTGCTCTGTTGTTTTAGACTTCTTTTGCTTAAGCTCTTCAATAAAGAGCGATATCGAATTTACGAGTTTTTTCCTATTGGTGTCGGCTGAATTGCGTTCCTGCTCATAATCGTTTTGCAACTCATTGTAAAATCGTGCTTTATCGGGAAATGCCATATCGCTCAAGGCAGTACGTACATCTGTCAATTGACTAATGACGCCATCTAATTCTGACTTGAGAGTTTTGTCTGCCTTATTGAAGTGTTCTAGAAGTTCAGGAATTCTATGCATGGGTAGCGGTTGTCCGCAGAATTCACAAGAATGCGAGTCATGTACGGAATGTATGTCTAAACCTTGTTCCACCCAAGATGCAATATCTGGGTTATCCCTCAGTCTCTCTATCACTTGAGACTCAACAGTTTTAGACATCAGCTCTCTTGACTGCTTGAGTAGATCATTCAACAAAGTATCGATCTGTTTGTTTTTCCCAGACTCCAGAGTAACTGATGGCATATCCAATTCATCGATCTCTGGCATGGCTGTCTGTTTTACTACAACCGCATACTTATCCAATTCTTGGTCAGGTAATAGCTCTTTCTGTTGAAGATAGAGGAAGTCCTTTTCTGCATTGTCTTTGCGATAGTTACGGACTGCACCGCCCACTATAGCGACATAAATCGTTTTAGCAATCTCGGTAAATGACTTCCCCCGCGTTTTCTTCAGCCGTCGCAAAGTAATGGATTTCTCCTTTAAATCATTTTCTTTACGTGCAAGCTCTTTAGTATCGGTCTCTATTTGTTCAACGGTTTCTTTGTTAGCATCACCAAGTACGACAGTGATTGCTTTTGCCTTTCCTTCCCGAATTTGAAGGTTATCTTCGACATACTTTTCATTGAATACTCTTATGTTGGTCGGATAATCATCAGCTTGGGTATATTTTATGTTCTGGTTATCCTCTAACTCGAAGCTTAAATTAGATGGTCTGACAGCAATCTCATCTTGAATCGATCCAAACAGCTTCGATAAAGTTGTTTTGCCTGTTCCCGTCCATCCATAAATCAGATTATACCGTTTGAAATTGGATAGTTGATAGCCAGAAAGACGATCATTCCAAGCGTAGTTTGAAAACACGAGTCCCAAGTTCTTAATCTTATTTACTTTCTTAATCATAGGCTACTCCCCCCACACCTCAGCTATTTTGTTCTTTATCTTCTGCTCGTGGATTTCGATCAGTTTCTTAGCTGATTCGACAGCTTTCTGTTCGGCTTCAATCTCGGATACGATACGCTTCTGTTCATCTAAAGGTGGAAACGGTATTTCAAGGCGATACACTGTCCCTTGCGAAATAGAAGGTTGTCCTCCAACTTTTGCGTATTGATTCAAATTGAGGTTTCGTAAAACTTCTAAAAGGAATCGCTGATCAATATCCACTAGGTACTTTGTGACATATAAAGCATTATCAGTGATCCAGCTCTTAGGTTCCGTAATATGCACTGCTCCACAATAAGCACCAACTCTTCCAATAATCAAGATCGAGTGATCTACAAAATAATCATCATGGCACCCTTTTATGCCATTTCCACCATAAACCTTATAAGAACCATCTCCTTGTTCTGCCTGTGACAATCCTCTACCACTTGATAGCTTGAATACTTCACCCAGCTTCACCTTTGGCCAGTCGGGGTTGATCTTGATGGTGGGTTTCCAGTTGTTGACGATTTGGCGGGCACCGTCGATGACTCGCTGGTAGCCGTCCAGCTCCGCCACAATCTCCTTCTGCACCTCAAGCGGAGGGAGAGGGATTTGGAGTTTGGATAACCAAACAGTACTCAGATTCTTTTGAGCAATACCACTTGCAGATTTAATAGCTTGTTGTTCAAAAACATCCGCATTTAGCATATGAAATAGGTACCTTGATATGATTTGATCTGTGTCAACTCTTAAACAAGCGACTCGTTGATTTAGCGATGCAGGTAATAAGTGTCTTGGCAGAAGGCCAACTCTCCCAACATTACCTGTCAAGGATACAAGCAAATCATTGGCTCGGAGTTCGTATTTACTAATTGGTTCTTTTGTATCAAGAGGATAGAATTTAGGATTGTTATCAACAATGGCTCCTTTTTGCACATTAGTAATTCTAATAATTCTAATACCTTCATCTACATAGTTCTTGCTCTTAAAAGCATATCCATTCAGAATCTTGCACACATTGCCCAGTTGCACCATCTGCCAGCTAGTATTATTTACCCTTGTAACTTCTCTGTAGCGATCACCTGTAAGGCTATAATCCCCGGACTCCAGAATCTCCTTCTTGCTCGCCCAGTTAGCAAGTGTGCTTTCTTTCTTATTCTCACCTTGCCATTCCTGAAGGATTGAATACGCTTCCGGCAAATCACTTTTGTTGATAGCTCTTCGTTGGTCGCCGAGGTCAAAGCCGTCGTTGCTAACTTTTACAAATAGGATTTCATCGTTCTTCTTCGCTCGTTCTCTATCAAGAAATAGAATTGAAGTCTTGACTCCGCTGTACGGTTTGAACACGCCTGCCGGCAGCGACACCACTGCCCAGAGATAGTTCTCCTCAAGCAACATCTTTCTCAGGTTCTTATAGGCGTTGCTTGATTGAAAGATGATCCCTTCCGGGACAATGATACCGGCGCGCCCCTTGAGAGTTAGATGCTCGGCGATGTAATCTACAAAGAGAAGCTC
>JAJRUL010000147.1 GCA_024277795.1 Candidatus Zixiibacteriota bacterium
AAACCTGCTATAAACGTTGAATAATTCGTACCACACATTTTAGCCGCCGCGGAAATACGTACAATCCAGAGACGACGGAACACTCTCTTTTTGTTGCGACGATCACGGTAGGCATATACGAGTCCTTTATGAACTGTTTCTAAAGCAGTCCGGTACAATTTACTCCGTCCGCCAAAATTTCCACGGGCACGTTTGAGTACTTTTTTATGTCGCTGATGAGCTGCGACGTTGTTCTTTGCACGAGGCATAACTAACCTTCTCCTTCAATCCGTATTCAGCCGGCTTATTTGCCGGGGAGCAGTCCATCAATACGCTTCATATCTGACTTTGCAATCAGAGTAGCTTTACGCAAATTACGTTTGCGCTTTGGACTTTTCTTTGTAAGAATGTGGCTCTTGTACGCTTTTTTGCGTTTGAGCTTTCCTGTACCCGTACGCTTAAATCTCTTCGCGGCGCCACGGTGCGTTTTCATCTTAGGCATCTATCAATCCTCTATACTATCATCTGTCGACTTACCTGCTATTGCGGCCTCTTTAGGCTTACCAACAGGAGTCTCGTTTTTCTTTTCAGAACTGCCAGTCTTCACATGCGCACGAGCTTTCTTTAGAACTTCCACAGTAGGAGCCAGAACCATTGTCATCTGACGGCCGTCCAGACGAGCAGGTGATTCAACCACAGCTACGTCTTTCAAATCCTCGGCTACACGATCAAGGATTTTTTTTCCTTGCTCAGTATAGGCCATTTCTCTTCCACGGAACCGTACAAACGTCTTTACCTTGCTACCCATCTCAATAAAATTACGGACATGCTTGGCTTTGAACTGGTAGTCATGTTCATCAATCTTCGGGCGGTATCGCATTTCTTTCATTTGAAAAGCATGCGACTTCTTTTTTGCCAGACGATCTTTCTTTGACAACTCGTATTTGTACTTACCATAGTCTAGAATTCGACAAACCGGCGGTCGACTGTTGGGAGAGACCTCCACAAGATCCAAACCTATTGCTTCAGCGCGCTCTATAGCCTCGCTGGTCGGAATAATACCGATCTGTTCACCATCATGACCAATCAATCGTACAGGAGAAACCCTGATTCGACTATTGATCCTCAATTCCTTGCTACTTATGTAGTCCTCCTATCAAAACTCAATCGTTCTTCATACCTTTGTTTTCTATTTCAGCCTGCAGTAGTTCAATCACTTCACCTACAGGTTTTTGCCCTACATCACCCTTACCGTGTCGACGCAACGAGACCAAACCAGCCTCCATTTCACGTGCACCAACCACAAACATATACGGAACCTTACTGATTTCCGCTTCTCTAATCTTCGCACCGACTTTTTCGGAACGATCGTCAACTTGAGCTCTAATCCGTTTTGCACGTAAATCAGCAACAAGCTTATGGGCATAATCATTAATAGCGTCAGTTATAGGCAATACCTTCACCTGAACTGGCGCTAACCAGAGCGGAAAATCACCAGCGTAATGCTCAGTAAGCACACCGAAAAACCGCTCTATTGACCCTAACAGGGCACGATGTATCATATATGGTCGTTTTGGACGACCATCATTATCAATATAGCTCATATCGAACCGTTCGGGCAAGGAAAAATCGAATTGAATTGTCGAACATTGCCAGCTACGACCAATCGCATCTTTTATCTTTATATCAATTTTGGGGCCATAAAATGCCCCACCGCCTTCATCAACATCATATGTGAGACCGGCAGAAGTCAGCGCCTGCTTCAAACTCTCCTCCGCCCTTTCCCAATCGGACAACTCCCCAATTGCCTTTTCAGGCCTGGTCGACAGGAATATCTCATAATCTGAAAAACCAAAAGCAGTAAGCATATGAACACAGAAGTCCAAAACCCAACGCACTTCAGCTTCCATCTCATCCTGTGCCACAAAATGATGAGCATCATCCTGCGTAAACCCACGAACACGCATAAGTCCATGCAGAACTCCTGCGCGCTCATAGCGGTAAACTGTCCCTAACTCCGCCCAGCGGAGTGGCAAATCCCGATATGACCAAAGACGAGATTTATACATCTGAATATGAAATGGACAGTTCATCGGCTTGAGCTGATATTGCTTATCATCAACTGTCATTGGCCCAAGCATCGAATCAGAGTAAAAATCAGTATGCCCAGATTTATTCCATAGTTCGCGGAAGGCAACATGGGGCGAGTAGACTAAATCATAACCCGCACTAAGATGCTCTTCCCGCCAGAAGCTTTCGATTTCATGACGAATTATCGCACCCTTCGGATGCCACATGACAAGCCCCGCCCCAACTTCATCAGAAATCGAGTACAGCTCCATTTGTTTCCCAAGAACGCGGTGATCTCTTTTTTTGGCTTCCTCAAGCCGGTGCAGGTAATCATCGAGCATAGCTTTCTTAGGATAAGAAACACCATAGATCCTCTGAAGCATCGGCCTATCTTCACTACCCCGCCAGTATGCCCCTGAAGAAGAGACTAACTTGAATGCTTTGATAATCCCAGTGTTCGGAATATGTGGTCCGCGACAAAGATCAACGAATCGTGAGTGACTATAAAAGCTAACAGTATTATCCTCAAAGCCTTCAAGTAGTTCGACTTTATATTGTTCGTCACGTTCCTTGTAAAATGCTATCGCTTCTCCCCTACTCTTATTCTCACAGGTAAACTCTGCCTTTTCGGCAATTATTTCACCCATTCTCTTTTCAATTTTTAGAATATCTTCAGGTGAAAATGGCTTCTCCACATCAAAATCGTAGTACCACCCCTCAGCAATCGGAGGGCCTATCGCCAACTTCACACCAGGGAAAAGCTCTTGGACTGCTTGCGCCATAATATGAGAACTTGAATGCCAAAAAACTTCACGCCCTTCAGGATTATCAAAAGTAAGTATTTCTACAAGTGCATCCTTTGTAATTGGAGCATGTAGGTCACAAACGACACCATCAACTTTAATCGCTATGGCCGCCTTTGCTAAACCAGGTGATATTGACCGTGCAACATCGTATCCCGTCACCTGCTCATCGAACTCTTTGATTGAACCGTCAGGCAATTCTATCTTTAAAACTGACATAATCTCTTACTTTTTTCTACCAAAAATATAAGCGGATCGGCCATCTGCGAGACAATCCGCTCAAATATAAATGGTGGGCGATACTGGAATTGAACCAGTGACCCCTTGCATGTCAAGCAAGTACTCTAACCATCTGAGCTAATCGCCCATCCACCATCAAATCTTCTCTCATCGGCAGGCCGAAATAGTCCGCAAGTATATATCTGTTCTTAATATAAGTCAAGACCTTAATGAATCTTAAGGCATGGATATCATGAATTGAATTGTCGACGGAGGCAGATCAGGTTAAACCGGCCATCTGCATAAATGTCTCAGCCTTGAGATACTCTTCTCGTAGCTCTTCACACATCTGCTCAAGCTTCTCATCATCAATCTGCATAAAATCGAGAACACCATCATCTAAAGAACCAATGAGATACTGCTCATCGTTATCATAGAAAGTCTTCTTGGACAAGTAATTTGCAATATGCACAATGTACACAAGAGGATCATTACTACCAGATTCAGCAGGATTATGGTGATATGTTATTGCAGTACCCAGCTTTTCAGGTAATTTCCACTGAAGGGCCAAGAACCCACCAATTTCTGCATGTGTAAAGTCAAGTGTTTGTTGCTCAACCAAGTAATCTTGATCAGACTGGTTATTGTCACGTAATTCAATATATTTTTTGTATTCATCGGGCAGGAAACAACAGATAATCATCTTCCCAACATCATGAAGCAAACCTGCCGAAAATGCGGCATCTGCATCAACAAACCCGCGTGCTTTGAAGTTCTTAGCAAGAATCCGACAACAGAATCCCGTTGCCAAAGAATGGCGCCAGTACCTGTCTTGAAAATCAGGGTTGACATCGCGCCCCTTAAACATATCAAGAACAGAAGCAGAAAGGACGAGATTCTTGATTGCTTCCATCCCAACAATGACTACAGCCTGCTTGACAGAGTCAACTTCTCGTGCCAGACCATAAAATGCCGAATTCGTCAATTTGAGAACTTTTACAGACATAGCAGGATCTTCGGCAAGAATGGCGGCTACTGCAGTGGCAGATGCTTTGGGATCATTGATAACTTTTTGAATTTGATTAAAGACGATAGGAGGAGTCGGTAAGTTTCTGATATTTGAGATCACCGACTTAACTTTATTATCAATTGTTCCTGTTGTCATCTGCTTCGTAGCTCCAATTATTCGTCAGTAGATTCCTTGAAGAACTGCTCGACAATTTTGTCAGCAATCCCACCTTTCACATCGCTCGACTCGTAAAAGCCAGACTCTATTCGTTCTCTGGCAAGTCTGATTTTCTCTTCTCGCTTTGTGGACGCAGTATCATGCGTCACCTTCTTCTCATCGGCCAACTCGACTGATCTGGCTTTATCGGCCAATTCTGCAAGCTGTTGACGTGCGACAGACGATAATTCAAGCTTGTCTTCACGTCTTACTTCATTCACCGTATCTTTTTTCTTTGGTGATGAAGCTTTTACCGTATGGAATGGTTGCTGTTTGTTTCCAAGAGGTCCTATTTCCATTTTTTCCTCCCACAAAAATCCGATTGTGTTGCGGGTACCAATTTCAACAAGTGAAAATGATTACATTTCTAACTCTTACCGTCGACAAATTGAGGTGACGGCTCTGCATCACTTAAGTATTGCAGTATTTTCTCACTATTCTTCAACTCACCAAGTTCTACCCTTATACGCTCATGCCTGCCTTTTAGATAATCTTCACATTCCTTAACCAAGTGTACATTTTTCTTCACCAAGGTCGAGATGCTGTTTATTATCTTCTTGACCTCAGGAATGATCACTGCCATCTGAAATGCTCTTGGGGAGCGTTGCTTCAATTCTGCAATCTTCTTTTCCGATCGAGAAATTCTCTTTCTATACCTTTCGATTTCAGAGAACAAGTCTAAAAGGCGATCATCTCTATTATACATAATCAAATCTCGTTGTCTGTCCAACGAAATGTAAAGTTGCTGATAAAATGAATACTCTTCCTTCAAAGCAACGAGTAATTCACGTTCAATCTGTTTGAGGGCATTATAATCAATGTTTGCCATACTATGCTGTTCCTGCAAAAGCACCGTTTGAAGTCATACTACCTGAATCTGCAGAGACCTGAGAAACCTGCTGGTTTTGCTCTCTTAGACCAAGCCAACCCTGACGGATATTATCTAACATAGTGATATTATCGTCAATTACTTCAGAATCCTTTGTCGCCTGAGCTAAATCAATTTGAGTAAGCATGAAGGCATAGAGTTTTCCCAACCGATCAGCGATTTCGGCACCTTTGTCAAAATCTAAAGTAGTATAAAGATGAGTGACAAAACGCCGTGCCCTCTCCATCTGATCATACCCAGTTTGGATATCATCCTTCTGAAAAGCTTCGAGAGCGGCTCTATGTGCGGCAATAGCTCCATCATATACTTTAATAGTGAGGTCAAGCTGTGACTTCCCTAAGATTTCTTCAGAACGATAGGCATTAATTTTCCCGTCCATGGCGTTGTCTCCGATGTTGTATTAATTGTTGTTTCTTCCAAAGTTCCAGTTAGCGTTCAACGATTTCAACTGGGTTGTCAAAAAATCTGAGGTTGAATTGAGTTGGCCTAGGGCTAGCTCCATATCATAGAATTTCTTATACAATGACTCACGTCTCAGAGCTAAACGCTCATCTCTCTCTTTAACACGCTCTGCTATTGTCTTCACTTCATTCTGAACAGAGCGAATCCTTCGATCCAATGCACCGTCACCAACTTTAGTCAGTGACCCAACAAGATCGTTGAGTTTTGAAGCCACGCCTTTTGTAATGGTTATTGTTCCGTCTGTCGATGCATTGACATCTGCCTCCGACATAGTGACCCTGAGCACCAAACCATCAGTTGTTTTGTTATCTTTTTTCCCAGACAGAAGCTGTCCTGATCCTTCTGCTTCTTCACCGTTAATCGTCCCTGCAACATCCTTCCCTTTTGTAGAAGTCGGGTCGTTCAAACCTATTGAACTATAAACAGAACTAGCTATAGACGTGTCACGTTCAATATAAGAATTACTACCGTATATATCACTAGTGAATTCAAGTTGCCCACCAGTCGATGTTGAAACCCACGAAACCACAACCCCTCGATTACCGATCTTGTCGTCTGCATCAATCTTAGCTTGGATTTCCGCGACAAGCTCACTTGACGAATTGTATGTTTTTTGTGAAAGATATATATCGTTTGAGATAAGCCCATCAACAGTGAGTTTCATTGCATTGTTTGTACTGTCCAATGTTATCGGAACTGATGCGGGATCATTTATTTCAGTGCCTAACAAGGTACCTTTTGTTGCCGCTTGTGTAATATCAACTTCATAGTCAAGACCTGCAACTGTATCAGTCGTAGATGACACAAACTCGATCAAGGCCGATGATGAGATGCCCGCCGAAGAGAACATATCGGCAACCTCATCAAGGTGGTTATTCAAAGCTTCTGAGAGGCTAGAGTTATCTGTTATTGCCAGACGACCATCTGCTTTCGTCCTCACTCCTATTGAGTATAGATTTGAATACTTACCATTTATACCTGCGACAGAACTACCGAGGGTATTTGAAATTGAGTATCGCATAGATTGAAGGGTTGTATCCCCCATGAGAATTCCTGCAGTATCCGTCTCAGCATCATAGGAGCCTTGAGTCTCAATGATGTCTACGACATCATTATATCGCTTAATAAATGTTTCAATCGAGGTTTTGATTTTTGCACTATCCAATGACGTATTAATGGAAACAGTCTATCCGGGAGGTGTTTCTTTTGACACAGTGATCGACAGACCTGAAACAACATCGTTAAAAATATTACTACTTGAACTGATTGTAATCGGAGACCCGCCTCCCAGTACCGAACCAATGGCAATCCGTGCATCCGATGCTTCCTGGAGTACTGGGTCAAATGTACCTACTTGGAAGGTATCACCTTCCGTTAAAACCCCTGCTGAGAAACTAAGCTTCAGACCGTCTGCACCTGTTCCTACCAATTCAAATTCTGTATCTGCCTGAGTGACAATAATACTGCCTGAATTCGTTCCATCAGTCCAATCGAGTGTTATATTATCCGTACCGAGCGTTTGCGTACCAGTACCTTTGACAGTAAATGTGTATATTTTGTTTTCAGAGCCAGAATATGAAGCCGTTGTCCCTAAACTAATAGTCGAGGTTGAGCTAGAGTCTCTTGAGAGCATTTCGGGAGCGTCAAAACTTGCTGTAGTATAGTTCAAGTTAGCACCACCGGTAAGAGCAGAAGTAATGCTTATCTTTTGATCTATTCCACTCTTATCTCCGGTAAGAATCAATCTGAAAGGGTTAGATGAGGAGCCATCATTAATGATACTTGCAACAACACCTGTGTTGGCATCATTAATAGCTTTCTTTATGCCAATAAGTGAATTGTTTGTGCTATCAATTGTAATAGTCTTTGAGGAACCGTCACCAAGCGCTAACGTTATACTACCCGTTCCTAATAGTGCAATCGATTCATCTGAAAAACCTTGACTGGCCAGTTGATCATTTCTCGCCAAAGCTTTCACTTGAACATCATACGAACCTGTAATAACTTTTCCACTTGCTGTCGCACTAAGAACAGTACTATCTGAAACGTTTATTTGGGTGGCATTAAAAGTAGAAGGGCGAGATAACCTTGCCAACTCAGTACTGAGAGCTAATAGTTTTGCCTGAATAGCTTTGTAGGCAGAAATGGCATTAGTTTTTTCAGTTTGTTGTTGTTCAAGTAGGACGGCGTTTCTCCGCTCGAACTTCATTATCGAGTCGATTATTTCGCCAGTTTTAAGACCTGAATTGAGACCGTCGATTGAATTCGCGCCGGGCATCGTTAACTCCTGTACCGGGTGACTTCAATGTCACTGCATGGCTTAATTGTTTAGATCTCGTGGAGGAGTATTCACTCCTCCACGAGCTATTCTTAACCAGAGTCTACTATTAACCGAAGAGCGACAGAACAGTCTGTGGCAACTGATTGGCCTGTGCGAGCATGGAAGTGCCTGCCTGGACCAAAATCTGGTTCTTAGTAAATTCTGACATTTCAAGAGCAATATCGGTGTCACGAATCTGAGATTCTGAAGCAGTCAGATTCTGTGCAGCGATACGAAGGTTACGCAGGTTGGATTCCAGGGTATTTTTCTGGAAACTACCAAGAGTACCACGTGTCGTGGAAACTTCATTGATAGCGGCGTCAATTACTGCCTGTGCATCCTGAGCACCCTGTACTGTTGTAACATCAATCTTGGAAAGAGATGAGAACATATTGCCCACAAGTCCCTTACCAAGCTGTGTTGATGATGTACCACGGAGACCGATCTGAGCAGTCTGTCCAACATTGGCACCAATCTGGAAGACCAAGGAACGGTCAACGTTATTGATTGTCTCAGTTCCACCAGTTGATGAAAGACCGTATTGAACAACCAATGATTCAGAACGGTTCGCATTGAAGATAGTTTCTTTCTTACCTGCAGATACAACCGTAGCAGGACCGCCGTCCAAGCGAACATCAAACTGAGCGGCTGTTACATCAAGAAGAGCACTACCAACATTCATACCAGCACTTGCTTTGTTAACAACAAGATTAATAGTTCCACGACCAGCTGTACCGGCAGCGGCTGTACCTATTGTTGCCGTTGTTGTTGCACCATACTCAACACTGGAGATCGTGTTGACATAGTTATCGAAGCTCACCTGAGCATCAGTTCCTTTGTTAGCAATGGCATCCTGAGTCAAGCCAAGTAAGTTCTCAACATTACCTGTGGCTGTACCGAGAGTTCCCATTGCGATACTATAATCAGAACCTTCATCACGAGTCTGAATTTCAAAGTGAGTAGAATCAGTCAATACTGCACGGATATCAGATTCACCGGCAGATCCACCCTGAACCACACCAAAATCAGCCAAAAGCTGAACATTGATCTCATCGACAATACCCTGTAATGAAGTATATGTACCTGCAGTCAGAGTGATAACATTGTTAGCTCCCGCAGCTTTCGCTGTGGTAGCTGTAATATCGAGCTGGTTATCCGAAACTCCACGTGCATCAGCATTACCAACGGTAAACAGAGCAGTAGTTGCAGTTGTTGTTGAGGCGGTTGTCTTAAGAGCATACTGAGCACCTTCGTCCACAGTATGAATGTTAATAGAACCGGCCGCTGTTGCACTTGCTGTAACCTTACCCGCAAGGGCAGTTACTTTATTAATTTCAGTAGAAATGTTGGCTGCAACATCTACTGCTGTATCACCGAGTCCTACAGCAACATTCAATGTGTATGCGGCTGTTGTACCCTCAGCCTGGTTCCAATACTGTACTGTGAAAGTATAGGTACCAACATTTGCGGCAACTGCAGTACCGACAGCACCCGTGCTGATTGTACCTACTGTTGCTGTGGCGGCAAGAACAAGGTCATTACCAAATGCATCCTGGACAGAAACCGAACCAGAAGATTTCTTTGCAACATCCGAAGCCTGAATAACATCAATGTTGTGAACACCTTCTGTCAATTCCAGCGGATCACCGTCAGTATTAGCAAGGCTGAACCCGAGCGTTGTCGTATTCAGTGTTGCTGATGCATCAGCTGTTTTTGTCGCAGTCACAGAATGTGTACCTGAAGACAATTTCGATGAGCTGATCGTCAAATCTGACGAGTTTGCACTTGTGATAGTTGCAATATTGTCTTTTGAACCGTCAAGCAACTTCTTTGTGCCAAACTGCGTGTTAGCGGCAATACGGTCAACAGTAGTAATGGCATTTTCAATTTCAGCTTGGTCAGCAGCGAGCTGATCAGCATCATTGAAACCTTCGTTTGCGGCATGAATTGCCAATTCACGCATAGAGATCAGCAGGTTGCTGATTTCATTAAGAGCACCTTCAGCTGTCTGAATCATGCTGATGGAACCTTCTGAGTTACCGATGGCGCGGTTAAGGCCAGCGATCTGAGCACGGAACTGCTCAGAAATCACGAGACCTGCCGGATCATCGGCACCCTGGTTGATGCGGAAACCACTGGAGAGTTTCTGCATTGACTTTGCAAGCGCATTCTGAGTGTTATTCAGATTGCGATTTGCGTTCAACGCTGAAAGATTGTGATTAATGCGAAGTGACATCTGTCATCCTCCTTGGATCGTTCAGGGCATCCTTACCCTGTTTTTATTAGTTAGGCTCTATTTACAATGACTGTCACGTCCCATGTCGTCTCAAAGGTCCATCCTCAGACCCGTTTGCAAGCAATTAACTCTGTCTTCTACGAAGTCTCCTCCTATTTCGCCTTTCATTAGCTATTGTAGTTCTCTATTTCTTCATCTTGGTAATCGGCAGATTGCCTGCTAACTTTATGCCCTGAATCTGACTTCAGTAAAAAAAATACAAATCAACTTTAAATTTAAACGTGTTCTACTGGTTGTAATAATTCAGCCAATCTCTGATGGGCAGGTTGAAAATCCGATTCGAGCTGAAGTACTCGCCGATACCCCATAATAGCTGAATCTGTATGTCCCATAACACGATAGCACTCTGAGAGCTTGAACAATGTAAGGCTGTCAGATGGATTATTATTTAATATACCTTCAAATGTTTCAATTGCTGAAGCTGTTTCTCCAGTTCTGCACTGTAGATCACCGATAAGATGTTTTATATCATTATCTTCACCTGAAAGCTCAATATACTTTTCCAATGCAATTATCGCCTCTTTTGGCTTATCAAGTTTCATCCGTGTTAAACCAAGATTCCTGAAAGCTATTGTAGCCAACTGTTCATACTCAATAGCTTTGACATACATCTCCTCTGCTTCCTTATAATTCCCAGACCTATAAAAACAACCAGCAAGATCATTAAGCAGTTCAGAAGATTCCCCCTCTTCTTCCATAGTTTTTCGGTATGCATTGGCGGCCTCCTGCGTCATCCCTATAGATAGATAGAGTGAAGCCGCTGTTTTGATATACGTACTATCCAATTCTGGATAACTCAAAAGGTGATCGAGACACAAAGCCACATTAGTACTGGATTCTGCCTTTTGAAACATTTGGGCAAAAACAATAAGTTCATCAGGGGACACCTGATCATTCTTAATAAGTTGAGTGACAACCTTATCTATTCCATCCCCTTCTCCTCGGGATAGATTTATACAACATGAACCGATGATAGCCATACGGTTTGTTGCGTCATATTCCAACTGTTTCTGAAATGCCTCGGCCGCTCGATCAACTTCGTTATTATCAAAATAAATGCTCCCGATTCGAGCATTCGTATCAAGATATTCAGGAGCTGTAACCCTGAATTCGTTGAAATAGTGTAATGCTGTTTTATTATCCCCTCTCAATTGAGCAATTACCCCTAATCCATATTGAGCACGGTATCTACTACGAGGGTGCAATAGAATGAGGTCATCTGGTGGGGGATGCTTCTCTTGGCTCTTTTGCTCATCTAGATATTTCTTGTAATAGTCCTCAGCAGTTTCATACTCCTTCATCTTAAGATGCAGATTACCCATGAGGAGCAATGTATCGAGATAAGACTGGTTGATATTCAATGCTTTATCAGCATATCGATATGACTGCTCGAGGTCATTCTTAATGAAATACGTTAGAGCCAGTTGTTGTAACGACATCAAGTGTATATTCCGTTCACCACGCACTTCAGAGTCAGGCTCTGTCAATTTGAGTGCGTGTTCAGCGGCATTTATGATTCTATTCGGATTCTCAGGGTGCCTGCTAAAATCCATCCCGAGAAGCACCTGAGCAAGGTTGTACCATGCAAATGAGTTATTCGGATCATCTTTAAGTTGTTTCTCTAAAAGCCCTATAGTCCGCTGTGCTTTAGCTTCCATCTTCTCAGGAGATAAACCATAACCTAAGTGAACAAGGTTAACCGGTATTTTCCTGACAGCAATTGTTGGATCGACAACTAACTGATTATGTACTATCCCTTCATATCTCAGGTGTAATTCACGTTTGAAAAAACGAACTGACGATAGAGATGTGATCTCCTCATTATGTTTCCCGCCAACATTCAATACCGATATTGCAAGGATCGAATCATTATCCTGATTAATATGCTGAAGGATTGTACCAACATCCTCCTGTTGGATACGTTCATCTGCATCAATAACAAACAACCACTGAGAACTTGCCTGATCTAATGAGTAGTTTCTATGTTTGGAAAAATCACCTTCCCATGGCTGGGAAATAACCTTTGCCCCGAATGATTCTGCAATTTCGATCGTTCTATCGGTGGAACCTGTATCAACAATAATTATTTCATCAACCCAATCTCTAATCGATTCAAGACAATCTGGAAGCATCTCTTCTTCATTCTTTACGATCATACAGGCTGATATCGTTGCTGTCCGTCGAAATGATTTTTCCAACAGATGCAATTCTTCTACTTGACGACAATACTTCATACCTGTCTTGACAATTTCCATCGCAGTATCTATCTCATTTCGCCTGGCATATAACGAAGCGGCGTTAAGATATGGCAGATGATTCTTGTTATCACAGTTATAGGATTCCTTGAACGCCTCAATAGCTCCATCGATATCCCCTCTCTCTTGTAATGAAGAGCCGAGAAAATTCCATACTTGAGACAAATGCGCACTGGTCCCACAATAATATGCTATATGCTTCCTGTTATAGGCATCAATGAACTGTCTGCTTCTTTCTGTCGCTTTTTCAAATTCTCTTAGTGATAAATGAGTAAACACGACCACAAAAAGGGCATCTAAATTTTCATTTTGCTCATTGAGGATCTGTTGAGCAATCTGATCTGCTTCACCGAATCTTCTTGCATGAGCAAGCCCCAATGTATACAAAGAAAAATACCGTTGATTCATCTGATCATGTGTAGAGAATTTCATATCCTTAAATGAATCGAGAGCTTCTGCTACTTTATGTTCGGATCCGTTCAAGAGATAGTATTCACCCAACTTTACCGCGGCTTCTAAGTTGTCAGGTTCAGATCGTAGTGCAGTCAAAAGTTTATCCAAAGATGGTCTTTTCTCTTTAACAGCAATTTTTTTCTTCCTACGAGGTTTATCAGCTTTTTTTCTTACTTTTTTCGTCATCTTAAACCTCGCTTAGTTCTCTCGTACTTGATTCAACAGTAGTTACCAGTTCGTGAAGGAGTTGACCTATCTTCTTATGTTTGCTCACCGAGTCGTATCTTTCCTTTATGTAGCAATAATTATCCTTAGCCAGTTGATGGCGATCATCTGATTGCAATCGTCTTACGAGTGCAACAAAACTATCAGGATCAGAAAAAAGATACTTTGAAGGATAGAGCGTATCAGCACCATACCAATCATGAATTAACGGCATTAACCCCGAAGCCATACCTTCAGCTATTGAATAGTGAAAAGACTCAAATAATGATGTCGACAAGATGTAGTCTTTATCTTTATACCATAACGGCATATCACTAACCCAGCCATCGAATTGAATGGGAAGCGGATGACGATCTAAGAAATTCTTGAAATACAATTCAATTCTGCTATCCTGGAAAGTGCCTGCAACATGAAGAGTGAATTCATTATCATATTCATAAAGCTTCTTGAAGGCATATAACAATAAAGTCGGATTTTTCTTATAATTTATGTAACCAACAGAAGCGATACGTTTTCCATATTCTCGACCCTCTGTCAGTTTGTACTGGTCAATCATAAGGCCGTTATGAATAACACTCTGCCGAACATCTACATGGAATGTAGCAGTGAAAATATCTTGAACAGCTTCACTAACAAAAAGCAGATGGTCTACTTTCTCCCATTGTACTTGGCTTGGCATATCGGTAAATACCTCATAACTATGCAATCTACAGATGATAGTACAACATTTTGCACGCTTTGTTGCCTCAATCAGTAATTGATCACACCACTCAAACCAGGCAATATCAGCCCACTCCATAAGTGTTTCGATAGCCTCTACACTGCGATTGTCAAAATATTGTATCTCATTGTTAATCGATAAATATCGTGCAATCTCACCGATAAAACTTGTTTGTGATGCAAAGATGGCAATCTTCTTGCCACTAATTTCATCGACACAATCTGAACAACCTGATTTCTCTCTGCTTGGATTACGTTTGAATCTGTCTAATACTGCTTGAGCTTCTTTAGTACATTTCCCGTCAGAGATCAACTGTAGCAGGTTACTACGGCTTGCAGAGTGGTTCGTATCGATTTCAAGGGCATTGGAAAGAGTAGTTATAGCTTCATCATATTCCTCATTATGTATATACACTAGCGCCATATCATTGAGGATATCAGGATCATGCGGATTGTCTTTCAGCAACTTCTCGAGTATCGGTTTTGCCTTATTGATTTGATCTATATTGAGATAGGCAGATGACAGATTGTATGATGCGTTGGTATTTGTCGGATCGATCTCGACAGCCTTCTTCAGGTGTATGATCGCATCCTCCTGCTTTCCTATAGTTAAAGCGGCCAGCCCTGCAACTACACATGTTTGTGAATCAGCATCATTTCTGAGAGCCAACTGCTTATACAATGGATAGGCTTCAGATACGTTCCCCTCATGCATTACCTTGTTAGCATTATCAATGAGTTCCTGCCGTGACTGCTCCATAACACTCGGAGGGACATTCTTTGTTTTTGATTGTGATCGCTTAGCTGACGACATCCTATATCGTTCTCTTTTCTTCACCCGAGACCTGAATCAAAATATCGAGGCCTGTAGTAACTTTTATAGTAGTTTAAACTGCAACTTCTTCTACCTTTACAGTTCCACCATTCTCTATTCTGTCCATCAGATCTGAAATAAGGTGTTGTACATGATATTCTGAGTTCACCAAAACAAGCTGTTTTGCCTTCCCGTTCTCTGTATTGATGAGAATAGGACCTTGCAAATTTATTGACATATCAACAGAATTCTCAGGGATAGTCACTATGACATAGGTTTCGACCAGCCTCACTTCACGTACTTTCAGTTCAGCAATCTCATTTGGATGTACTTCAATATGATAGTCAGGACAAAAGAGTGTCGGGTTTACGACAATAAAAGAGATGTCAGGGTCATCAACTGATTGCAACCAGAAAAATGGGTGGAAGCTTTCCTGTTCGATAAGGCAAAACGTCGTGAGTTGTTCGAACCCGAGAATCGGCCTGGCCATCCGAATCAATTTGTCCTCGGGGACTTCAAGTGCTCCCAATCTACTGCTCTGAACTATCATGTATTATCCTTTCCTTGCTTATTACCGTAAGAAGTCAAGTAAACTAGGCTGTATGATGCTTGCTGAGGCCATCAATGATGCCTTGTAGTTAGCCTCATGAGTGGCTAACTGTGTTACCAGCTCAGTAAGATCCGCATCCTCAACTTCACTAAGTCTTTTCGTGAAACTCATTTCAAGGTCTTGCAGGCGATTTTGTGTACTCTCAAGGCGAATACCTTTTGCCCCTACCGAAGCACGCATATTCAACAAATGTTGCATCGATTGATCGAGGTTTTCAAGAAGCCTACCAATACCATCTTGATCATTGTTACGTAATGCTCGTTCTAGGAGCATGACAGATCCCATAGTATCTGACGCACCCCAAATACCGAGTTGTTTCGCCGCGTTATTATTATTCTCATCCTCTATAAATAGAGATGTATTCGGATCATTATTTACTATTTGTATTCCTCGCCCATCAGCATTTATCGATGCGGTTATATCAAGGGATATTGCATCAAAAGCATTCACCATATCTTGAATAGTGACTATCGCAGCATTTGATAAATCTATCACCCGAGAGCGCTCTCCTTGATGAATGACAATACGATCCATCGGGTAGCCACGACCGTTATTCAAATCTGCAATATTAGAAGTAAGCTTGAGTATCGGATCGACATCGGAGCCAGAATAATCTCCATGGAATAAACCCGACAACCCTAAATCAGCCGCAGTCGTTCCAGTCGTTTCATTTATCTCAAAATTCAATTTAGGATTCAAATCTGTCCCCACCAATGAAGGACTGACAGCACCGACTAAGCCTAAGTCTTGAGCTGTGGTTGAACCTGCTGAAAGATCACTGACTGAAACATTTAATGTGCTCGTAGAATCATCAATCTGAAACCCTGTTCCTGTCGGATTTAATTGCATAGTTATTGTAGGATAACCTGCTACAGCCATTTGATTGTTGAATTGGCTAATGACATCACCAACATTTGTCGCTGAGCTGATATCAACAATTACATTTATCCCTGCATTATCTGAGACCAAGAACTGCCCCGGCGTTAAATCTAAACCATTACCACTATTTAGTGCTGAAACCGGTGTATTTGCCGTAATTGTCCCACTTGGTGTAACATCTAAAAGGATATTATTTCCTTCAGAACCGAGAACTGCCTGAAGATCTGTAATTCCATCAATAGCCAACTGAGCGTTAATCGCATCGAGAGTATCTTGAACAGTTGTTGCACCTGCTGTGGACAGATCAATTGTTGAGACGATCCCCTTGTTCTGATCGGTAATGGTAAAACTACCTGCTGTCATATCTATTCCATTACCATTGTTCAAATCAGCTAGTAATGTAGTCCCCTTAACTCCAAGGTTAAGATCAGCATTCTCCCCAATGATTGTCACAGGCTTGAGGAACACATCAGCACCGTTCATATTGACAGTCATATCAGATGAGGCATCGATCTGATACTTCATCTGTCCAAAATCACCTTTATAGACAACACCCGTATCTGAGGCTGAGAGTGCGGGTTCATTTGTACGAAAGCCGGAAAATATATGCTTTCCTTCAAGCTGATCATTACCTAGTTGGAGCAAACGACTGATCAATCCGGCAACTTCATTTGCCGCGCCGTTCCGAGTGACCTCATCGTATGTGTCATTAGCCATGGCAACTGCAATCTCTTTACTTGAACTGACAATATCTTTCACATCAGCAAGCAAGTAATCATATGATTGAACCCATGTTTGCGCTTGATTGATGTTCTTACGGTACTGCGCATTCTTGGATAGTTCTGAGCGATAAATCAGGTCACGTTGGATTCCTACAGGATCATCCGATGGTTTATTAATTCTACGTCCAGATGACATAGAAGTCTGTAGTTCCATAAACCGTGAGATAGATCGTTGCATGTTAAATACAACTCGATCATTTATCATATTTGAAGATATACGCATAACATTCTCGCTTCCGTTTCTCAGCTATGCTGAGTTTCCTGCATCACCTCGTGGCCTCTGGTTCTTATCTCTTTTGGGCTTCTGATAATCAATCCGAGTTTGTTTCGGTTTCGGGTCATCCTTACTTTTGATCTTCCCTTTCAGCAAATTAACCATCCCGACTAAATCATCTTTCAGCGACTTGGACGCTTTTCGGTTCTCTTTCTGGATTTTTACATAAATCTCTTCTCGGTGCACAACGACATCGGCTGGCGCTTCGATACCGATACGCACTTGCCGACCGTGGATCCCGAGAACTGAGATCTTTATATCATCTCCAATGGTGATAGACTCACCTAACCTCCGTGTAAGAATAAGCAAGAAACCCTCCGTGGTTCATGTTACTCGTTAATGTTTATGCTATCTGCCAACTACGCCCATTCTTGATATAACCATATCAAGCGCTTCGTCCATTGTCGTTATCACGCGGGCGGCCGCATCATAGGCTCGTTGGAACTTTATCATATTCGCCATCTCTTCATCCAAAGACACTCCCTCTACTGATTGTCGCTGGTTTTGAATTTGATGTACCAATAGTTCATAATTATCTGAAAATGATTGAGCTTCATTGCTCTCAACTCCAAGCCTTCCAATCAAACTGCCATAGTAATCTTCTATAGTTGATGTATTGTTAATCATAAGGCGTTGTGTTCTCAGGGCTGATATTTGGCGTGCTATATCCCCGTCACCTTCTTCACCAGATGCTGAAGCCGCAATTTTATCGGGGTCCAGCGAAAGTGCATCATTAATACGAATTGTAGACGCATCAGTAAAATTCGGATCAAAGAATGCCATACCAGTTGAGCCATCAAGACCATAGCCAGTTTCATGAAGAGAATTGACCTGTTCTATGACAGTTCGAGTCAGCAAGTTTAACTCATCAAGATACTGTGGGACCAGCTCATCACGAGCGTCAACAAGCCCCTTTAGCTGTCCACCGAGATTTCTGATATTTACCGTACTACCATCCAAAACAAGATTATGAGTTGAACGCCCACCCTCATTGACAGGTTCTGCAGATACTTTAACCGCATGTGAGCCGTTGACTATCTCCATCCGACCTATCATAACTCTAAGTTCACCGTTATCTTGTTCAATAGTGTTCACATCAACAAGTACTGCCAGTTCATCAACCATTTGCGCTCTTATATCACGTAAATCATTGGCCGATGAGCCTCCTAATTCTGTAATCTTGATCTGTTGATTCGTGTTTGCAATTTCTGTTGCAAGACGATTGATATCATTGATCATCGTTACCATATCCTGATCAATCCCCGCACGAAGACTTTCCAACTGGCCAGCCATCTCATGAAGACCATTCACAAGAAACGTTGCAGAACCTAAAACATTTTCCCTGTTTGCACCTGAGGTCGATTTAGAAAGTTCATCCCAAGAATTCCAAAACTTGTTTAGCCTATCTGAAAGGGTGTTGTCATTCGGTTCAGAAAATAATGATTCTACTTGTCCGAGTATCTTCTCTTTATATGACCATTGACCAAGGGATTTCGTACCTTCCCTGAATTGTTGACCAAGAAATAGATCACGAACCTGCTTAATGTTGGTAACAGATACCCCTGTACCAATACTCCCACTAGGTGATCCTTCAGGAAAGGTTGGGGCTATTTGAACTCGCTGACGAGTATATCCCGGTGTATTGACATTTGCTATATTGTGACCAATTGTTTGCAAATAGACCTGATTCGTAAAGAGAGCCCGTTTTCCAATTTCTAAACCTTGAAGAAGCCCAGGCATTACGCCCTCCTATCCATCACAAGATTCATACGACCAGATTGCTCTTCTCCGGAATTTGTATAGTTTCCTTTCGGGTTACCTACACGAGAAAGCATATCCATTGTTGTTCTTATATACTCACGAGATCTATTGAGTAGCATGGCATTCTGATTTCTGACCTTTAATATCTTATCATTGAGATCATAAATCAATTCACGTAGATTCTTCAAACGTGTCGCATGTTGACTGTCGATCATGCCGAGCAAACGATTCATAGTGAGATCACCATCAATTGATCGATCAGCTTTGATCTTCTCGACAAGTTCCTCTCGTTTCTTCTCAATCAGTCGTGCTTCAATTGTCTTTTCATGTTGGCGTTCAGTAATAAGCGTTAAGCTATCCACATCATTCTCAACGAGGGCTCTTTGTTGTTGCTCAAGGAGGTCAAGAAACGATTCGAAGAGGTCCGCCTCCCTGGCGATAATGTCAATCAGTCGATCAATCATAGTTTTGCTTCCTGCACATTATTCACTATCCTTGTCGGTCACATCGTCACTTCGCTTTAGCATTGTTGCGTTTTGTTCAGAATGTGATGTGAATTCACGGATGACCCGTTCTACATATTGCTCTGTTTCACGAAAAGGCGGTATGTCTCCATATTGCTCCACAGTACCTGGGCCCGCATTATATGCGGCCAAGGCGAGCTTCAGCTCTCCAAAACGATCAAGCATCTTTGCGAGATACCTGCTCCCTGAAAGAACATTTTCTTCAGGATCAAAACGATCGGTCACACCAAGCTCTTGAGCTGTGCTGTCCATCAATTGCATCAAACCGCCCGCCCCTGTTGGGGAAATGGCATTTGGATCTCCTCCTGATTCTACTTGTATTACTGCGCGAATAAGAGACGCATGAAGTCCTGTTTGACGAGATGCGTTATCAATAATCCTGCCAAAGTTCTTCGTAATCGGATCTGATACTGCTTCTGTCTTCTGAGGTTTTTCAAGTGGTTTGATTACTACATCAGGTTTTAATTGCAACATCTGCTTTGGAACAAGATCAAGAGGGTTTTCCTTTAGTGGTAAAGCCTCTTGAACAGGTTGTTTTATAGGTTTAATCTCGACATCATCACGATCAACCTTGTACTGCTCCTCAAGTACCTTTTCCATT
>JAJRUL010000148.1 GCA_024277795.1 Candidatus Zixiibacteriota bacterium
AGCAGGTGGTTTGCTGTCTGAAGGTCGCGTACAAGAAGCTAAAATTGAGTTATCGAAGATAGAGAATCCCCCACGAATGCATACTATCATGTCTACCCTCCCTGGGCCAATTTGTCGTCTTATGTTTAGAATACGGCATTTATTAAAGAGTATGATGGGGAAGTAGGTTGTGCTTTTCGTGCAAAATCTAAAGGCAATATTTAACCGAGATTAACTTTACGTGCAGGGTTACCCATCACAGTAGTATTGTCAGGCACATCCTTTAAGACCACGCTTCCGGCTGAGACAACACAGTTCTTACCGACATTAGCAATAATAACGGAATCCTGTCCAATCCAAGTATTGCTTCCGATATTAATTGTCTGATAGATCTCTTCATCGTCAACACCCGATCGTTCCCCCGGTTTACCATGCATATATTTACCCGATATAATCGAAACTCGAGCACCAATAATTACATTCTCGCCGATACGAGCAAAACCAATGATTGTATATGCACCTATTACTGTGTTGTGGCCTATCAGGATATCGCGACGTGCAAGCATGCTTCCCAACATGAAGCTAATATCAGTCGACACACATTTGCAGACTGCTCGATAATAGGCAAGACGAAGAACTTCACCGATTGGAGTGGGGATGAGAGATAGGATCTCTTTACAACATCCATAGAGCGGAGAAGGGAACTGTCCCAATATCCACCCTTCAATCCATGTAATAATGATTAGTGGTAGGGTTACGAGATAGCCTATCCAGAGTGACAGGCGTTTGATTAGTTTCTTCATCTATTTTGCCCTATGCTGAGTTATCTTAACCGATTCTCAATTCACTTATCCCGTGCAAGTAAAAGGGTATTGCTCATAGAGCAACAAAAGAATATCCAAGATGAATCATCTATGCATATTGATCTCTTGGTCAGTTCTTAGTATCCGTTTTCGTAGAGACGGATTGATTCAAGTATATCTTTCTCAGGAACAACACCATTTTTGTATTGCAACATCATACGATCAACAGCCAATCTGTCATACGGCCCGGATCGCTTTACCAGAATATCACGGACAGCCCCTTTTAAGAATTCAATCAAACTAAGCTGTGCAACACTTCTACCGGCCACGCTTAAGTGCGAACCGCCACCCGCGTAGTACTCTTCTTTGAGGCAATAACGGTTTGCACTGTCTGGGCTTTGCTCGGTCATCATCTGGTATGAATTCCACGTCCATACATTCCTATATGTTGATGCATTATCATGAACAAGGAAGCTGTCAGAGGCGAACCATGTTGCCAAATCATAAGTAATCTTTGCTTGAGTAGAATCCCATACCTCATGTCCAAGACGTAACGGTGTTCCCATAGCAAAGGCAAAATTTATTTCGGGATGAGCGACGACTGAGTCACGAACAACTTTATATAGTTGGCGGATACTGTCGGCCTGAGTTTGTGTCATCTGAAACCAGCAAGCATAGGGATTCTTTATAATCACTAAATCGTACCCATTGATTTCTGTGGTTGGAGTCGGACCGGATGAAGGTACATCATGAGTCGTAAAAATCTTCCACCAAAGAGAATCTTCCTTCCCTGGGACATTAAAGAACTGGTCTATTAGCCCCGCAAAAGCGTCACCAGTTAACCCATTGTCACTATTCCAAATGCGAACACGATTGTAACTGGAACTTGAAAAGTCATAGCGAAATCCGTTGAATCTATCGAAAGAACAGCCGTTATTTCCGCTCCCTGGGAGTGTATCACTTAGCGGATTTCCGGCTGGATCATTGTTCATACGATAACTGCGAAATACTATTCGAGCAGTATCCAAGCCAAACGTAACAGTCATTGTATCCAGCGTCTCTGTTATATTGCGTTGGTATTGGGCATTCCAGCAGTATCCCTCGCTGATTGTCGTCCCGACAGAATAGTGTACAAAGAGCACAGAAACCCTTTTGGTAGCAGAGAGAACGGATACATTTGTAAACAGGTAGCTTAGAATCAATACCAGTATGATGGTTGCTATGGATCGTTTTGACATTATATTCTTTTCTTTCGGCTATTTAATCAGAAGGAGAGTTCCAACTGCACTTTGTGAGCCTGTCGTTAGTCTGTAGAAATATGTGCCGGAGCTTTGGGTTGTTTTGGGCTTCCAATTGAAATATCCTGTTCCATCTTTAATACGTTGTGAATCATCATATACTGTCCGCCCAAGGACGTCATAAATTATCATATTAATCTGGCCTGACGGATAACTTGTCTCATAGTCAATCGTTACTGATGGGTTAAAAGGGTTAGGCCATGCTCTTGTCAACAACGAGCTATTGGGAATCAAGAGGTCAGAATCCTCTGAAATATCAGAGGAAAGCCGAACCTGAATATCAACAGGATTACCCTCTGCGAAAAGAGCAGAACCATTTATTATCCCAATCATATTGTGAAAAGGAAGAGTGAAGCTCCCGACTCCATTACATACGAATCGTGCAGTTAATTCAAGAGAGTCACTCGGAAGAATCTGTAATGATAGATTTTCTGACAGGACAGGACTATCTGCAACCCAATGATAAGAATGTTGTCCGTTAAGCACAGAGTCAGTATATGGGCCAAACGAACCGATCTCCGTAGAAATACCATTTACAGTTGCAGTAACAGAAATGAGAGAAAAATCGGGGGGGACAGCTTCTGAAAAACTGACAGTTGTTAATGGGGAGGCTGTATTGTTGATCAGTGTTCTTGAGATTACTAATGTATCACCAAGGGTCAAATTGACACTGTTGACAGAGTGACGGCTAATTACACTTATTCCTGACGGATGGATGAAATCATCTGTTGCAGAAACAGTGGCTGAAAGGATTAGTACTGTCAAAATTATGAGTATATTACGCATATGAATAGTATCGGCTTGTATATGCTTGAGTTTATTGCTACCGTACATCCAATATACACTATCTATACCTTATAAGGAAGCAGAAAAGGTAGTGCCGCTATACACTTGTTGCATCGTTGGTATTGCGCAATGCTTAAAGTAGAGCTTTAGGTGGGGGTCTGGGCTATTCGGTTTTTCTGGCTACATACGCAACCAGATTGTCAATTGAATCCAGGTTCTCAGGGACAAGCTCTGAGTCTTCGATAGTAATAGAAAAGGTCTCTTCAAGGAAGCCGACTAATTCTAATACTCCTGTAGAATCAATAATGCCCAGATCAAGGAGGGAGCCACCGTCAGTTAAATCAGACGCTTCACGCCCCATCATGAAATTGTCTACTATAAACTCTCTAATGGCGGTACGGCTTTCCAAGTTCACTCCTTTGTCAGTTCTATTTGATATGTCCGTTTGGTTATAGTTCATACTATTTCCTATCGGCAGGTTGCCATAATAGTCCAACCAAAATCGTCTGTCAATCGTTCTTCTTTTACAATAGTTAAAAACATCTGTTCATATCAATTAATCGGATATATCTACCCATACCTTGAATTCACTGCGCTCAGGTGTCGGTACAGATTGAAGGGAGGTGATAAATTGCTTGCTTAGCAATTGAGTGGATAGTATCCCGATAAATGACATATTATCTTTGAAGGAGAGCCGGCGGTCTCCCATTCTCAGGCATTTAGAGTACAGTTTGTTTACATATTCAGGGTTAAAAATTCCCGCTTCCTTGATTGATTGTTCAGAAAGAGCTTCAGAAACATAGGGTGGAGAGTCAGGTTGCGTAAAACTATTGGCATCAGGTGCCATATATGGTTGCTTTACACGATTCGTTATACTCTCTGGAAGTTCCTTTCTCATCGCTTTCTTTAAGATATATTTTTCATTCAACCCGTGGATTTTATATAACGGTGGAATAGATGAGGCAAATTCAACAAGTTCATGATCAAGAAACGGAAATCTTCCTTCAACAGAGTGAGCAGACGCAACACGGTCTCCCTGTGATGAGAGAAGGTAGCCCGATAGAAGCGATCGTGACTCAACGTACTGTGCTTTGAGAAGATGGTGCCATGTGTTAAAGTGCTTCGGTAAATCGTAGCCAAAGACAGAGATGGCATCATGTCCATTTATATTGTTTTGCGTATCTCTATTAAAGTAGTTCTTTACTTCAGTTGTCGTCTTTATTCGAGGGATGTGAGAGAAGTAATACGTGTCGATTTCTTCAAAACCTGATTTATAGAATCTTTCAAGATATGCTTGTGCACGTGCTCCTGAGATTGGGAGTGTTGGGTAGAGCCGTTGTAGTAACAACGGGCGCATCTTAGATTCAGGCTGTCTTGCCCAGAATCGTCTGATGAGAGTCTCTTTGAAGATATCGTAACCACCGAAAATTTCATCAGATCCTTCACCTGTCAGGACGACCTTTAGGTTGTGTTTGCGGACAAGCCGAGAAAGAATAAAAAGCGGGGTTGGTGCAGTTCTCAGGATCGGTCGCTCAGTATGATGGATGACCTCTGGGAAATTGTCTGCAATATCATTGTAGGTTATCTTAACAGCATGGTGGGATGTCCCCAAATAATCAGCCATCTGTTGTTGGTAGGAAGTTTCATCAAAGGCAGAATCTTCAAAACCGACTGAGAAGGATTCAACTTTTGTATCAGTGTGATATTTTATCAGGGAAGTTGTGGCCGATGAATCTAGCCCGCCTGATAAATAGGCACCTACCGGAACATCTGCACGAAGTCGGAGTCGAACGGAATTGACGAGTCGCTCATGCAATTCTTCAGCAAAAGATTCCGCTGATCTCTTTGTATCGAAAGTTTCAGGGAAGTCGATTGACCAGTAGCGATGTTTACGTATAGAGCCATTTTGTATCGTTACGTAACATCCTGCTTCAAGTTCACTAATATTTTCAAAGGCTGTTCGGGGCGGAGCGGTAGTCCACCATGTGAAGATCTCGTCTAGTCCCTTTAGATCAATCTTTCTCGGTATTGTCGGATCACAGAAAAGAGCTTTTATCTCAGAGGCGAAGTAAAAGCGATCATGTATCTGTGTGAAGAAAAGTGGTCGAATTCCGAGCCTGTCTCGTGCAATCATTAGTGTCTTATCATCTCTATTGTAGATGGCGAAGGCAAATTGTCCGTTAAAACGAGCTAAGCAATCATTGCCCCATTGTTCGAAAGAATGGATAATAACTTCCGTATCAGATTGAGTTTTGAACCTATGTCCGAGTTTTTCAAGATCCTTGCGAAGTTCCAGATAGTTATATATTTCACCATTGTAACAAATCCAAAGAGACCTATCGTTGTTTGTCATCGGTTGTTGACCACTCGACAGATCAATAATAGAGAGTCGCGCATGCCCGAAAGCACAATGACCGTCAAAAAAAGCACCAAATTCATCGGGGCCACGATGTCTAATCGATTGCACCATTCGCCCAATCAAATTATAGTCTGGACGTTTTTTCTCAGATAGTTCTAAATAGCCAGTTATTCCACACATATAAAAGATCACATTTCAATTGTTTTGCTCTATATCGGCAGTCGAAGAGATACATAGAGCAGGCAATTATTCCAACAAAAAGTACAAATCAATATAATACAGTATGTGATTGATTAGATAGAACCACTTCAATTACCCGTTTAGGTGTGTTCCTTGACAACTTCTTGAAACATATTATCTTAAAGAGTTGTTTCTACAAATGAACAGTTACTGTTGCAAGTATGTTAATAGCATATACCGCCATCATAATTATGCTGTGTTTACCTGTGATTGGAGTAAGTAGTATGTGCACAATTCGAAGAAGTTATGTTGTTTTGTTCTTCACTGTGTCAATATTGGCGGTTATCTCGGTTTCTGCTCAAGACCACACTGGTTATGTTCCTGGCAAATATATTGTAAAGCTCAAGGAAGGTGTACGACCGACTTTGCCTGCGTTTGCCTTAGATCGTGGAGATCAGATCGTTCCTGTCTCAGCTTTGGAGGTTGATGTTGATCTGGAAGGCAGTAATGATTGGAAAAGAGTATACACCTACTGTTCGAACTCTCTTTCACTATCTGTTTCGGATATTACGACAACTTTGGGAGCGGATAATATCGAGTGGATAGAGCAAGATTCTTATCTTGAGTTCTTTGAGTATCCTACTGACTCTCTATTTAGTCATCAGTGGTATTTGCACAATATTGGGCAGGAATATTTTTCTATTGAACGGGTCCCTGGAGCATACAATGATATTTTGACCGTTGCATCAGGTACAGTGGGAGCGGATGTTGCATTGGACAATTACTATCAATCACCAACTCAAGAAAAAAATAGAGTCGTGGTCAGTATTGTAGATACCGGCCTTGATTATCTCCATCCTGAACTACAGGGACGTATTTGGCACAATCCAGATGAAATACCATGGAATAACATCGATGATGATCACAACGGTTTGATTGATGATACGGTCGGGTATGATGTTTCAGGAGACCTGTTCAATTTCTTTAATCCTGTTGGAGATATGGACCCGACTGATCATGACGGTCATGGGACACACCTTGCGGGAATAGTGGGTGCCAATGCAGATGGTCGTGGAGTTGTAGGAATAGCACCAACAGTAGAACTTATGGGAGTTAAGATCCGCCCGAATGCTACGAGTACGGTAGGGGCTGCAGGAATTGTCTATGCCGTCAATGAGGGTGCACAGGTTATAAATATCAGTTGGGGGACACCATTTGAGTCCAGCATATTACATGAGGCAATTCTTTTTGCTCGTAGAAATGGTGTCTTAGTTTGTATTGCTCCGGGTAATACAGGAGATAACACAAGATTTTATCCCGCTGCTTTCGATTCTACCTTTGTGGTGGCGGCTGGTAACTCAGACGGCTATGAAACTGACTTTTCGACGTATGGAGCACATATTGATATTGTTGCACCGGGGCAAGATATATTATCTCTTCGTGCTTCAGGGACAGATATGTATAGCGATCCTCGAGTCAAGGAACCGTTTGTCAGGATTATCGGTGACGACTCCCTGTATTATCTTGCTGATGGTACATCGATGGCAACGCCTGTTGTTGTTGGGGCCGCAGCTTTGTTGCTTTCACTTCGTCCTGAATTGTCGTTGAACCGACTTCAGGAGCTGATACTTTTGGGGGCAGATGATATGCTCGATCCCCGAAATCAGGGTGATAACTTGCCAGGACCTGATACGTTATCAGGTTGGGGATATATTAACATAGACGCTTCTATTGCACTATTGGAAAATGGATCCGTCTATATCACTACTCCAGTCAATCGAACTCGTCATACGGGAGGGATACCAATACGTATTGCCTCAGTTGGAGATTATACGGGTGGTTGGACTCTTGAGTATTCAGTTGGAGTTGGATCGGTTGATTGGCAATGGTTAGCTACTGGGGATTTTGTCCCTGCAGATTCTCTTATCTATCTGTTTGATGACCCGACAGTCGAAGGATTTCTGAATTTTCGATTAACTGATATGTATGGCTTATCATCTCAGATCACTGTAGTTCATTCACGACAGAATCGACTTGATCTGGTATCACCATCTTTAGGACAGGAAGTAGACTATACTATTCCGATTATAGGTTCTGCTTATGGTCCCGGTTTCGATTCATTAGCCATTTTTGTACAAGCGCAGAACAGTAGTAGTGAATGGTTATTTAGTTCGACAGGCGAATTTTTTGATTCACTTATTTTCGACTGGTCGGTATCGGGAACAGACACGGGGCTGTTCAGAATACTTCTATTCGGATATTTTGATGATGGTATTGTTCTTGATTCTGTAACCATTAGTGTGAAGTCGGCGTTTTCGACAGGTTTCCCTACATCATACGGCGGTCCTGCAGGTATTACTCCTGTCTGTTGCGATTTAAACAGAGACGGCACCAATGAAGTAGCAGTAGCAACGTCTGCAGGTTTATATCTGTTCCGAGGTGACAATGGTCAATTGCTCCCCGGTTTTCCTTTCATGGCGGACAGGGATATGCGCTGTGTTCCCGCAGTCTATGATTTTGACGGTGATGGTGAAGATGAACTGATAGGGACGAATGCCGAGGGGATCTATATTGTCAACTATGATGGTACGCCTGTTTTTCCTGATACCTTATTAAGGTGTTATACTGGTCAGATCCCTTATGAATATGCATACCCGAATCCGACAATATCGAAACTGCGAGTAGCTTCTGAGTCTGGGGCGACACCTGATTCAGGGCTTATGATTATCAACAAACTTGGCGAGATCCTTGCCTACCGTTTTAATGGCGATCCGTACTTTTTTGGGCTTGGTGGTCTATTTGCTCAGTTTTCTGATAGAATTTCTTTCTCTTATGGAATTGGTGGAGGGAGTTCTCCTTTTGTAACAGCGACAAACCTAAATGGGGATGATGATCTTGAAGTTGTTGCATCCTATACATCGCCATATCCATTTACTGGGCTCGGCATTTTTAGTGGTACAGATGGACAACCTGCATTTGACATGGATGAGCCAACTATTATCCACGCTTCTTATATCTACGGTACTACACTCGCTGATCTCGATGGAGATGATTTGCCTGAAATTATCACTGCAGGTTTTGACAATGAAGGTCGGATGTGGATTTGGGCAAAGACACATGGTACAAATGATCTTTTAGGGTGGCCATTTCAATTTACTGAAGTGCAAAGTTGGATTGGGTCATATCCTGTGGTTGCTGACCTTGATCTTGATGGTATCCCTGAGATACTAATCACATTTTTTGAATATGATGTTGCCGCACTATATATTTTTAACGCAGATGGGACAGCATATGTGGAGCGAGATGGGAGGCCGTATGGTGAAGCCTTTTCACTACCTGTTACTTTTGGTACACCGGGTGTTGCGAATCTTGTAGGTGACGACTACCCAGAGATTATTTTTCGGTCAGGCTATATTTTACCAGGAACTGGCCCTGAACAACTTCATATTCTCGATCATAATGCAGTCCCATTAGAGGGATGGCCAAAAAAAACACCAGCTCGTGTAGGACAAGTTTTTTCTTCACGCTTTGCACCACTTGTGGATGACATAGACTCAGACGGTCTTGTTGAGCTTGCAATCTTTTCTGATGGTTCTGATTTGTTAGTGTGGGATTTTGAAGCCTCGATTGATGAGGGACGGAATAGATCAAGATTCTTGGTCGACAATTACAATAGTGGGTACCGTCGATTTGGCAGAATTGTTACTGATGTGAATGAAACTGGTACGCGTCTACTGCCTACTTCTGTCACACTCCAGCAAAACTATCCAAACCCGTTTAATCCAACAACAGAAATATCGTTTACTCTGTCACGTAAAGAAGAGGTTGAAATCAATGTCTTCAATATCTTAGGACAACAGGTTGTTCAGCTTGTACATGATGATCTATCGGCAGGGAAGTATACTGTTGAGTTTGACGGGGCAGGTTTTGCATCAGGAGTATATTTCTACCGACTCACAGCAGGTAATACAGATATTGCTCGGAAAATGTTATTGGTAAAATGAAATCAGTACTCATAAAAATACTCATTGTTTTAGCCTTATTGGCTGTCTCTGCTTTTGGTTCGATTGATGATGGGCCGGTTAAGGCTATCCTTTGGAATAGGATTACTGCTTTAACAATAGTTGGGGATTACCTCATAGGTGTCTCTCCAGATGGTGTTATAGTCGCCTCATACG
>JAJRUL010000149.1 GCA_024277795.1 Candidatus Zixiibacteriota bacterium
CATTTCCCGTATACACGATCAATAACCCCTGTGACCCCTTTTCCTGCTCCTTCTCATCAACCATACGCACCTCTCTTGTACTCTGTTTTTTTGACAACATACAATCTAATGTATCAACACCGATTGTCAAAGGATGAGGATTCCAGAAATGGTCGAATACTGTTCTACTCAAGAATGCGATCTCAACACAGTCGCAGAAAAAATGTATGTCAGAGATGTGATAATATGACAGGGACTATTACCTGTCACAGCTCTTTCTATCTTGAAATGCGAAGGTATCGCATTCAAGCCTACGCACACACAACAATGATAAAGCATAGTCCAAAAAGCATGCTTTTTCTTTGACAAAAAGGTCTATTTATCGTATTGTGATTATTGATGTGTCGGGTTATTGTGATCCGACAAAGTTGACAAAAAAACGGATGCAATGATCCTAATCGAAAGAAGGTCGCCATGCAATTCACAAAAGCCGAGGAATATGGAATGCTCGGTGTACTGTATTTGGCGGAAAGAGACAGTGCATTAGTTACGCCTTTGTCTGAAATATCAGAAGCCAAGAATATTCCTGAGAAATTTCTGGCCAAGATTTTTCAATCGCTGTCAAAATCCGGTATTGTCCGATCACATCGAGGCGTTCGAGGTGGTTTCACACTCTCAAGAGAGCCTCACGCCATTGCAATCAAAGAGGTGTTGGAAGCAATTCAAGGACCTTATCATCTGGCCAAGTGCATACAAGATCTCAGTTGCTGTGATCAATCTGATTTCTGTGCTATGCGAGAGTTATTGCTTATGGCTGAAAAAAGCCTCGTCTCTGTGTTTGAGAGTCACTCAGTCGCAGATTTAGTTCGTTGGCAAGCAAATCGCTCTGTACAGGCCTGATTGTGTTTGTAGACTACTGAATTTACGGTTTACAACCCGTCTTATTTGACATATCTTATCGACCCAAACGTCGAGAAGACAGGAGGATATGTCGAATATGGCGGTAAAGTCGGATAGTTGGATTATTGAGAAAGCAAAGGCTGATCGGATCATTGAGCCGTTTGCTGAAACACAGGTGAAACCGGGGATAAGTTATGGGGTTTCATGCTATGGGTATGACTTCCGTCTGTCTGACAACTTCTCTGTTCTGGACACACACAAACTAACTGAAATCGATCCAAAAAATTCTACTGATGATCATTTCATCCACCAACAAGCTGATTCAATACTTATCCCTGCAAATTCCTTTATTCTTGCCAGATCACTAGAATACTTTAGAATCCCCAGAGATGTTATCACGATCTGTACGGGAAAATCGACCTACGCCCGCTCAGGACTCTTGGTAAATGTTACGCCGTTTGAACCTGAATGGGAAGGGTATGCAACTCTTTCTCTTTCGAATACTGGCCCCCTCCCCCTGCGTGTATATGCCCATGAAGGAATAGCTCAGCTTCTCTTTATTGAAGCAGCTGAAGTATGTGCTCAGTCGTACAAAGATAAAAAAGGAAAATACCAAGCTCAGAAGAAAATAACCGTCGCCAAATCGGACTAAAATACCGATAATAATAAGGTGATGTATACTATAGATGCAACAGGAGTGTTATAAATGCCAACAGAAGCTACAATTTCAGACGATACTGATAAAACGAACAGCAGGAATAGAACCCGTCGCATGGTAACAATCGATGGTAACTCTGCCGCCGCTTATGTATCACACGCAACAAATGAAGTAATCGCAATCTACCCAATCACACCGTCGTCGAATATGGGCGAAATTGCTGATGCTAAATCAGCACAAGGAAAAACTAATATCTGGGGGATAATTCCAGAAGTAGTTGAAATGCAATCTGAAGGAGGTGCCTCTGGTGCTGTCCATGGTGCCTTGACTACTGGCGCACTAACGACAACCTACACCGCCTCTCAAGGATTACTCTTGATGATTCCGAATATGTTGAAGATTGCAGGCGAATTGACACCGACAGTTTTTCATGTAACTGCTCGTTCTGTAGCCTCACACGCCTTATCAATATTCGGAGACCACAGCGATGTAATGGCCTGTCGTTCTACAGGGTTCGGTATGCTCGCATCCGGCTCAGTACAAGAAGTGATGGACTTTGCTCTTATCTCACAAGCGGCAGCACTTTCAAGTAGGATTCCCTTTGTTCACTTTTTTGACGGTTTCCGTACCTCACATGAGGTATCAAAGATCGAAGAAATCACGTATGAAGACATGAAAGATATGCTACCTGATTCGTTAATCAGCTCTGTCCGTAAACGTGGCCTTACTCCTGACAAGCCAACAATCAAGGGAACGTCCCAGAACCCTGATGTCTTTTTTCAACATCGCGAAACAGTCAACCCTTTCTATAGTAGCGCTCCCGAACACGTACAAGATGCAATGGATCGTTTTGCAAAAATAGTCGGAAGAGAATATCACCTCTATGACTACTACGGCCACCCTGAGGCTGAACGCATCATCGTTATTATGGGAACTGGCTCCGAAGTTGTGCATGAAACAGTAGATGCACTGGTAGACAAAGGCGAAAAAGTCGGACTGGTAAAAGTCAGACTCTTCAGACCTTTTGACATAGCTTCGTTTGCTAAAGCTCTACCTTCAACAGTCACCCGAATTGCTGTCATGGATCGAACAAAAGAACCTGGCGGAGTGGGTGAACCGATGTATACAGATGTTCAAACAGCAATAAACGAAGCTCTTGATAGAGGGATAGCTCCTTTTACTAAGCATCCCCTTATTGTTGGGGGCCGATATGGACTCGGCTCCAAAGAGTTCAATCCTCCAATGGTTAAGGGAATATTCGATAACCTCGCGAAAGAGAAACCGAAAAATCATTTTACTGTCGGTATTGTCGACGATGTTTCTCACACTTCACTCGATATGGATCTCTCATTTGATCTTGAGGGAAAGAATTTTAGAGGTCTTTTCTTTGGTCTCGGTGCTGACGGTACTGTCGGAGCAAACAAAAATTCGATTAAAATCATCGGCCAACACACAGACAACTACGCCCAAGGGTATTTCGTCTATGATTCCAAAAAGGCTGGAGCAGTAACAGTCTCGCATCTTCGTTTCGGCAAAGATGTCATTCGTAAACCATACCTCATTAGTTCTGCTCAATTTGTTGCCTGCCATAACTTCTCGTTCCTTGAAAAATATGAAATGGTAGACAAATTGGTCGAAGGCGGAACATTCCTGCTAAACTCACCTTTTGGAAAGGATGAGGTCTGGGATGCCCTTCCCAAAAATGTCCAACAGCAACTTATTGAGAAAAAGGCCAAGTTTTATGTTATTGATGCAGTAACCTTAGGCAAAAAACTGGGACTCGGTGCTCGCATAAATATGATTATGCAAACGGCATTCTTCTTGATCTCAGGTATTCTCTCCCGTGATGAAGCAATAGATGCAATTAAAAAAGCTATTGTTGATACATATGGCTCCAAGGGTGAGAAAGTAGTCAATATGAACTTTTCAGCCGTAGATGCTACTGCTGAAGTCTTAGCTGAAGTCAACTACCCTAAAGAGATATCCAGCAATATCGAAATGCCACCAACGGTCCCGGCCAATGCGCCTGATTTTGTTCAGACAGTAACTGCTGAAATAATCGCAGGACGTGGAGACAACCTCCCCGTGTCAGCTTTTCCAGTCGACGGCACATATCCAACCGCAACGACACAGTTTGAGAAAAGAAACATCGCTGTAGATATTCCAGTATGGGATAAAGAGACATGTATCCAATGTAATATCTGCTCGATTGTCTGTCCACATGCGGCGATACGACCAAAAGTATTTGAACCATCATACTTAAAAGATGCGCCTGACACATTCTTATCTGTTGAGGCAAAGACAAAACAATTTGTCGGACTGCTCTACACATTGCAGGTAGCTCCCGAAGACTGCACAGGATGTGAAATCTGCGTCAACGCGTGCCCGGTTGTTCGCAAGGACGAAGATGGCAACAAGACATCTTTCAAAGCGATTAATATGGTCCCGCAAGTCCCGATCAGAGATCGGGAACGCATTAACTGGGATTTCTTCATTAACAATATCCCCGATCCCGATTTGAGTAATATCAACATTGAAACAGTTAAGGGCTCGCAATTTGTCAAACCACTCTTTGAGTTCTCGGGTGCTTGCTCAGGGTGTGGCGAAACCCCTTACATCAAACTTATGACTCAATTGTTCGGAGATCGTTCGCTATGTGCCAATGCAACAGGATGTAGTTCAATCTACGGCGGGAACCTCCCTACTACCCCATATTGCAAGCGATCCGATGGTCGCGGTCCAGCATGGTCAAATTCACTTTTTGAAGACAATGCTGAGTTCGGTATGGGCATGAGATTGACTGCGGACAAACTACAGGAATATGCCCTAGTACTTACAAAAGAGCTGTTACCTGACCTCTACGATGAACTTGCTGAAGCAGACCAATCTGATCAAGAGGGAATTGAAAAACAACGAGTCAGAGTTGAAACTCTCAAAGAGCGTTTGAACGGTATGAGTGGTGAAAAAGTATCCGCTTTACAAGATATCGCAGACTACCTTGTAAACAAGTCTGTATGGATTATTGGCGGTGACGGCTGGGCCTACGATATAGGGTTTGGCGGTTTGGACCATGTTCTGGCGAGTGGTCGAAATGTGAATCTACTCGTACTTGACACAGAAGTATACTCAAATACTGGTGGACAAATGTCAAAATCAACACCGCGTGGCTCTCTGGCTAAATTTGCCGCTGCTGGAAAGTCTATGCCAAAAAAAGACCTCGGTATGATGATGATGTCTTATGGAAATGTATATGTCGCTCAGATTGCCATCGGAGCGAGCCATAACCAGACAGTCAAAGCTATGGTCGAAGCCGAAAGATATAATGGCCCATCACTACTCATCTGCTACAGTCATTGTATCGCTCATGGAATAGATATGGGACACGGGCTCGATCAAGAGGATCTCGCAGTAAAATCAGGACATTGGCTCATGTATCGCTATAACCCTGAATTGATAGACCAAGGAAAAAACCCATTACAACTGGACAGCAAAGCTCCAACTATTCCATTTGAACAGTATGCCTACACAGAAGCACGATATCGGACATTAAAATCGACCGATCCTGAAAGGGCAAAAATGCTGATGGAGCTTGGCCAAAGAGACTGCGACCGTCGCTGGAATCTCTATTCTCAGTTGGCAGGGCTTGACTATGCTCTCAAGGGTTAGAACTCATAAACTGTAATAGCTCGATAACGGCAGGTTAAAACAAACCTGCCGTTTCTTTTTATCAAATACAATCCTATAAAATCAAGAATTTAGCTCTTTTGGCCGATATACAGAGCATGTTACAAATTCGAACCAAGTAGGAGGATGTATGAAGATTCGGACAATTATCATGTATGCACTAGGTGCGGTATTTATGCTGGGAGCCTGTGCACAAGCTGATGGAACAGAAGATGAAATCATTAAAAGATATCTCAAAAAAGCTGAAAAAAGGCATATTCGTAAAATCAGTTGGGTAGCAACCAGCTTCAAAATGAACCGTATTAACAGACAAAATCCATACAATGATTTCTCAACATATAACAGCAGTCGTTTTGCTAATGCTGAAATCCCGTGGTTGAGCCAAGCTCCGCAAATCGGATTTGACATGGGTGTCATGTTTGCTGAGAAATTTGCTTGGACTATCGGCGGTGAATACTGGTTGAAAATCGGAACTAATGAAAATGGTTCATTTCAATATACACCTCCATTGGGCGCACAAATTACTGTCACCAATCTCATCAGTGAGATTCAGGTCTATGGTTTAAGTACTGGCATCCAATACTACCTGTTGAATCCGCCTACGGTAAATGGCCTCCCATCATATTCAATGCGTTTTGGAACAGAAGTCGGATACTACTGGAGCAAATGGGATCTCTGGAATGGATATGAAAACATGAACCTGACTACTGCAACACCAACAGGAAATAACACGACATTTAACGGCTCTGCTCCCGGCTTCAAATTTACTGTCGGTGGTGACTATTCATTGAATTTCTGGAATATGTCAATGGCCGCAGACTTCGGATATCAGTACCTGAACTTTACCAATGTTGCATGGTATAATGGTCAAGATGAGGAAATCGTAGCGACAACCGATGGTACCATTGAAAACCGTGTAGATCTTGATCTTTCAGGCTTTACAGCAAAGTTTGAACTAAAACGGTTCTTCAAATGGTAAGCGGATAGGTAAATCTGTTGACAGGTCAGCCGCAATCTCTATTTTAGGCTGACCTGCAACCTTTGAACCGGAGTTTCATACTTTGAACAAGAAAAACATTACTCTGCAAATCTGTGTCATCCTCTTAACTGTGACGATGACAACGATCTTGTCTTTCGCTAAGGCACAAAAACTCCCTGCCGAAAAAGCTGGGACTATAGGTAAACCGATTGGCCAGATCGCCTTTAATCGTGATAAGAATATCTGGGTTATGGATCCTGATGGTAGTAATCAGGATATGATCGTCGAGGCGACCAATGCAACGGGAAGAATCAGTTGGTCTCCTTCTGGTCGTCATTTCGTTTTCACCCGCAGTGGACAAGCAAGCCTTATCGGTGGCCCTGATCCAAATGTCGGCGGGTATCATAAGGTCAACGACCTCTTTATCGGTCACCTAGATTCAGCGTATGCGAATAATCGCTCATACTGGACTCGCCTAACCTTTGACCTCGGTAGTCAATCACCTGAATGGTCTGCTGATGGCAAAACAATCATATTTGAAAAAGATATGAACTCAAACTATGTGAATACTTTCCTCCCCAATTTTCAAATATGCACAATAGATTCAGGTGGAAATGTTACTGATGTTCTACGCAAGGACTGGCGTAATTTCGGATCCGAGTTTGTTCGGTCACCGTCAATCAACGCCAATGGCGATATTGCTGGTGTTGCGTTCCATGACATGAAATGGCAAGGACTCGTCATTATCAACAAAGATAATTTCATGGAACCTATGGATTCAATCAAAGCCCGAGCAGCAAAAAATCGTAACCTGATTCGACCTGCTTGGTCACCTGACTCAAAGTGGCTTGCCTATATCAACAATAGCATTAGCGATGGCGGGTTATACATTGCAACCCCCGACCTAAGTCAAAAATACTTGGTCTTCTCTCCTCCTGTTGGAAGAAGCTTAAATACAAGTGCTCCTGCGTCATGGTCTCCCGACTCAAAATGGCTGACTGTGTCAACATCTGATGGTTCAATCTGGATCGTTGATATTACAGGAAACGGACTGAGACAATTAACAGGCCCCGGACTCGATTCAAACCCCGCTTGGTCAAAAGGTCCTAAAAAATAACTCCTCTCTACAATAAGTGTGAATATAGAAAAGGCCACCCCGTTGGTGGCCTTTTCTTATCTCTGGTTTTAAGAAACTATTGTTATAATCTCTTCCAATTCGTAAGTGCTTCCACAAGCAACCTCATACCAAAACCTGTAACACCTTTTGGGACATATGGTTTTCCTGAAGGCTCAACATCAACATAGGCGATATCAATATGTGCCCAAGGCCAATCACCTACAAAATTCTCAAGAAAAGCTCCAGCGGAAATCGTCCCTGCAGGCCGACCACCTGAATTCGTTAAATCGGCTATTGGTGATTTCATCTGCTTACGATGATCATCCCAAATAGGCAATGGCCAGACTCGTTCTGCTGTATTATCTGCCGCCTCTCTCAAACGACTAAGCAGTTTTTCATTGTTACCCATAATTGGTGCACCCGAATACCCTAAAATGTAAAGGGTCGCACCCGTTAAAGTGGCAATGTCAAAAACCGCTTGTGGATCAAATGAGTTAGCATAGTCCAAGCCATCAGCAAGAAGCAGACGACCTTCTGCATCTGTATTGATTACTTCAATTGTCTTACCATTACGAGATGTAACAATATCACCAGGCCGTGTAGCATGCCCTGAAGGCATATTCTCAGCCGATGGAATCAACCCTACTATATTCTGAGAGATACCGAGCCTTGCCGCTGTCACCATAGTTCCGAGCACAACTGCCGCCCCTCCCATATCCCCTTTCATTTCGTGCATATTCAAAGCATTCTTCAGAGAAATCCCACCCGTATCAAAAGTAACACCTTTACCAACTAAGACAATCGGCTTTTGCGTCGCTTTCCCTCCCTGATGTTCCAAGATTATAAACCTCGGCGGTTCAACAGATCCCTGTGAGACAGAAAGCAAAGCACCCATTTTCTCTTTCTCAATCACTTTTTCATCCAATATCTTGCATTTGAGTCCATATGTACGGGCTAACTTCTGAGCCTCTTTCGCTAACATCGGTGGTGTCAAATAATTGGCAGGAGTGCCCGCAAGAGTTCTGACTAACACCTGACCTTCAGCGATGATCGCTCCTCTTTCTGTTCCCTTTTCGAGCCTTTTAAGAGACCGTCGATCCCCCACGCACATCTGTAACGAGGTCAACTTGTTCTTATCCTTCGCCCCATCACCAGTCTTGAACTCAAGTTGCTTAAACGCTCCAAGTATTAAGCCTTCAACTACTGCTTGTGGTATCGTTAGATCATCAACAGAATCAAAATATATACTGGCAGATTGCGAGTTCATCAACCCCCAGTGTCTCGACAAACGCCCTGAAGCCTTACGATAGCTGTCATGGTCAATACTCTTTTGTGAACCGAGACCAACCAAAATAATTCGCTTAGCCTTATACTCATCAGCGTTCATCAACTGAGATATCTGCCCTTGCTCCCCAGTAAACTCTTCAGCTTCAAACAAAGTAGAGACAGAACCGTTTGTTGCTCTATCAAGCTCTTTCAATTGTTTAGACAAAGTTTTGAATTCTGGGACAAAAAAGACAATACTTTCAACCGAACAATCTTCCGGTTTCCCTGTAGCATACGTAAAATTCATTTGCATCTCCCTTGTATTTAGAGAGAAACTACATCATTGACGTTATTTGATCAAGTGATAATGAAACTAGCAGATTTGTCAAAGAGCCTGTCAGAAATCCTAAAAAGCAGTATCTAAATAGCTTTGATAATTACGTTCAGTTTCAGCAAGATTATCCCCGCCAAACTTAGTAATGAAAGCCTCTGCTAAAACCAATGAGGCAACAGCTTCGCAAATAACAGCCAATGCGGGAACGACACAATTGTCGGTCCGCTCGACTATCGCTTCGGCTTTTTTGTGTGTCAATACATCGACTGTTTCAAGCGGTTGATTTAGAGTAGAGATCGGTTTTGCACCGACACGAATACGTATATCCTCTCCATTTGTCATGCCACCCTCAAGCCCACCTGCATTGTTCGTACGCCGTGAAAAATTCTTTTTTGCACGATTTCCATCTGATTCGTAGTAAATCTGATCATGAACTTGGCTACCGCGTAGTTTTGTTGCCTCCATTCCGAGACCGATCTCTACCCCTTTGACCGAATGAATAGCCATCATCGCTCCCGCAAGTTGACCGTCCAACCGGTGGTACCATTGTGACATCCCCCCTAGTCCGACAGGAAGGCCCCTCACGATTACTTCAGCAACTCCACCAAGAGAGTCTCGTGATTTCTTTGCACTACGGATTTCCTCAATCATCTCTTTTGCAGTTGTATCATCTAAGCATCTCACCTCAGATGCTTCCGTAATCGAACGAATCTGCTCAAGATCAGAGAGATCATATCCCTCAGCTAACGCTACCTGACCGATCCGAACAACATGTGATGCAAATTCAACCCCAAAGTATTCAAGGAATTGACGAGTCAAACTTCCTACTGCCACTCGTGCAGCAGTCTCTCGTGCTGATGCTCTCTCCAACACATTTCTCATATCGTGATGGTTCCACTTTATCGCACCTGATAGATCAGCATGCCCGGGGCGAGGTCGTGAAGTATCATGAGCTAATCGTTCTTCTTTAATTGAAAGATTCTCTGGAATCGGATCAATCGGATGCATGATCTTTGTCCAATTCTCCCAGTCACGATTTTTTATGACAAGTGTAATAGGCCCACCGATCGTATACCCATGCCGAATGCCTGAAACAATTTCAGCCTGATCCTGTTCGATTTTCATACGACCACCACGACCATATCCTTTTTGTCGTCTGGCCAATTGATAATTAATCTGATCGAGTGAGATGCGTAACCCGGCAGGCAGACCATCTATTATTGTGGTCAACTGCGGGCCATGTGATTCACCAGAAGTTACATACGTCAGCATATATACAAACTAACAGGTCCAAGAGTCACGGTCAACAATGTGCTTTCATTAATTCATCACTTGACGTTAGAACTGTTGCCAGATCTCCCTCATCTTCCCCCATAGCTTCCATCCTGAGTTCAATCTTATCATCAATATTTAAAGCTCGGGACATCTCATCAAACTGCTGTGCATCGAGTGGTGATATATGCCTCATCTCCTCAAGAACAGCAATAATCTTCTTCACAGACTTGTTGATCACTTCAATATTAGTAGGCATCCCCTCAATCACTTTGTCGGTTTTTCCGTTCTTCAAAAACATACTAATGATCTGGGTGCGACCGTAGATCGCCATGACTGCATTATTCAAATAATGCGAAAGCGTAGCCATTGCGATATTCTTTGATTCCTCTGCACCCTTTGCCCGCTCCTCCAAAAGAAGCTTCTGTGTCAACTCTTGCCTCTCTTTGAAAAGATTCTCTATCGTCAAGAACGACTTCCAAATTTCCTGATTTGCTTTCATCAAAATCTCTTCTATATTACCAATATCCATACCAAGAAATTCTGCAGTCTCAATTGTCTTTGCCAACAAAGAGGAAGAAATAGTATCAACAGTCTCTCTGGAGAGTTTGAGTGATTCTGAAACAGTAGTAATATGTGTGAGTCTCCCGGTCAGAGCTTCTCCATATCCTGAAAAATGATCTTTTGTCAACAATACCGCTAGGGCAACGATATTCGACATCGTATCGTCAGTTGGAACATTTGCAGGGGAATGATGTGTCCTAATTGCTTCAGCTACATACGGAGGTAATCCCCAAACCTCTGCTAAGTGGAATCCGACTTCAGTATGATCTATTCCGAAGACCTCAATCTCTGCTTCACACAAATTAGTGGCACTCGTTTTCTTATCTATAATCTGACGATACTCTTTCGGATAGTGATGAAGAAAGAACAAAACTCCAACATCATGTAACAACCCTGCGATGAATGCTTCTTCAGCACCTTTCATCCCTACTTCACCTGCGATCTGTTCACAAGCCGCCGCAACAAACATGACATCAGTAAAAAACTCCTTGGCATCAACACCTGATTCTTCTGCTATTTTCTCAGGGCTTAACACAGTAGTAGAAAGTGCCATACACTTCACCGTAGTAACACCGAGGATACCTACCGCCTGATTTACAGTCTTTATTTCAGCCATTCTATGATAATATGGAGAGTTTACCATTTTGAGAATTCTGCTGGTTAAGGAAGGATCCTTCAATATGCTCTTTGCAAGCATATCTGCAGAGAAATCTTCTTTTCCTGCTTCTGTTAGAATCTCTGCCAAAACCTGAGGCAGTGAGAGAATATTGCCATTGTTGCGTATAGCTTCGATGATTGAAATCTTGTCCATTGGTAGCCTTTCTCGTTATACCAACAGTATCGGAAGGCACCTATGAAGAATTAACCTCTCCAGACAACCTCGTAAAGGCTTGATATTACTGCCTATGCAGAGGTACGAACAGAGAGATAGGACTGAATCAGGTCAGTCAATTGTTCCATCCTAAAAGGCTTCGATAGTACCGAAGAGATACCAACTTTTTTAAGTTCATCAGCCTCAATAGAAACTTCCCAACCTGTTATTAAAATGATCGGTGTAGTAGGATGTAGCTTCTTGATTCGTTCAGCAGTTTCGAGTCCAGATATTCCAGGCATTGCCAAATCTGTCAGTATGATGTCAAATGCCTGAGCCTGAGCCAATTCAACGCCCTCCTCCCCATTCCGTGCTGTTTCGACCTGATACCCGAGAGATTGGCACATTGCCGCTATGAGATCAAGAATTACATCCTGATCATCAATAGCTAACAATCGTACAGGTCTGTTTGCTCTCTCCCCTTGAGCAGTCTGATCGACTGTCGAAGGAAAACGAAAAGAAAGATATGATGGAATCTGACTCAAACCATCATAAGCATATTGAATATCAGTATCAACAATATGCGTCAAGAAAGCATCGATAGGGCGATATTGCAGAACTTCTTCAGGCGGTTGATACTTACCAAACTTCGCAACCTTATCAACTGGAGGGAAATTTTTCCTATGTCGAGAGATATCAAGATAACAATAACCATCCTGCCTATACGTTGACATCGACAAAAGATCATCATCACTCAAAAGAGCACCGAAGCGACTTAACACCTCCTCGGTAAGCAATGATATCTTCTCTTCGGATAAACCTGTTATCAAGTCATCTTCAAACTCACAATTCACCTCACGAGGACGACCTGCAATCATATACATTCTCTCTGAGACATGCATCGGTTGCAAAGCCTCTTGTACAATCTCACTTACAGACAGATTTGGTTGATACGAATCAATAGCCGAAAGGTCTGATATCTGCCCTAAAGACTCCTTAACATAACTTGCTGCTTTTTCTGCTTCAGCAAGTACACCACGCAAATGGACAGTCGCCTGAGAACCTGCATCAGCATTGATTGCAAGTTCAGCTTGTCCAATTATGGCGGCAAAGTAGTTATTGAGCTTATTGACAGAGTTCCCCAACAAATGACTATCTACCCCTGAGATATCTGAATTCAATTGACGAAGGGACAATGCACGTGTAGTAAGTTGCATCGAAAATAATGATGTCGCCAATGTAAGCATGCGTTCCCACTCACCGCGATCACATTCGGTTGTATCCCAAATCATCACAACTACGGCTCCCGATGGCTTACTAAGTGTGCTGAACGGGCAAACCGACAACAATGATGGCAAACCTCTCTCACCTGTTAGACGATAGAGAGTCTCTCTATTTGATGACACAAGATCCGAAAGCACACGCTCAATTTCTTTGCGACCAAACCATGATCTTGCATCAACTGCCACAAGACTCTCCCCTATTTCCCCCTCAGTAGAAGATATAATAACCTCACTACTATTTTGCATCCCGAAGGGAAGATCAACTGCACGGAAGGCTGAATCTTCCAACGTCTCCAATAGCAAAACTCTCGATTCATCGGGCAACACTCGTGTTAATCGCTTAACAAACTGCTCGATCATCATCTCCGACGACAACTCGTTATCAAAACGAAGTAACTGCAAGATAGCTTCAAAACCTCTGCGACGTGTAATATTGAGGCGATTGCTATCATCAAGTTTTAGAAGTGGACGTGCAAGATGAGAAAAGATTTCGATCAACTTAAGATCATGTTCATCAATAGAGAAAGCAGTCTCTTCCCTCCGCAATAATAGTGCAGTGTTTTCAGCCTTCCCCCCCATAGGAAAAACAAGAGTTGAGGACGCAATGTATTTGCTATCATCTTGAGCTGTAGCTTCCTGATTTATCACTAAAGGTTTACTACGACCTAGTGCCTCTACCAAAGCTATACGATAATTCTCTGTGAGATCTGTCTGACTGTCACTACTCCCATAAAAATGTAAAGTCCCATTCACCAGACCGATAATATGCACATTTGACGCACCATAAAAACCGTTGAGACTCTGACAAAAGGTAGTCAACGGATCACGAGAGACAAAAGCACTTGATGTAGCCAGAAGACGTGCGGTCAGATCACTTCGTTCCGACTGTAACTGATCCGCTCTTTTCCGTTCAGTAAGAACAGTTCGTTCCAAACGCATAGAGTGTATGCGATCGGACAACCATTGTGCTATTGGCATAAGCTGTTTCAAATCTGGCTGGTCAAAGAAACGATCCTCTACTGCTAAAATAACAATAGCCCCGATTTTCTCATGTCCTGCAACTAGTGGTAAAACAAGGCTTGACTGAAACCGTGATGCTTCTCTATGCCCCGATCTATCCACCATCAAGAATTCCCCACCTAGCATCCCCTCACCCAAATCGATAGCCTGTGTTACAATACTTTGCTCAACAGGATAATACTCAAGAAGGGATGTTTCCTGTCGTGTCAGACCAACCGACGAAGACAAAATATATTGTCGACGAGCTTTATTGACAACAAAGACTGCTCCTGAGCAGTCTGAGAGCCTGCCGAGAATTTCTTTCAAAGTGATATTCAGCAGTTCTACAAGTGGATACTGCCCCGCAGTACTACGCCTAAGGTCATCAAGCAGGCCGAGTCGTTTCTCTCTCTGGTCTACTTCCTCATGACGAGATTGCCAAAAGTCTGCGTACAGAGCAAGACCAATAGTCATGAGAAGAATCCCAAGACCGACCAACAAATACTGCACCAAATCTATATATTGGTAAGCAGAATCTACAAACCAATCAGAATAGTCTGAACTCAAACGCAAAAGTTGCCAAACAGTACCAATAAAGGCAACAATCCCGCCACTAAGAAAAGATACTCTCCCTGATACCTGCTCATCTCGAAAGAAACGAAGCCGAACAATCAGAAACAGTACAACGACTGCAACTATTACTGGTGAAAGAATATATATCAGGCTATTCATCATTAGTTTGAAGTTACCAACTCTCCATGCAACGTAAACGCGTCAGCGGAAGTAATCCGAACAGGAACAATATCACCAGGCTTTACAGACTCACCTCCAAACAATACTGTCTTGTTCCCTTCAGTTCGTGCACGCCATACGTGATTATCTCGCCTTGATCTTCCCTCAACAAGAGAAAACCGAATCTGATCAAGTTCTCGTTGATTTTGTTCTGATGCAATTCCCTGCTGAAGCTCGATCAGTATATTCAACCGTCGAATCTTATCCTCCTCAGGAACATCATCTTCATATCTTGCCGCTGTTGTTCCCGGACGTACCGAGTACCTAAACATAAATGCAGAGTCATAACCAACTTTGCGAACAGCATCCAATGTCTGCTCAAACTCTCCCTCAGTCTCAGTAGGAAACCCGACGATCAAATCAGTCGTAATTGAAACATAATCGAGCTTCTCACGAATATACCGAATAATCTTATGATAATGCTCGACCGTATATACTCGCCCCATCTTTCTAAGAACACGATTAGAACCTGACTGAAGTGGTAGATGAATATGTGGCATTATTTTCGGATTCTCTGCCAAAACATCGACAAGCTTGGGAGAAAGGTCTTTTGGGTGTGAAGTCATAAACCTAAGCCGTGGAATATCAGTCTCAGTAGCGACTCGTTCTAAAAGTTTGGGAAAATCAGTCTCTTTGTATTTGTAACTATTAACGTTTTGCCCTAACAACGTAACCTCTTTCACGCCATCAGCAACCATATCGCGAACTGCATTAAGAATAAAATCTGTTGCATGTGCCCGCTCTCTTCCTCGAACGTACGGAACAATACAGTACGTGCAATAGTTATCACAACCACGAGAAATAGTAATAAAACCAGTAAACGGGGTTTCTTTAATCGGTGCGATAGAATCCATATTTTCATGACCAAAAGCGGTCATAACAGATTCAGTACCTTCAAAACCCTCGACAACGTCAGCAAGCTCAAAAAGGCGATCTGTCCCGAGAACATAGTCAACATGAGGGATTCTCTCTTTTAACTCATCACCTAACCTCTGAGCCATACAACCGACTACCGCAACCTTCAAATGAGGTTTTTCTCTCTTATATTTAATTATCTCACCCAAGCGACCGTAAACCCGTTGTTCAGCTTTTTCCCTAACTGAGCACGTATTAAAAACTAAAAGATCTGCTTCAGCCTCTGTATCAACACGTGTATAGCCACGAGTCGATAGGCTGGAAACCAAAGTGGATGAGTCGGCCAAATTCATCTGGCACCCAAAAGTAGTGACATGAAATGTACGAACAGGTTGTTTCTGTTTCATCAATAATCCTCGAGTTCGTTAGTAGGAACTATTTTCCTGCCCGAACCCAAGTATAATAGGAGATAAGACTATAAACGCAATAAAAAAGCACTCTTTTCCATACAGAAACGGCCTGTCAGATAATAATGACAGGCCGTTTACTCTCATTCATGTCAGCCATATTCTACTTGTTGAAACAGCCGGGTAGCGGAGTTGGACCGCTCTGGAACAGAAAAGCAACAAGATACGTCAAATCATCAACATCATGAGAACAAGATGCATTGACATCTGCTGAATTCATAATCACAGGAGCAGGACCTCCCTTGAAAAGCCACTCCACCAAATAAGTCAAATCCGCCACATTCAAATCACCATCATTGTTAATATCACCTGGCATACCTGGATTGTAGGCTATCGAAATTGCAAAATCGACTTCGTCAGACAAGGTACTGTGGTTGTCATCGACAAGAGCAGTGAACACAAATGTACCGGTATCTGTCGGGGATCCACTAATGATTCCATCGCTTCCAAGTGTCAGTCCTGGCGGTAATGTGCCGGAAGTCACAGACCACGTATTTTTAGTACTGCCACCACGAACCTCAATTGTGTCTACATAAGGAAGATATTGTGTACCCGCAGAGAGACCATCATAGAGTGTAATAATGTTCATATCCCAAGTTAATTTGAGATTTGTATTCATGACCCACCCTACTGGATCAAGGGTAACATTTGTTACATTGACAGGGAAATTGAGCGTGATACGTGTTTGACGCTGGTCGATCGCTAAAGTCAACGTATCATTCGGACCGGTAAAGTAAAAATCAACTGGCATTGTAAACACTTGAGGAGCGGTAGTCTGCACTTGATTAACACGTAAATATAAGTTATACCCTCCCGCACCATCAGACTCAGTCATATATTCCCAACGATAGTTTGGACGATATGTCCCGTGTATCCACTGATCAAAGAACCAATCGAGCTCTACCCCTGTAGCTACTTCCAAAACATTTTTGAAGTCCTCAGTAGTCGCATCTGCATATTTGTATTGTGAATTATACCATGCAGTAACGCCCGTAGCAAAATCAGCCTCTCCGAGTACACCGCGCAACATATGGAGTGCCCATGCTCCCTTGTCATAAACTCTTGACGTGAAAATCCCTCCAACACTCGTCGTATACTGACAATAGATAGTTCCGCCGTAGGGATAATCCATACCAAACATATATGAATGATACGCCGACCAACCTTGAGTCTCTAAATAGTAGACAGCTTCAGCATACGATGCCCAACCTTCATTTAACCAAATATCTTGCCAGGAAGTACAAGTGATATAATCACCCCACCATTGATGAGCCGCCTCATGAACAACAACAGGCTCAGAAAAACCGAATGAGGAGCCACCCATTGAGGTCATTGTCTGATGCTCCATTCCTCCACCCCAAGTAAAGTTGGAATGTCCGTACTTTTCAGTCGGATATGGATACGGGCCAAACTTGTCTGAAAAGACCTGCAAAACTTGTGGGGTAACATCATAATGCGTTAGAGAGTATGTATACCATGTCGGGAAAACCGCATGAACAAGAGGTAGTGTATCAATACCACTATTGTAAACCCACTCATCAGTCCACACTGCATATTGCGATATCGCTACTGAGAAAAGATATGTCACCATCGGATAATCTACATTATAGTAGTAGATATGCGAATTTGGTGCACCACCTGCAACAGTTGAATCAAGCGTTCCATTCGAACCAACATACAATGATGTATCAACTTCTATAGCAATATCAAATGAATCTGCCTTATCATCCATCCTGTCTTTACATGGCCACCATGTTCGTGCAAAATATGGTTCAGACAGTGATGAAATCACAGGTATACCAGAATAACTTGAGAATGAAAATGCCTGAAAACCGCCTTCAATCGGATGCCCACTATAATAAAAATCGAATTCGAAAGGATCACCTGTATTATATGTCCCGCCAAGTAGTACTGTTACTATATCCCCTGCACGCGTATAACTAAGAGGACCAGATGGTGCAATAATAGAATCGACTGACATATTGTTATAGAGATCAACCTCAACAGACGTTACCCCGGCTGATGCAGACTGAGCAACAAAAGTAACTCGCCCATCGAGAATCTGAGTCGTGTCATTTACCTTGATATAGATATTATAATAAAGAACATCATAATTTGTCTGAGTTGAAACAGCAGCTGACTTATCCTGAAGGATTACACGATCTGTCATCCCTTTGACTTTTGACTCCCACAATTTTTGATGATAATCAGTAGGTGTTGCATTGTCCCAGTTACGTTGAGCTTCTTCAGCAGTAATGGTAGCAACTGAGAATGTCAACAATGTGAGAACATACAGACAAGACTTCTTAAGCATTAATATCACAGAATCCTCCAAACAACTTCCAGATAGAGATATAACAGAAGCATTATTTGTGCAGTTTTTTTCGAGCAGCCAATACCGCAGGTAAGACCTTATTATTACTATTAAAAGGTACTCATATCTCTTTAATTGTCAATGAAATTTCACTCATTCTTATATTCGCATTTGTTGCGCTTTTCTATACTAAAACGGCTTATACTCGAAAGAATTTAGCATAAGAACCAAATGACGCAAAAAGAAAAGCCCCAACAAAAGAGAGAGTTGAAAAAACCTCACAAATCATTGTATTAGGTCTTGATCCACCTCGGCGGATTGTGATATATCTAAAAAAATTACGATGGGTCTTATAAAGTCGCTTCAGCGACTTTATAAGACCCGTCACCTGAGTCTGCCCAACAGGTATATCACAGGTTCAATTCTACTTCTGAAAAATCAAGTTGACAGAATAAGCAAATAACCAAAAAAAAGCCCCGACAGAAATCGGGGCTATTACTACACATATCTTAATCTTCCCTACTTATAGGGATTACCACAAGGCACAGGACCAGACTTAAAAAGATAATTGACAAAGTAGGTCAGGTCATCAACATCAACTGTATGATTACAATCCATATTACCTACAAAAAGCTCAGGTTCCGGTTGAACTCCGCCTTGGAAAAGATACCGAACCAAATAGGTAAGATCATCAACATTGATTTCACCACTATAATCATTATCTCCATGAAAACGCCATACTTTTAGCAGGACATCAACCTTTCGAGGGGTAATCGTTGCGCCGGGTGCATGCACAAAGAATGAATCCTGATATTGACCAAAAAGGAATCCTGTAGCATCTGCCCCAAGCCCTATCCCAGAAGGAGCAGTCCCCATGGTATCAGTCGGATACAGCCAATGGATTTCTTCATGAAGAGTCCAATCCATACAACCACCCCAGATATTTCTAATATCAAATGATGTCGGCACAATCGGACCTGCATTCTCTTGAGACGGGATGACAACATTAATCTTTGAGAGAGAAATCGCAGGAGCATGAGTCCCTGGAATAACTTCATATTTAACAATAACAGTATCCGGATTGTTGATTGATTTTGGAGCTATCAACTCGATTGTATCGTAATATATCCCAACAGGCAGATCGAGGAAATTTGCAAACAACCTGATCAAAGTAGGTGCAACCGAGCTTGATGAGGTCAGCGTAAACAGATCAGACTCATGAACCACAGTAATCGGCAACGGATTGTCCCCACCTAGATTGCTAACCTGAAAATCAACTATCGGTAATATACCATCAACACCCTGATCACATTCAAACAACGTCAATGATGCAGTATCAGCACTGACAGACATCAATGCAGGATTGTCAACAAGATGGAATTGGAAAACAACAGGCAGTGGTGAGTTGATCGCTTCATTTGAAAACACCCACAGTGTATCAAAAAAATCATCACCCGCTGAACCGGAAGTCAGCTTGTATTCTATTGTAAGCTCCTGAGGAGCAGTACCACTACTAGGAGTAATTGTGAATAAACGTGTCGAATTTTCTTCAGTCCAAAATGTCATCGTTCCCGCCCCCCCGTTATTGATCATAACTTTACCCGGAGCAACAGCTCTGGTCGAGGTGGGAACCACAACAAAATTGAACGCCGAATCAGCAACAATAATAGGAAGATCAGAACCAACTGTAAGAAATACTGGAACAGGATATGGAGAGTTAGAAGCGTTAGCATCAGTGATCCAAATAGTATCTTCATAGTCGGCAAACACCAAACCTGTTATATCAATAGAGACAGTCACATCACCTGAATCAGTTCCATTTGCTGGTGCAAGAGACAACCAACTTTCTGCATGAGAGACAGACCATGATAACGGTACGCCACCCGTATTGGTAATAGTCAATATTTTCGGTGCTGGATTAGAACCGCCTGCTACTGCATTGAAAAATAACTGATCTGGAGTAGCGAGGATCTCTGCAGGTGGAGGATCCATCTGTAACACTACCTTAACATACACAGGAGAATTTACTGCTTCAGCAGACTGTACCTCAATTGAATCAAAATAAACACCCGCACTTAATCCGATCGGATTTGGCAAAACATTAATAACTTGAGTCGTAATACCAATTGTAGGACTAACAACCATCCAAGACATACTTTCACTAAGAGTAAAATTAATTGGTGATGTATCAGAAATCACCTGAAATGTTTGTCCGGGAGGAGTCGATCCACCGACAACAGCTTGAAAAAATAGTGAATCGGTAGAGAGTACAAGGTTAGCAGAAACAGCACAGGCAGTATCTCGAATAACTTTTCCGCCTGTCCACTGAGCTTGATAACTTTGATTACCTGCACCAACTAAAGTCCATACTGAGCCGGGACTAAACTGCAACGTATCAATGGCTATAGTATCACATGCATCCCAGTTCGTCAGAGTAAAGTAATAACTCGCCCAAAGCTGTCTTGTCGACGCAGAAGGTAACGAACCAAACAAACTTGCACTTCCGAAGATAAATCGCTGGTTGGCATTGGTTATGGCAATATCATTGTCTTCATACAAGAAAACACCAAGGTCAAAACCTGTTGCTGTAAACGAACTGGCAACTGCGGAATCCATCTGTAAATTCGGATTACTCCACGAAAACCCCATCGATGAACCAACTAATGTGTTCGCATCATTATACACATAAAGATCCATCTGTACCTGAAGCTGGTTTGTAGTAAAATCTGGTAATACTGAAAAAACCAGATCGACAGTATCAGGGTTTCCAGCATCATTTTGTGCAAACGAACAAGGCACAACAACCAATAGCAAAATCGCAATCAATACTGCCACTCTCATAAAATTGCCTCCATGCAGTAATCTCGTGTAGTAGCTCATAGTTATCTCACACGTAACATTATACTTGATACATCAATCAACACAGTCTGCCTGCATTATTGTTTTTGATTTCCACATGTACCGACTTGACCCGATGTCGAAGAATAAGCCAACGTATGTTCATTCTTCAACGATTCCCCATCTGTATGAAATAGACCGAACAATCAACAGACAGGCGAACAAATACCTGGACAAGACATATTCGGTCGCATTACTGCCTAACAGCAATGCTTATGCATGACCATTTTGTCGTACGCATCAAATATAGTAAATCTGATTGGAAACTGTCAAGAGATATCGCGTGTGATCGCTATCTTGACTTCTTTTTGGAAGTTGTCTTGGATGTTTTTTTCTTTGCCACTTTAGTCGTTTTTTTTCTTTTCTCTGCGGTCTTTTTCTTCTTTTCTTCTTTTGCCTTTGACTGCGCTTTCTCTATCTCTTCAGCAAAAATCTTTTCAAGAGTAAAAGCTGATGGAGTAAAATCTAAAAGCCCAACCTCAAATAATTCATCCACTCGGTCGATAAAAGTGAATTTTGATTTGCGTAAAATCTCCTTCGGTAACTCTTTGAGATCTTTCTTGTTCTCCTTTGGCAACGCAACATTCAGAATTCCAGCACGATAAGCCGCTGAAATCTTTTCCTTTATTCCGCCTACAGGAAGAACTTTACCGCGAAGAGTAACCTCACCAGTCATAGCCATATCATGCCGAATCGGACGCTCAGCCATGACCGACGCAATAACAAGACAAACCGCCACCCCTGCCGATGGACCATCCTTGGGAATCGCCCCGGATGGGAAATGAATATGAATATCAAATTGACTAAAATCACCAAAATCAATACCGAGCATATCTGCTTTGGAACGAACATAGGAGTGAGCAGCAAGAATAGATTCACGCATCACTTCACCCAATGAACCTGTCGTAATAATCTGCCCTTCCCCCTTCATCTTCAACCCTTCGATAAACATTAAGTCACCACCCGATCCAGTCCAAGCCAAACCGGCTACTGTTCCAATCTCAGGTCGTTTTTCTGCTTTTTCGCGAATAAAGATTGATGGTCCCAAATATGATTCGAGATTCTTCTCATTGATCGTCCATGATTTCTGCTTCTTGCTTGATTTTGCTAATGCAATCTTGCGACAAATCTTCTCTATCTGTTGAGAAAATGTTAGAAGCCCCGCTTCCATAGTATATGTGTTAATAATTTCCAAGAGTATCTTATCAGTAATCTTTAATTCAGAACGAGTTAGCCCATGTTTCTGCAACAGTTTTGGAATCATATATTTCTTGGAAATAACAACTTTCTCTTTTTCAATATACCCGGGAAGATCAACTATTTCAAAACGCGGTACAAACTGTTCGGGAATCTCCTCATAGGCACGTACCGAACTGATAAACACTACTTTGCTCAAATCAAACGGTATTCCAATATAGTTATCGAGAAACTTACCATTCTTACGGGTGTCAATAACCTCAAGAAGAGCCATATTGACTGAAGAATCATTCTCCATATTGAAGTAATCAATATCTTCAATCAAAACAACAGGATCACAAGTTCCCGCATCACGCATAGCACGCATGATCTTCCCTGGCATTGCCCCCAAGTATGTTCGTGACGAACCCTTTATTTCAGCAACAGATGAAATCCCGCCAACTGATATACGAATAAACTCTTTCCCCATCGCTTTGGCTACTGCACGTGCCAAAGATGCCTTACCCGTACCGGGAGCACCGACAAGACACAGGGTCGGCCCTTCATTGATTCCACCCAGTAGTTTTCGGACAGAGATCCGTTGCAATATCTGCTCTTTAATAGACCTCGGCCCAAAATAATCAGAAGATATGATCCGCTCAACATCCGCAATACTGTAATCATCAGGCTTGTACTTTCCCCAAGGCAAAGATAACACCCAGTCCAGATAAGTCTTGGTAACACCGTATTCTGCAGAAGCAGAAGACAACTGTGATAACCTATCAACTTCGATTGTTGCACGTGCTATAACTTCAGAGGGCAAATCAGTTGACGACTTAATAGCCTGCCTCAGTTGAGCAGCCTCTTTCTCTTCTGAAAAGTCATCACCAAGTTGCTTTCGTATTTCATGTAGTTGCAATCTCAGGAAGTGATTCTTCTGTTCTTCCTTAATGTTCTTTTTAACATTCAACTCAATACTATGAATAGTCGCTACTCGACTCAATTCATTATTCAATTGCAACAATAAACGATCATATCGCTTGGAAAGTTTAACAGCAGACAACAACTCCTGCTTGGCATCAAGTGGAAAGCGAAACATAGCCGATGCCCTATCAGCTAAAATTGAAGGATTCCCTTGATTCATTTTAAGAACATAAAGTTGCTCTGGAGAGTAACTCGGATCAAGAGCAGTTATTTCACCTACAAGGGCAATGGCAGAATCTATCTTCTTGCCTAAATCTTTACTAACAGCCGTTGTTTCCTTGATTCTACTTGCGGTAACAGCAAGGTACGGTGTCTCCCTGACAATACGCCCTAAGACAACCCTTTCAAGACCCTCTATCGTTACCGTAAGAGACCTACCTGCCCCTTCACGGCAATCACGAACAACAGCAGTAACACCTACTTGATGAAGCCCCTTACTGTCTTCAGGTTTTTTCCCCGCTACAGCATAAGCGGCAATAAATTCCTTCTCTTGCTCTCGGCTCTCTCGTATCAATCGCAGGTTTTCTTTTCGACCAACCTGAATTGTCAACATTTCACCGGGGAAAAGAACCCCCGTTCGCAAAGCTAACGCGGGATACTCGACTTCTTGATCGGTCGGCAGGATCGATAAATGATCCTTAGTGGGTATTATTGCAGTTTTTGCCATCACCTTCTCTATCGGCTTCATGTCATAGGACTGAAGAGAAAGAAGAGTGCTCACGAAGTTATTGTCAATCTGTTTTGAACAATAGCCTGTGGATTGGCTGTAAACCGCCTTCTACACTGAAATACTGCCGAAAATAATATTTGCCTAATTTACTCTGTTTTCATCTGTATTGGCCACTAACCCTCTGACTTCATAATCTGGATGATCCCGAAGATTATCAAAGTTGAGACTAATCGATGAAGAATCAATCATAAGGCGATAATACCCTAAGCGATTATTCTCAATTACTGGCCAGTTCATTTTCAAGCCGTTGGCTATTTCGTTCTTCATTCGATATAAGTATCTCGCCTGATTAAACCCTATCTCAATCTCCTCTTTGTATAACCACCCAGACTCCCCAAACCGCCGTGCCCAAGCTAACTTGGCAAAATACTTGAATGACTTGCCTGTTAAGCGTATCGGAAAACCATCAATACGCACCAAAAAACGCTCCCCCTCACAACTCCCATCAATTTCAATAGTACGAGGTTGGCCAATTGGCATAACTGCCCCCGTAGTAATTGGGGCACCTGTTACTGGTGATGAACCAGATGTTGTTTCGAGTCTCATCTCAAGCTCCTCTTTAGATTGTTTTAGTATCTTATATAGTTTACCTAACTTAGCCTTGCTCTTAATAGCCCCCGACAAGACATCAGACGAACTCTGCATTAGTACCACAAGTGAGTCAATCCCCACTCGATACAATGCTCCAATATCAGTTCGATTAAGCAAAGAACCACACTCAGCCTGAAGCTCGGCTAACTCAAAAGGCAGTCCGTAGCGTAGAGAAAACGCATACCCTCTCTGCTTAACAGTATCCGAAGCAATAACCGATTCGACCCGCGCCAAACGTATCATCGCTCCGACAAAATGCGAAGCAGTCTCTCCAACTGTCAAAATTTGACCGAGGTGCACCTGAAATCGTTGTTCAATCTCCTCTACTGGCACTAAACGACACCAGTCATGCAATAACATGAGAGCCTTTACTTTGGCCGTCATCTCATCCCCCCATCGCCTCCCCTCAATCGGCTCTAGCGAAAGAAAAGCAAGCTCAGAAATAAGACCTTCATATTCACCATACAAACGACGTGGAATCAGCCCCGAAATAGCCTCAAAATGATTAGCAAATCCGGACGGAAGCCTCCAATCAGGAAGCCCCAAAGCAAAAGCAGTCCACCCATCCAAACTGTCTGGCTGATGTTCCCCAAGCACTGCTCGAATATAGTTTACTTGCTTTACAGTTAACCCCGACCCCGCCACTTCTTGCCCTAAAGGAGTTACCTGCAAACTACCAAGACGACTCTCTATTATAAGTGATGAGGCGATCAATTGCTCTACCGCACCAACCAACACCATCTCACGAGGCTGATTGATTCTGGCATAAAATGTTTGATGTAGAACATGAGCAAGATCAGTAACCGAAGAGGCCAACCCCGCAACTATTAAATTGAGTACCCAATCTGTAAGCGGTATCGACTCAAAAGCTGATTCAATAGTAGTAGAAGATTCAGGAACAATATATCGGTTCCATAAAATATCCCGATCAAATTCAGAATCAGCCAACATAATCGCCCGCCCGGAACATCTGTTGTTATTAGATTGCCTTGACCTACTTCCACAACGACCTATTCGCCCGGCCCGGCCAGTCATATTATCAAACTCTGCCCGACTAACAGGAACAAGAGTCGGACGATTACCATACACCCCCTGCTGATATCGAGCTGTCTCAAGATAGACGCTATCTGCTGGAAAGTCGACCCCCATAGCTAAAGTAGTAGTTGAGAATATCACCCTAATTTCATTTTGCACAAACGCTTCTTCTACTACCCTACGTTGCCCCAATGAAAGGTCTGCATTGTGAAAAGCTATTGAATAACTGAGTACTTGACGAAGAGATCGAATCAAATATGACGGCTCCTCATCTTCAAGCTCAGCTATTGCCTTATTTGCCGATGGCCAGTTTACCGCAGAAGCAAACCGCATTGCACAGGCAACTGTCTCACGACGAGATTTCAGAAATACAATCGTTGTTGCATGCTCATTTTTGAGGTGCTCAATAAAGCCCTCAAAACGATCATCCTCGCTATTGATAAGAAACGGTTCGGAACCATCAACCCCGCTATTAAATGACCGAAAACGGAATGACCCTTCTGCGACTATTCCACGCAACAGATCGACTGGCCGATGTGTCTCCTCCACAAAAGACGCATCAAGCCAGTCGGCCAATCTACCACCCGCCGATTCTGAATCACCAATAACCGCAGAAAGCCCCAACAATGACGGCTCATAAACCGAAGCGACAATCTTCGTCAACAACCGCTCTAAAATCGCCCCACGTCCAGATTCTGCAATCGACTGAATTTCATCTATAACAACCAAACCGATACTGCCCAACGCATCAAGGTGCCGTGTTAGTAATTGATCCATCTTTTCATACACAACAATCGCTACCTGATAATGTCCACGAGTAAACGGCACATCATTGTCAGGATAATCTCCTGTAACGACTAATGTACGTATTCCCAATTGAGCATAAGTCGACTCCATCGTGCGCGACCATTGCTCTACCAATGATTTCAATGGCAATAGCAAAACAACTTTCTTCCGCTCAGTCAACGCCTTGAGCATTGCCATCTCAGCACAGAATGATTTCCCCGAACCGGTAGGAGCCGAGATCAACATCCGAATCGGTGACGGGTCGGCAACCCGACCCTCGCCTAACAGCCCTCGTCGTACCGCACGGCTCTGCACCGGCAACAGACTCTCTCCCTGTCGCTGTGACCAGAGATTTATCACGCTCGATGGTATTCCGAATTTTTCAAGCTCTTGAAGCGTCACCTTAAAACTGCTCTTTTCATATTCATCTAACCCCTAAAAACAGATAGCTATTCTATCTACCCCAAAACCATATCACCTCTTACATCGCTCTGTGGGCGGCCGACGCCCTCGTCTGCCCCGTTTACACCGCTTGTTAAAAAACCTATTTCTTGTCATCGCAAGGAGCGAAGCGACGCGGCGATCTCTTTAATTATCAACAAATGAGATTGCTTCGCTACGCTCGCAATGACGTTCAATGACTTTTCAAATAAGCCTCTTACACTGCGCAACTCGACCAACCACAACTAGGGCAACTGAGACACCGCCCTAGTCGCACCATACTTGCATGACAATCCGGACAGGTGCGTAGGTCAGGAGGCCTGCCCGCCTGACATCTCTTACCAAAAGAGTCAGGAACACGAAGCTCATGACCTACTGAACTGTCATCACTCACCTGCATCCAGGGGCTTGTTGATAAACCTGTTCCTCGTCGTCGCGAGGAGCGGAGCGACGTGGCGATCTCTTTGTTTTCAACAATTGAGATTGCTTCGCTACGCTCGCAATGACATTTCGTAGGGCATACGTGCTCGATGATAAAAGAATTGTTTTCGGGCATAGAGCTTGATTGATAATTTCCCATTGTGCTGTCCTTGTTTGGCTTTTCCTCGATTTTCCTGTCGATACCTCCCTTGTATCGGCCTGTTTTATTATATACTGCACATTTGTGCACTTGTCAAGCGGAGAGCAATAAAAAAGCCAAAAAAATAACCCCGCCGTTATAGCTGGGCATGCAGGCTATTGTGGATTAAAG
>JAJRUL010000150.1 GCA_024277795.1 Candidatus Zixiibacteriota bacterium
ACTACTGATCTTAAAACAATTGTTCTATACATCATATATATACTACCACTCGACAATGCGATTCTTCCAAACTAATTCAGCTAATGTAGGTTGGAACTCCTTGCAAGTTCTGATTGCTGGCCCAAAAAACACCTCTTACAAATCCTCTACAACTCCTGTGTATAAACTTTTCTTATCTCTTATATGAAACTCTCAATGAAGGGATCATACATAACACAAATAAGATAAAACAGAAAAATGCAAACTGTTAAAAAAACAAAGCCAATTCGCTATAACTCACACGCACACATAATAATACAACGAATTTTTAACCCAATAAGACTATACTGTCCACTACGAAAAGCTCACGAAGAGAGTAGCTGGTTGGCTCTCATTCATATTTGATGATTATCCACAGTAAATCAGCAGTTATAACAGTAAGAAGTAGGGAGAATCCAGATTCGAATCTTCCACAAGCTCTGCTTGTCCCTGAAACAAAAAGAAGGCAGGTCCGCAAGCGGACACTGCCTTCCAAAATCAGTCAAATCAAACAATAGGAACCTACCTATTGAATATGACAATCAAACGGCTATATCCCCTCGCTCTCCTGTGCTGATACGAACCGCTTGCTCAAGAGGCAAAACATATATTTTGCCGTCTCCGCATAGTCCTGTATGGGCGGTTTTTTCGATTGTATCAACTAGTGTATCCACCAGATCATCAGTACAAAAGATTTCAATCTTTGAAATAGAGATAAAATCTCCGGGACCGTTTTCTACATGACCATGATGATCATCATCACACACTCGACCGAAACCTTTCACTTCAGTAACACTCATTCCCGGCAAACCCTTCACCTTGTGGAGAGCCAGAGTAACTTCCTGCAGTCTGTGAGACTTAACATAAGCTTTGATTTTCTTCATTATGCTTTCTCCTTATTTGTTGTTACTACAGCTTTTGCCGGAGCATCTGTAAACCATTTATAAATAGCAGGTAAAACCAACAACGTGAGCATTGTTGATGTTATCAATCCACCGACAACTACTGTTGCCAACGGTTTTTGTACTTCGCTACCAACACCATGAGAGAGTATTAATGGTGTCAAACCGAGCCCAGTCGTCAGTGCTGTCATAATAACAGCTCGCAGACGCAGACTCGCACCCTTAACTGAAGCCTCATCAGTCGGAAGCCCGTCTCGAACTAACTGATTCAAATAGGTCACTAACACCATACCGTTTTCAAGTGCGATACCAAATAAGGCAATAAACCCTACCGATGCCGGCACTGAAAGGTTCTGACCTGTGAGCCAAAGAGCAACAACGCCACCAACTAACGTAAGTGGCAGGTTCAAGAGAATCAGCAACGAATTCTTCAACGAATTGAAGCTTGAGAATAAGAGAAGAAAAACAATCAGCAAGGTTATAGGAATAACAACAGCAAGTCGTTTGTTCGCTTCTTGCTGTAAACGGAATTGACCACCCCAAGTAGTAAGATACCCAACAGGAAGATCGACATTCTCATCAATTGCTTTCTGAGCATCCTTAACGAATGACGTAATATCTCGACCTGTAACATTACACTGAATGCTGATAAACCGTTGATTATTCTCCCGTGTAATCTGTCGTGGGCCAACAATTTCTTTGATCGTCGCTAATTCATGCAGTGGGATCCAAGCTCCATCAGGTGATTGAACCAGTATTTGACCAATAGCCTCAGGAGTATCTCGATGAGACTCTGCATATCTGACAAGAATATCGAAACGTTTCACTCCTTCAAAGATCTGCCCTGCCTTTTCACCTCCAACTGCCGCCTTAATCACTTCCTGTACATCGGCAACATTGATCCCATACCGTGCGATTGCCTGCCGATCAATCTGCATAAGAAGCTGTGGAGTTCCCGATACTTGGTCAGGCTGAACATCAGCCGCCCCAGGAACCTCACTCACAATCTGAGCAATCTCATCAGCTTTCGCCTTTAACGAATCGAGATTGTCTCCAAAAACCTTGATTGCAAGCTCCGCCCGTACACCTTCCAGCAATTCATCAACTGTCATTTGAATAGGTTGGGTAAAGTTTGTCAGAACACCGGGAATATTCCCGACTTCATCACGAATATGGCTCTGCAATTCCTCTTGAGTAGTCGCAGATGTCCACTCCTCCCGTGGTTTCAACAGGATATATATTTCGGCACTGTTTACAGGATCAGTATGAGCACCAACTTCTCCTCGTCCGATTCTCGTAACGACACCTCTGATATCTTCGATCTTCATCAACCTTCGTTCAACAATTAGAGTCATACGTGTACTTTCAGTCAACGCAATAGACGGAGCCATAGTCAAACGGAGAACTAACGTCCCTTCCTGGAGTGTCGGTGTAAACTCAGAACCAAGACGCGGGTAAATAACAACACCGACAAGCATGACAGATACAGCTAGTATAACTGCAAGATAACGCCTTGCAATCAGGAATCGCAAAATAGGCTGATATGGAATAAGTAGCCATTTTACTAACCCTTTTTCGCTACCATCAGAGACAGTTTTAGTTTTCTTCGGTCGTCGCATGAGAAGCGTTGCAAGAACAGGCACGATGAACAAAGCAAAGAGCAATGAACCTAGCATTGCTAAAGCAACGGTGAAGGCCAGAGGCTTGAACGTCTTCCCTTCTACTCCCGAGAGTGTGAATAGCGGAAGAAAGACGACAATGATAATAAAGATAGCAAACGCAATCGGTCTTCCCACTTCCTTGCATGCTCGTGCTACAACGTGTACACGAGACTCTGCCGGATCTGATCGTTGGAGCAATCTTTCAGTATTTTCAACCATAACGATTGCACCATCAACAAGCATCCCGATTGCAATAGCAAGTCCACCGAAAGACATAAGGTTTGCAGAAATATCAAATTGTTTCATTCCGATGAATGCAAACAGAACAGAAAATGGAATCGACATTGCCGCCACAAGACTCGGGCGGTATCCACCTAAGAAAATCATTAGTACAATGATCACCAGGATCATGCCCTGAAGAAGGGCCTTACTTACTGTTGTCACACAAGCGGCAACAAGAGTTTTCTGTTCGTAGTATGGAATGAGCTTTATCCCCTCAGGAAGCAATTTGTTTATTTCTTCCATTTTCTCTTCAACTGCTTCAATGACAGTCGAAGAATTCGCTCCAAAAAGTTTGACTACCATACCGGAAACAACTTCACCAATACCATTGTGAGTTTGAACTCCACGACGAATCGCACCGCCTATTTCGATATCAGCAATCTGACTAAGAAAGATAGGCGTTCCATCTTCTGATTTGACTACAATATTGCGTAAATCATCAATTGTGTATGCAAGTCCGACTGAGCGAACAATCAACTCTTCTGCATCACGTTCAATGAATTGCCCACCAACATTCAAGTTGTTAGCATGGATAATATCAATAAGCTCAGACAGAGAGACGTTGTATCTCAACAATCCTTCGGGATGTACTTTGATTTGAAATTGTTTTTCATATCCGCCAATCCCCAGAACTTCAGTAACACCCGGGACTGTCTGCAAATGGAATTTTACCAGCCAATCTTGAATACTTCTGAGTTCTTCCAGACTATACTGTCCTGTTTCATCTTCGAGGTAATAGAACAGTATCAAACCCATCCCTGTTGAGATCGGCCCCATAGCAGGCTCACCGAACCCCTCAGGAATTTGCTCTCGAGCTTCTTGTAGTCTTTCATCAACAAGCCTTCGTGCAAAATAAATATCAACATCATCTTTGAAATAGACATTTACTACAGAAAGCCCAAAGTTTGAAACCGATCGGATCTTGGAGATACCCGGCAATCCGTTCATAGATGCCTCGACAGGATATGTTATATACTGTTCAATCTCCTCTGGTGCCAAACCTTCAGTAATGGTAAAGACCTGTACAAGATTAGGTGAGACATCGGGAAATGCATCAACAGGTAACTGCTTGTAGCTATAGTATCCACCTGCCATTATCATAACGCCAAAAACCAAGAGCAGGAGGCGGTTACTTAGTGAGAATTGTATAATTTTATCTATCATGTTGGTTTCCTCTGCCTTTAGTGGCTATGACCACTGCTCATTGAGCCTTTTTCAAGTTCAGACTTGAGAGTGAAACCACCCTTACTGACATATTTTTGACCAGTTGTAAGACCAGACACGATCTCGGCAGATGATAGATCCTTACGACCAATCTTCACTACTGTCGGTTTGAAACCTTCAGGAGTGCTGATAAAGACGACATCATTCCCTTCAAATTTTTGAATAGCTGATTTTGGTACGACAATCGATGCATGTTCTTCCTTTGCAACTATCTTCCCTTCGACAAAAAGACCTGGTCGCCAATCTCTGTCATGATTTGCAAGGACAACTCTAGCTGTTGCCGTACGAGTGTGTTCGTCTACTATCGGTGACAAGTATGTAATAGGTCGAGTGACATCGGAAAACTCCTGCCCTGATGAAATTGTCACCTCTTGACCAATCTGCACATACGGCAAATGCATCTGGTAGATAGATAGATTAACCCAAACTGTATCAAGGTCAGCTATGACAAAAGCGGCATCTTGTTCGGTACGCACTTCACCAATAGTAATATGCTTCTCAATCACGACTCCATCCAATAGAGACTTTATCTCATACGGAAACAAGCCTTCATTACTTTCGACTACTGCAAGCACATCTCCTTTTTTGACTCTGTCTCCCAAATGTTTGAATACACTTTTGACCACTCCGGGAAACCGTGGAGCAATATGGGCGAGCCTGTCATAGTTGACAACAACCTCACCTGGGACTGTTATTTCAGTCTTAAGTGTTCCTGACCCTGCTTTCGAAATAACGATTCCAAACTCTTGCAGTTCTGCTTTCGTAAGCTCTACTATATCCTCGTGAGCAGACTCTTCACCGTGATCATCATGTGGTTCTGCTCCATTTTTGCTTACTTCATCATGACCGCCATGATCATCATGTGCTTCCTCTGAAGCTTGTTCTTTACCGTGGTCATGTTCATCCTCGGCAATAACTGTAGAACCAAATCCAGCAAGTAGTAGAATCAAAATACATATGACAAATCTATATAACATTTTTTACATCTCCTCATCAATGCGCAGAGCAACACCGGTCAGGTGTTCAAGCGCGATAATCTGTTCATAGATGGCAAAGAGCATGTCGTTATGCTCAAAACTAAGTTCATTGTGAAATCTTTCTGCTTCGAGCAACTGGGTATATGGAACTCGTCCTGATTCATAGGCGGACTGCAAAGTTCGATAGGCCTGCTCGGCAGTTGGAAGAAGCAAAGAATCTAAGGTTGCGTGTTTACTTATGAGCTGATGTAAACGTATTGTCTGCGACCGAACAGATGCTTCTGTTTCATTCTTCGCACGTTGGATATCATACTCCAAAGCACTAAGTTTGGCCTCAAGAGACTCACGTTTACCCTGATTCTTATTTAATAGTGGAAGAGGAAGCGACACTCCAAACAAGATCGTATTAGATTTGTCGATCTCAATTCTTTTGTATCCACCACTGAGAGTTATAACAGGTCGTGTTTCAGTAGTAGCCAATCTCTTCTCAGCTTGAAACATCTCAGACTCACTGTAGAGCTGTGACAATTCTCGGGATGAATCCAAAGTATTGGTAATTGAACTGACTTGTTGTAATAGCCTGCTAAAATCAGGCTCGGTGTTAGTCAGAACTTGTACTCCTGATGGTTTTCCATGCCAAAGAGCAACCAAACTCGCCTCATAAGCCATGACATCTTGCTTTGCTTGTTCCAAAGCCAGTTTGGCTCTTTGCTCTTCCAGTTGAGCCAGAAGAAGCTCAGATTGTAATGCCGCGCCTTTACTTAGTCTGTAATTAATACTCTCAACAATCTCACTGACCAAATTGAGTGATGCTGTTTTGAGCTGTACCTCTTGTTGTGCATAGGCCAAGTTATAAAACCGTTGTTTAGCATCAAGGTAGAGATCAAATGTAGCAAGTTTGACACGTAACGCTGTAGCCTTAACACCTGCCCTTGCTACTCTCTTTTTTGCATCACGTTTTCCAAAGAACTCAAAGTCTTGTGAAAGTGATACTGTGAATTCAGACTCACGAAAACCGGGTGCATCCCAGCCGACATCTTCTATTTCAGCAGACAATTCCGGATTCGACCAGAGTCCTGACTGCTTGAGATCACCTTTTGCCGCCTGTAATTGATAGCTAAATGAGCTGAACGCGGGATTTGATGATGCAACCAACTCAAACACATCATTGAGCGATAAAAATGAATCAGTCGCCGTATTATTTGTTGCGACAGTATCAAACGGCACTTGCCATATATTCTGTCCTCGTGTATTTGACGATAATATCAAGATAACAGCCATAACGGATGCTATACTCAGAGGTATTTTTCCTCTCATTTACAATTCTCCAAATGGGTTTGTATCATTCTCCAACCTTATCCGAAATGGATAGATTGGGCATTATTTAGTTAATGGGTGAAAAGAAAACTAACAGCGGAGCATAGTTGTCGTGATTGACAATGATGGGGGATGCAACGCAAAGGTCAGGTGGGACTGATCCCAATATGAATTCTCATGATTTACATATACAAAAAGGCAGGTAGCATTACCAGATACCTGCGAAGATATAGTGGCGGACTGTACCAACCTCGCTTTTGAAGGGCGGTTAGACCAAAGCGGGCCATCTAAGGCAAGGTCTGAACAACTATGACACGCATCATGCTCATTGTGTATATCTTGTGAAATAGTAGTTTCACAGTCATCCTCAAACACACTACAACATGGGAGACACTCAGTCTCCAATTCTACATGTCCGTCTGCACCAACACAGAGAATACCACTATTTCCAACAATCAAAAACCCGCTGAACAGAAAAAAACAAAGTGGCAAAGCGATTATTTTCAGTGTTTGCATACTCATCTTTCGGCAATAAAACACAGACTTAAACAGTAGTCAATAAACTTTAATCGTTATACACAAAAATGCATAACAGGAACAACTAATTAAACCCTAAAAAACCTCGCCTGTTCCACACCTACATAAATCAGCATAAATCAGTATAAATCAGTATAAATCAACAAGACAGCAAATATAATCAGGCCTAACTTCCTGAGATCCAAGATTTAATTGGTCAATGTAAATGATTATCAAAATTAAAACTGAACAGCTATCCAGTTTTTTTACAGAACATCATATTAGAGAGTTCATAGAAAGAGGTAGTAACAAACCTGAAACAGTTATCGTTCATTTGTTCTGTTTTTTTTCTTTTTTTGCTTTCCGTTTTTCTTTTGGGGTTCGTTGAGCTTCTTTCTTCTTTTCTCTGTTGCCTTTATCCTTACTTCCTCTGTCACCCATCTTATTATCTCCCTTCCCTATACACTTTTAAAACTTCGAGTCTGTTTATTTCGTGATTCCTATTGAATGTATCAGCAGTATTTTTTAAGAGCAACATAAAATCATTTTTTCATTTCGTTGCTAACTCGATAGCCATCTATTTTAGACAAATGGGACGAAAACTCCCAATTTCGGCATAATCCCGCTATATTTTCGCTTGACAGAGCTTGCGGTCATGGATATATTTTGTCCATGACTGCGTATATACTTAGTTTATCCATTTACTTCATACAAAGAGCTCGCTCTTTCGAGGCGCTATAGAAATCTCTGTTCAAGTTTGATTTGTTGACACTTTAGATGAACATACGGGATATAGGCGTTTACACGCCTATTTAATATACTCGGCACTCATTAAGTGCTAACAATATTAGTCGATATAACTTATTAGCTAAGAAGGAGGATTTAATGCCTAGGAAACGCCTGTCCCTATTGGCAGGAGCAATACTACTGTTTTTTATCTGCTCAATAGCTGAAGCAAAAATAGTCGACCTCGTCGGTGTCGTACGAGATTCAATCACATCGACTCCGCTTCAAAATGCAACTGTGATCATAATTCAAACAAACGACACAGCTTATACTGATGCTTCCGGAACTTATACCTTTTATAATTTAACAGCTGATTTCTATACATTATTAATCGGACACACCGATTATTCTACAACTATACTGACTAGTGTCAATGTCGGGCTTGGGTGTTGTATCGGAATCAGAGGCAACATTGACAATGATGGTGCTGAACAAATCAATGTCGCAGACTTGACCTATCTTGTCAATTACTTGTTCAAGGGTGGGCCAGTACCATTCTGTATGGATGAAGGGAATATTAACGCTTTAGCTCAAATTGATGTCGCTGATATCACCTATCTTGTTAATTACCTTTTCCGAGCAGGCCCGGTACCACCTGTTTGTCCGTAAAGATGCGCTGTTAAAACATTACTTTACAAACTACTAGTTGGAGATATATAAAAATGGTAACAAGAAAACATATACTCACCTTAACTCTTATAGTCTGCTTGCTCACTATAGGAGGAAGTGCTATTGCTGACACGACATATTATAACATTGCAATAGCCCCGACAGGGACTATACAAGGAAACGTTCAAGCCTTAGGCTTGGCTGATCAATCAGGATCATTTATTTATGTCAGCGGAACTAATATAGTGGGATCGACCGATGCATCTGGTAATTACACTATTATTGGTGTCCCCTACGGTACCTATAATCTAACTTTTGCCCATGATGGTTTTGTCCCAATAATTGTAGGCGGGACATCTGTTGTGACCGCAGGCTCTGTCATCAATATTGTTCCTGTAAATCTCGAACCGTATCCTGCTACAGAAGCAACATTGTTTGCTGAAGCGATGCGACTTTATACATACAATCTGACTGACGACGCTATAGTTGCACTGAAAGGTCTTGCCGTGGGTAATCCAGCGGGAGTATTTGCTGCTGCTTCACTGTATCGTGTAGGTCTTGCTTATGGCTCACAGAATTTGTATGACTCTGCGGTAACATATTTCAGCCAAGTGATTACCTCATACCCATCAGATAGTATCACTCCTGATGCCTACTATTGGAGAGGTGTGTATAAAGACGCACTGCTTGACTATGCGGGTGCATTGGCAGACTTTCAAGTAGTTACATCTTCTTTCCCAACTGACTCAATCGCAAGTCGTGCCCAATACCGTATCGGTCGTGCCTATGAAAGTTTGAATAATACAAGCAGTGCTATTGCAGCATATCTCGCAGTAGAAACAAACTATCCTAATTCAACAGATATACCAGCGGCTACGTACAATGCAGGTTGGCTCTATTATACATCCGATCAATTCAACTCAGCAATTGTAGAATTTAACAAGGTAATAACAAACTACCCAAATACGGTAGATGCGCAAAAAGCCAGCTATTACAAAGGTATGTGCTATTATAACCAAGATAATTTCACCCAAGCGGTCATTGAATTTGACAATTCAATAACCGCCTATCCATCAGGTGATAAGATTGCCAGTGCATGGTACTATAAGGCTCTTTGCAAATATAAGCTTGAAAATTACACCTATTTACAAGCTAAGGCTGACTTCAACTATATAGTAACAAATCTGCCAAATTCTGATAAAGGTCCTCATGCACGTTATTATGTTGCCAGTTGTGAATACAATCTCGGTAATTATGTTGGTGCAATTGCGCTCTACCAGTCATTCTTGACGAATGAACCAAATAATGACTGGGTTTCAAATGCTAAGTCAAAGATTGCCCGTGCATATTACAATGATGCGGATTATACTAACGCTCTGACAGCCTACATTGATTACTACACGAGCTATCCTGATGAAAAGGATGCAGGTGATGCTCACTATTGGGCTGGAAAGTGTCATGAGAAGCTGACAGGTTCTGTTGCAAACTTAAGCGCACATGCTGAATACTGTACAGTGATAACACAGTATCCAAACTGTGGAAAATATAACTCTGCTATTACACGCCGTGATATAGTAGGAGCACCCAGTTGTCCGTAGAGCTTCAAAAGCACTCACGCGGATTAACAACAATAGCACCAGTTTTTCTGGTTCTGATTGCCGCGGCGTTGGCTTTCTACAAGATTGCATATCTGGGATACAATCTTGACGAAGTAGTCCAGTCGGAAAGCTATCTTCTTGAAACTGTGATAGACTTCGATGGTCACGGTTCGGGTATTGATATTGCTTTGGCTTTACCAGAAAAACTATCGAATCAAGAGGTCAGCGATGAATCATTCAGTTCCGCTGACCTCAAATTCGGCACATATAGAGCTGAGGGTAACCGTTTCGGACGATGGCGTTCTAGTGGCCTTACCGGTCATCGACAACTAACCTATTCCGCTACCGTCGTCACCCGCAATATACGATATATTGTAGATTCAACCCTTCCGACACAGCAAGAGATCCCTGATGCTGTTGGTGCATCTTTATTGCCTGATGAATTTACACAATCGGATCACCCAGAAATTGCAAAACTGGCCGACTCACTCGGTTTGTCAGGGACACGTCCAATCATGTCGAATATACGAACGATCTATGATTATGCTGTCAATGATCTAAAATACGTTGTCTACTCAGGAACGACTGATGCATTGACAACACACCGCTTGGGTGAGGCTTCTTGTGGCGGGAAATCCAGATTGATGGCCGCTCTTGGCCGATCAATCGGGATACCATCACGACTTGTTGGAGGGAAGATTCTCAAAAGTGGGCAAGCTCGTACCAGTCATATATGGGTTGAATACTACATTGCAGGTCAGTGGGTTCCCTTCTGTCCGACAAACAAGTATTTTGCCGAGATACCTTCAAACTATCTGATCTTGTATCACGGTGAAGCTCCACTATTGAAACGTACCAAAGATATTAATTTTAAGTACTATTTCAATTTACGAAAGCGCCTTGTATCACGAGCCGCAGGTTTGGCAAAACTGAAAGAACACCCACTTAACATATTAAATATATGGGCAACATTCAAACGGGCTGCTATTTCCCTTGAACTACTCCGTATCATCATTATGCTTCCCATAGGTATCTTAGTAGTTGTGATATGCAGAAATCTGATTGGTGTTGAAACTTTTGGTACTTTTATGCCCGCACTGATTGCTATCGGCTTTCGAGATACGGGTCTATTACAAGGACTGTTATTATTTTCAATAATAATGGTTTTCGGAGCTTTTGTCAGAATTGTATCGAACCGTATGCAATTACTGCATACTCCCAGACTAGCATTTATCTTAGCATTTGTCGTAATGTTCATGCTTTCTTTGACTGCCTTAGGAGTGCAACTCGGCTTTCTAAACCTTGCTCGTGTTGCTCTATTCCCGATGGTAATCCTCACCTTGACTGTTGAAAGATTTTCGCTGACTGTTGAAGAGGCTGGGTGGTTTGATGCGGTCAGGATCACCGTGTTAACGATGTCAGTAGCGGCTGCCGCATATAGCTTAATGTCATGGAGATTTTTGCAAGCAGTAGTCATTAGTTTCCCCGAAACATTACTGCTTGTAGTAGTGATCTTTATTTACATCGGCAGGTATTCCGGGTTCCGTCTTTCTGAATATGTTCGTTTCCGTCATCTGCTTACGAGGCCGACACGATGAAAATGACTGGAATAAAAAAGTTTCTGCCTTCATCAAAAGGTTTACTTGGGATAAATGCTCGTAACTTGAGCTACATCTACACACACAATAAAAGGGAGTACTTTCCAAATATTGACAACAAGCTCTCTTGCAAAGAACTCCTCTCAAACCACAATATCCCAACACCTGAAACATATGGTGTGGTAGATGGACCAAAGACTTTGCCTAACTGGTCTGCTTGCTTGGATAACGTCAATGATTTTGTTGTTAAACCAAGCAAAGGGTACGGTGGAATGGGGATCATGCTTGTCACTCACGAAGATGATTCGTACTCAAACTCTTCAGGACAAATCTCAGCTGATGATCTCGAGTTTCATATTATGCAGATCCTCAACGGAGCATTTTCTTTAGATAATAGACCTGATGTTGCTTTCTTTGAAGAAAAACTGTCTAACCACTCTGCAATTGATACATTGATCGCTGAAGATGTTGGTGGAGTGGCTGATATTCGAATTATATTCCAACATCATCGACCTGTAATGGGAATGTTGCGACTACCAACTCGAGTCTCCATGGGCAAAGCAAATCTTCACCAGGGAGGTTTGGGAGTAGGTATTGATATAGAAACAGGCCTCACCAAAAGCGGTTGTAGCAAGAATGAAATTATCTCGATTCATCCTGAAATTGGAAACAAGATAGCAGGACATACTATACCTGATTGGTCTGCCATGATAGAATACGGATCACGTATATCGAACATTGTCAATTTAGGATATATTGGTGTCGATTTTATCTGTGATGCCAACAAAGGGCCTCTTGTTTTAGAAGTGAATGCAAGACCTGGATTGAACATTCAAATTGCTAACCAAGCTGGTCTTCGGGATGTCTTAGAATGAATGCAAGGATTATAGCAAATATCATTGCATGGATGGCTGTATTAGCTGTCATTATCTATGCTGTTCTGCATAGTGGCTCGTCTCTTGATCGACGGACTAAAATTGTTGTTATCAATGCTGACTCTGCAAAAAACAAAATTGTTGTACCCAATAAGACATCAGATGACAACGGCGATATTAGCGAAGACATTTCTACTTTCCAGATCGATCACGAGTCAGCCGATGAAGCAACTGAACGTAAGAATGCCCATCCTGAAGCGATCGCTTTAAGTGATTCTGCGGCGACTCTTATGACTCAAAAAGATTATTCTTCAGCAGAAAAATTGCTTCTTGAAGTAGTAAAAATAGATTCAACTTATGCCCGTGGCTGGTATAATCTTGGCGTTGCTGAACAGAATCTCAATCGATTTGGCAGTGCAATCAAGGCATACGAAACAGCTAATCGAATACGTCCTCATTATTATAAACCTGTATACAATCTTGGTGTTCTCTATTCTCGTATCGGGAAGAACGACAAAGCAAGAGAGTGGTTAGAAAAAGCAACCGAGCTAAACCTTTCGGGAACATCGGCAACAGCACTCTACAACTTGGGAATTATATACAAGCGACTTGGAAAGATAGCAGATGCTGAACATAGCTATCGGGAAGCTATACGTTTACGACCGAACTACATAGAAGCTCACTATAACCTTGCCATGATCATCATGAATAAGAATGAACATGCCAAAGCAATAGAAGAACTCCGCAAATCTATAGCTTTAGGTTTTGTAAAACCCAAAGCTTTCAAACATCTCGCATTTTGTTATAGTGAAACCGGGAATGATTCAGCTGCAATTGCAAACTATCGGACAGCAGTTATTTATGACTCAACAGATGCACAAACATGGTTCAATTTGGGTGTAGTTTTTCGTAGAATGGACTTATTGGACAGTAGTATCGTGGCATACAACCAAGCCCTGAAGTTAGACAGTAGTCTATATGAGGCTTCTTTCAACCTTGGCTTAGCTTATTCCAGTCTCAATCAGCCAAAAGTTGCATTACAACACTACCTCAAAGCAACAGAGGTCAATCCCGGTTATACACGAGCTTACTACAATGCCGCACATATATATACAGAATTAAATATGCTTGATTCTGCGGCTGCCCTCTATGAAAAGGTAATAGAGCTAGACCCTGAGAATAACAAAGCTATGTTCAATCTCGGCTTAATCTATACTAAATTGGAACAAGATGAAAATGCAGTAAGGATATACGGCAGACTTGTCGATCTATATCCTATGAATACCAAAGGATTGAAAAATCTTGGGGGGGCATTCAGGCGATTGGGTGAATATGACTCTGCATTTGTATACTATAATCGCCTGGTAGGATTGAGCGGATCTCCATCTGCCTTCTTTAACCGTGCTAAAGTATACTATGATCTCGATTCGATTGATGCCGCAAAGCGGGATTATGCTACTGCAATAGAGTTACGACCTGACTATGCAAAAGCATATCTCAACCTTGGTGTACTGGAAAAGAGAACAGGTAACTTATCCGAAGCTCTACGTCACCTCAAACAAGCACTCAACTTAGACCCGAATAATTGGAAAATCCATTGGAACCTTGGTCAAGTGTATGTGTTGCTTGATCAAATGAAAAAAGCACGAGAAGAATATACAACTGCAGCACTTGCCAAACCAGAGTCAAAACGTTTTTGGAACATGTATGAAGAAGCCTTGGAACCAACGCAGTAATCTACACGGAGGAGAAATAATGAAACGTACGTTGATTACCTGTGCACTACTACTAGTGATGAACTTCAGCTTACCACTAGCAGGGAATTCAGCAATAAACAGACCAGAATTGAAACTAGATTTTCTTAGTTCTTATGAATCGAATATTTTCCATTCGTTCGCAGATAGCCTTGAAACAGGCGCAATGGTCAACTTTATTGATGCACAAGCAAAATGGCGCTTCAAAACTTCCAGAAAATTCCGTCAGGAAGTCAAAGCATATTTGGGAATGGATTATTACTCTGCTTACACACAAAGAAACCGATCTTCTTTCGGCGCATCGTGGAAACCAACATACCGATATAATCACAAGGGGAGATTTATCGGCTTAGTTGATATCTCAAGACGTAACCGTGACCTTATTACCGATAGTGGTATTTCACTTACGCGAACATTTAAGAAAACTGTTCTTGATTTCGAATTGACCCATCGTTACAAACTTGATAATGTGAAATTTGAACAGACAATCGCTTATGTAAACTACAACTATGATGAATTTGTCGGGCTAACTTCTTACGACTACAGTGGATTGATAGGAGCATTAAGTGCTGATTGGGACTTCGCAAACAATTGGAACATGGAAGCATGGTTTAGTTCGAACAAGAGAAACTATCTGGAACGCACCACTTATACTATTAGCTTAAGAACGAGTGGTCCATCTGAAATCAGAGCTTTCCGTGAAAATATCGGTGGGCTACAGTTGCAACGTACGATTAGCGAAAATTACAAAGTTTGGGCTTCGGCCGAATATGTCAATCGGCGCGAAAATTTTGAGAATTTCTATGGTTATTCTTTTTGGCAGTATCGCGTAGGGATGTCATTAAAACCAACTGAACGCCTGATGATGCGTATAACTGCACGACTGAAGAATAAAGACTATCCTAATTATTGGACAGGTAACATCGGATCGCTCGACAGAGTGTATGTTGACTATACCGAATTTAAATTCAAGGGACAATATGCCTTGAACAATAGCATAGCTTTTACTTTCAGCATACGTTCATACACCAAGGATTCAAACGATCCTGGCTTCGCCTATTCTGATCTGACAGTTGGAGCCGGATTCAGCTTAGAATACTAATCCAAACAGCGATGTAAGAGGGTGTGTTCATAACTCGCCCTCTTTTTTTATAACCGTACTTCATATTCAATTCGTTAATACTGAAAGTGAAACTCGCTTGCGGACAATAAGATAAGGCACAACTTATCTACCAATTGTAGGGCTGATTCTAATAGAAAGAGCAGGTTGTTGTCGCCTGCTCCTTCATGAAATGTAATAACTCTCTATTTCAATAGAATCATTTTCTTCGTATCAATGAAATCTTCAGCGACCAGACGGTAAAAGTAAATGCCTGTCGATACTCGCTGACCGTTCGATGAAATGCCGTCCCAGGTAATTCGATGACTCCCTGCTGAATATACATCATCTACAAGTTGCCTCACTCTCTTACCCAGCAAATTGAAGATTGTGAGAGAAACCCTTGATCTGCGAGGCAGGTCGAATTCGATTACAGTTGAAGTGATCAGCCCCCATTATTAGGTCCAGTTGCAATATGTTATTATATCTCAAAACAGTGCTCTCTATTCTAAGGTATGTGTTAGCTTCCATTCGCTATATAGACACTTTAAACTACATATTACTGAAAGTATACCATAAAACGTGGACTTACTAAGTCCAATTATTAAACAACAACAAGGAACTACTCTATAAACCATGCTCTAGGGCTCAAAGCTGTTGCACAGCTATGAGTTGGAGCAGTAGTTTCGCATTCCGCTCCTCAAAGCTCAAGCCGTAAGCGGATAAATAGCTTGCAGATACAAAATGGCAGACGGGTGGCCCAACCGCTTGCGGTGGGTTTCTATTACTATTGTTTCACTAAATCTAATTTGTTTGCATAATAAATGGCGGACCCAATATCACTCTCAGCAAACTTTTGTGAGCTTTGAATTCGACATCCAGTTACACTATGCTATG
>JAJRUL010000151.1 GCA_024277795.1 Candidatus Zixiibacteriota bacterium
AATATGAACTGCCTTCCCATCCTTTGCCCATGATAGTGTGGGTTCTTCCATACCAAAGCGGTCTGCACCATCTTCAGCAAACAGGTTGAATTCCTCTGCTGGGCGAGTAATCACCCGCCAATCTCGCCCTGTCGCTTCCAATAAAGAATAAGTACGGCCATTTGGGAAAGTATCTCGCCCTTGTATCTCGTACTGCTTTTCCCCAATCTCTCGACTCAGTTGGGGATCATCGTCTTGACGCTCCAACTCCTGCTCGACCTCGACAACCTTACCTGCTGAAGTCGGAATATTGATACGCACCAATGCTGTGCCACGTCCACCCATTTCACACGCTCCTATACATCTATATCAATCTCATGCTCAGGTAACTCGGGTGCATTGCTGTTTTCATCTTTTTGTCCATACTTACGTTTGCCTGCCCTCACCGAATTCCATAATGTCGGATAAGTATGAACCTCTACCCTATCCTTCATTTTGGCATAGGGTTTGCCATAACACAGCACAGCTGTTGGCTTCAATCGCTTCAGCATTTCTTCAAAACCTGCCATGAAAGCATACTCCCCCATCGGGTCTTTCTTTGTACCTACAACACTCACTGCCAACACACTCCGCGACGGTAACCCCAAGAAACAAAAATCCCAGCTATCGGGTGATGCCCATGCTATAGTCGGAATCACAGTCAACCCATTTTCAACCCACCAGCGAGCAACCCATCTCGAACGATAGGTATTCCATAATTGCATCACCAATGGGCAGTCATAAAACAATGAAAAATCAGGACCGAGTGCTACTGACCACGTATTCTTTAATCCTTTTAGAGTCTGGACAGGTCGCCGCCATACCGACTCAAACTGATGGTCATTTAGGAAAAAGTGAACCGCGCCTGTATTGGGATTTTGGTCTGTTTTCAACCGTGTACGATACGGCGAGAGCCACTGTGGTATGGCACTGAGAGGGGCGTGCGGGATTGTAGGAATTCCCCATGCGTTACTGGATGGGTAGATGTGTTTGGTGTTCAGTGCATCGAAGCCACCCGGTATACTCGTCCAGTCTCGATACCCGCCTTTAGATTTCTGAGTTGCTTTTTTTGCAGTCTCTTGTTGTTCAGGGTCAGTCATCTTATGCCTTTCTCTGATAACAGCAATGCAATTGCTGTATCTACCTATTCGATTTACTCTCCATTATACATAGGTCGGAGTATTTCAGAAAAGTCAAAAAAAGAAAAGTAGAGCATCATGCCCTGCCTGTCTTTTTAGAATAATGGAAGCTGTTGCGGTGTTGTCTCAACCTTAGCTTGGGGTTTGCGGTCACGTTTATTACGTGCATCGTGATCGACGAGCTTGCCATAGCGTGAGCGTCCATAAGATTTCACATCCTCGACCCGCACAATATCGCCTTTCTTGATATTCGGTGCGCCCCAGATGTTCACGTAATTCCATGAGGTCGTCTTAGTCTTTTTGTCACGAACACCAACACTCAGTGTGGTAACTGGACGAACACCGTAACGAGTCGCCTTATTTGTGCGTTCGATTTTGCCAACAAAACCTGCGACTGCTTTTGTTTGTGTTGTTGTAGCTGTAGCCATTTGAAGTTCTCCCTTTGATTGATGAATGTGTTTCATCTTGCAAGGGTGCGCCAGCACCTTGTCTTTTATTCGCAGGGAATATATAGATTTTCAGACTTACAATGCAAACACTAGACCTTTTCCGAACTTACGATGCAATCTTGGACTTTTTCCACACTTATGATGCAATCCTATATTTTTTCCACGCTTACAATGCACACCCATCACTTGTCTAGCGAGGCTCAGAGGGCAGAAGAATTCATCTTCTGATTCGAGAGGAAAGAAAATGGTTTCTATCTACCTATTCGTTTTCTGTATACATATCGGGTGAGCAAAAAAAAGAAATTGGCAGTAGGTTTCCCCACTGCCGATCGTGTTAAGTGTGATTAGAATGCAGGTTCTTCATCGGTGTTACGGCGATTTGCACTGAAATCCACGCCGGTCGCATGAAGATCAATTGAAGCCGCTGGTTTGCCATCATTGTTAATGTATGGTGTAACCTGTAAGCGATCTGCGGTCACAACTACATAGTCACCTTTGCCAACATATTGAGACACGGTTGACCCGAGACCGTTCCAGCATTCCACACGATACCAGGTTGGAGGTGCTTGGCGATTGCGTGGGTTATTGACAGCCACACTGATTGTTGTCACTGTGCTTTCACCAGCTTGACGAGTTTGTGGATCTGAACCAACGTGTCCTGAAACGATAATGTTTTGCATGATAGGTCTCCTGTGAATGAATTAGAAAGTGAGAGTTATTTCTCATTCCGCAGGGGCACGCCAGTGACCCGTCTATGCTTTTGGCTCTTAAAAAAGAAAAAGGTGGGCAAGCAAGATGCCTGCCGTACTGATCTAATCCAGAACCCGATAGAGTGTGCCGGATGTATATCCGATTGGAATCTGTTGCTTGGGTTGCAACATCTCGATCACACCAGCCGCTATTAACGCATCACGAGTCTCGCCGATGACCATCTCATAGTCATCCCGCAAGGCAACCACCCCTGCTGGCAACACATAACTTGGATTGGTTGTTACCGTACAGTACGGTATCCCCTCGCTATCATAAGTCTGAATAGCGGTGTTCTTCGGACGGCGATAAACAGTGATATGGGCGGTGTGAATTTCATTCCCAACGGGTATCTCAACACGGCGATCTTCCATGATCTTGCTCCTCTATGTTGTGTTCAAGAAAGGGATTTTTCCCAATGCACAGTGGGGCGACAGCCACATTTAGAGGCTGTCGATTAGAGATTGTACTAGCTACCTAGATTTTGTACAAACGTGAAGGAATGACCATCAAGTGATAGGATTTAGTTTCCAAAAAAGTCCTAAAATGAGGTCATTCCATGAATAGCATAGTTTATGAAGCAGATGAAAAGCAAGAAGAGACCGTATCCGTTTTTTTGATGATGATGCTGGAGTATGCGAGAGAAATCGGTATGTGGCAGATGCTGAATCAGAAAGTCCATGTCAAAATGAAAGAAGTGACTTATAGTCGATTAAACAAGGCGCAAACAGTGATAACCTCATTGATAACAGGTTGTGCCCATACAAAAGCCATTAACGAAAAACTGAGTGAGGAACAAGCTGCTGCTAATTATTTGGGCATGGCAGGTTTTCCTGATCAGTCACAGATCAACCGTTATCTGATCCGATTCAGTGAAGAGAATGTCAATCAATTGGGTCAGGTTCATGCCGACTTGTTTGTGCAACAGTCCCAAGCCCGCCATGCAAAAGGGCAACTAGTAGTAGATATTGATCAATGCGGTTTGGTTGCGAATGGAAAAAGCTACCAACTGGCACGAAAAGGTTATTTCCCACGTAAACGGGGTGAACAGGGATATCAAATGTCGATGGCTTACATCGGAGCTTACGATGAAGCGGTGCAACTCTATCTGGATTCGGGTAATGTCGGTTGCCGTCAGCGCTTACCTGATCTGTTACATGATATTGATGTGCAATTAGGACAAGATAATCCAAGTGCGACACTGATCCGTCGCCTAGATGCCGGCTATGATAGTCTTGATAATCGCCAGTTGTTGGCAAATTTACAGGGCTATTTCATCATGAAAGGCGGACGCTCAGATACTGCCGCACGTTTGGCTTCGCATGTTGCCCTCCAAGACTGGATTCCTGTTGCTGAGGGTGTTCATGGAACAGAACTGCTCTCCGAAAAGGGTATTCGTTGTCTCTTGTATGAATTCTATTTGTCCGATGGAAGCCTGGCTTACTCCATTCTCTACACCAATCTGCCTCACAATGAGTTCGGGATTATTCATTGTTTTGAATTCTATAACCAACGCCAAACTATTGAGGCTTTCTTTGCTCAATCTCGTCATGTTTACAACATTCAGAATATGCGTTCCCGTCAATTTCATGCAATCTATGCTTTTCTACGCTTCGTTTTTATGACACACAATATGATCCACTGGGCAAAACAAGCTCGCTTGGCTCACACTGAATTTGCCAACGATACTTCCAAACAACTATTTCGGAAAGTGGGGCGTGTACGCGCTCATATTTTTTGGGATGGACAGTGGCATCTCGCCATCCTAACTTCGACACGATGGGCAACTGCCTTACTTGATGCGCTTCTTCCCAAATCTATTCCTATTCAACTAGAGCTACCTTTCGCTCGTTTGTACAAAACTTAGGTAGCTACCTATTCGCTTTATAGCAAGACCTAGATTGCATCAAAAAAAGAAAGAGAGCATATAATGCCCTCCTTCTAAAAATACCCTATTCATCTGTATCTGTTGAAGTCGATTTACGATGTGTTTTCCACAATTTCTCAACTTCATCATATGTGGATGAAGACCGTGGAAGTACAACATGGACAATGACCTCTTGACCTGTGATTTCAACAATCACCCGATAGCTGACGGCTGGCGCATTCTTCATCTTTAATCGCCACCAAACACGATATGATTCATGCTTAGTGACTTCAATCTGACGAGCATCAACGTGATTCATATCTGCCAATGCTTCTCTGACCAACTGAATCCCAGCCTTATACTGTGCATCGGTTGCCCCTGCTTTACGGGACTCGTCTTTACAATGTGCTGCAATCCTAAGCATGATGACTTTCCTTGTTAAACTAAAAAAGCCCCTTTAGCGGGACTTTCTGTAAACAAAATTCATCATGCTCAGTGACGCCAGTCACTTCACTGCTTCGCTCAAATTATCAGGCAGTACGCCTTTTGAATAAATCCATGAGGGTTTTTATCCTGTTCCCCTTGGCATCGACCTGTGTCCAATCCACAATGTTTCCTGATTCCGCCAACCAGTCCTGATACCGATCGAGCGCGTCGTCCCACAGCATGTCACCAAATACCGTTTTGTACTCTAATGAAGTATAAAGATGAGCGAGAGATTGCTCGGGTAGTTGGGTGCTGGCTCGATGGATTTCTGTATGATGGTCTTGCATAAATTGTGCTTGTTGGGGGGTCAATTGACAGGTTGCTTGTTGCATAGGCTATTGATCCTTTCTGATTACTTTTATTTTAGCATCGATTCAAGATGCAGAAGTTTCCACACCTTGAGATCAAAATTAATTGATAGCCATTTCTTGGTAGGCTTCAATAATCGCCTTCTGTATAGGCTTTGGTGGCAGATCGGGCATCAGATCATCTGGTAGTTGATCCTGAACAGGCAGTATGTTGACATCGTACCCTTTCAAGATCATCTCATAAAGCACAGCTTTGTAGTCGTGAACGAGTGAATTTTCCTTTGTTCTGCGCCACTCACCCGTAATTTTAGTGAGTTGGTATTCCAATCTCATTACTTCAAGACTAGGGTAACCATGTCTCCGGGCATCTTCATCTGTGTAGCCCTCCAGTTCGTCGCTTGAATCAGATGGCTTCATGTCTTCCCATATTAATCGTTTTGCCATATGTCGTACCCTTCATCTTTCATTTCTTTTACTAGGACTTTGACACTGCCTGTACGCTTTGGCAGAGGAATCTTGAACCATTCAACCCAGAACATCGCACAATTGCTTTCTCTGTTCTCGAATTGACCGTCATCAGGGAAATTATACAACGCCTCTTTTCCTTCATTATACCATGTACGAATATCGTTAAGTGTCGCTTCTGATATCTCAACTTCGTACATATACACCCTTGTACGCCCATTTGTTGCATCGCTTAACTCATGGGCACGTTTGAAGTATTCATCATCGTCTTGTAAACGACCGGGTTGTGGTATTTTATCCTTCAACGCATTCAGTAAGGGCTTTTCTCCACCTAGAGATTCAGCAACTTCTGGTGTTGGATGAAACCCAATAATCTTGTCATCAATAACACCAATGACACCAACATGCCCTGCTCGAACAAGTGCAGGTTCACCATAATACGGATCGTCGCTGTTATACACACCACCCGTCCCACGATAAATCAGAATTTGAATAACTGGCATTACACCTTCTTTATATTATATTATATTCGACGAATCTTGGAGCGACAGCTTCATATCTATCTGCTTGTCGCATTAGTCGTATAAAAGCATTGCTTTTAGTGGGTGGTCGAGAGCATCCCAAAGGGATGTTGAGCCAGCCACATAAATAAAATCTTTATCTACCTATTCAGTTTCTTAAATATACTCAAAAAATAAAATGGCGGACAAAATGCCCACCACTCCAATCTAATATTTACGTTAACTTCTTCAATTCTTCAAGCCGACGAAAATTCCTTTTCAATATCTTAAGCAAACATAAGTCTTTCTTTAGATAATCCCGTTCCCACTCTAACTCATCTGTCAATCCCTGCCAATAGTCATGGTCATAGTCATCAGCCTCTTCTACTTCCTTCACCCTTTTCTTATATTCGACAATCGCCTGACGACTTTTGGCAATCTGCTCTTCAACTTCTCGAATTGTGTCTTTCATGGATACACCTCATATGTTATTAACGCCGTAAAACTGTGAGGCGACAGCCTCACTATTGGATGCTCAACATTGAAACATATCCATACAAAGTCAAAAGCACGCACATAACAAACGCGAAGCGGTTGGCGGCTGACTGAGTGCATCCCCCCCTCGGGGGATGTCGAGGAAGACGCAGTAATAAAAAACAAACACAGTCAGACATGCCGAAGCACATCCAACTGTGTTGTGTCATTTACATCTGAATACGAGTTGCCAATGCTGTCCAACGTTCAGTTGCACTCACATCTGCAATAGCTTCCTGAACAGCCGCTTGATTGCCAACCAATACAACTAATTGCTTGGCACGGGT
>JAJRUL010000152.1 GCA_024277795.1 Candidatus Zixiibacteriota bacterium
CTATATAGCTAAGCGAAAGTTCTAGCTTTTCAAACGCTTCTTGAGAGCTTCGAATTCATCTTTGAGTTCAGTCGGAAGCTTATCGCCAAACTTGGCGTAATGCTCCTCGATCAATTCGATCTCTTTTTGCCAGGCATCTTTGTCTACTTTGAGCAATTCTGCCATATTCTCTTTGGAGACTTTGTCTTCTAATCCTGAAAGATCAATCGCATCTTCAGTAGGCATAATGCCAAGTGGAGTTTCAACTGATTTTCCCGTACCGTCACATTGTTCAAAAACCCATTTTAGTACACGAGAGTTCTCTCCATAACCGGGCCAGAGCCATGAACCATCGTCAGATTTTCTGAACCAGTTGACATAGAATATTTTTGGCAACTTTGTTTTATCAGCTTTTTTGCCAAGTTCGATCCAATGTTTGAAATAATCGCCCATGTGGTATCCACAGAACGGAAGCATCGCAAAAGGATCACGACGAACAGTTCCTGCCTTCAAATCAAGGGCAGCGGCAGTTATCTCCGAACCGATAATCGAACCGATAAATACACCGTGATTCCAGTTGAAGGCTTGATGTACCAGCGGTACAGTACTTGGACGACGACCGCCAAAAAGGAATGCAGAAATCGGGACTCCTTTTGGGTCTTCCCATTCAGGGGCGATTGCAGGACAATTTGAAGCTTTTGCAGTGAATCGTGAGTTTGGGTGTGCGGCAGGTCCTTCAGACTTACCCTCTTCCCATTCATTACCTTTCCAGTCGATCAATTTGCCTGGAGCAGGATAACCGATTCCTTCCCACCACACATCGTTGTCCTCAGTAAGTGCAACATTTGTAAAGATTGTCTCTTTGGAGCAGGCGGCAAGTGCATTAGGATTTGATTCTTCTGATGTATACGGAGCAACACCAAAGAAGCCAGCTTCAGGATTGATTGCATAAAGTTGGCCGTCATCACCAAACTTCATCCATGCAATATCATCACCAATTGTCTCAACTTTCCATCCGGGAATCGAAGGGACTAACATAGCTAAGTTTGTTTTGCCACAGGCCGATGGAAATGCTCCAGTTATATACTTCACTTTCCCTTCGGGACTGGTGAGCTTAAGAATCAGCATATGCTCGGCCAACCAGCCTTCATCTCGTGCCTGAGCCGAAGCAATTCGCAGAGCTAAACATTTCTTGCCAAGCAGAGCGTTGCCTCCATAGCCCGAACCATACGACCATACTTCACGAGTCTCAGGAAAATGGGAGATATATTTCTTATCAAGGGGAGCACAAGGCCAGACGCCGTTGTCAGATTCACCTTGGGCCAACGGTTTGCCAACTGAATGCATTGTAGGGATAAACTCACCATCAGAACCAAGAGCTTCAATCACTTTTGTTCCTACGCGAGTCATGGTGTGCATATTGGCGACAACGTATGGTGAATCGGTGATTTCAATGCCTATCTTAGAGATCGGTGAGCCGACAGGTCCCATTGAGAATGGGATAACATACATAGTCCGACCTGTCATGCAACCGCGATACAGTTCTCTCATAGTCTCTTTGAGCTTACCTGGATCTATCCAGTTATTTGTCGGGCCAGCATCCTCTTCTTTCTCAGAAGCGATATATGTGCTTTTTTCAACGCGGGCGACGTCGGATGGATCCGAACGGAACAAGTAGCTATCGGGGCGCTTTTGCTCATTAAGTTTGATTGCGAGTCCCTCATTTTCCATAATGGAAAGCATTGAATGGTATTCTTCTTCTGAACCATTGCACCAGTAGACATTGTCAGGCTGACAAAGCTCAACCCATCCGTCTACCCATTTAGTCAGTTTTTCATGACTTGTTACTTGCATTGTAGTATTCACTTTCAACCTCTCTGTTGAATCAGTTGTAGTTTACTGCTATCTTTGTGAACAATGTCACATTGTCCAATGTATATTGACGCTGTGCAGGTCGCAAGTCCCGCAGAAAATAATCTGTGACACTAATGCCGGAATTTAGCTAATCAGGAAAGCACAACCTATTTGAGCTGTTGCTTGCGTGAATAGCATTGCCTCACTCTTTCATATACTATATCGTCTTTATTTGGGGAAACTTCATCAGATAGCAAGGTAATCACTACGATTCTGATATATCTTGAGAATCAGACTCTTTCAGATCGGGATCCCGTACCAATATGGCTAATGGGACTAAAATACAGTATCCTATTACCAGCAGGACCGGTGCTAATGAAATTGAGCCTTGATCCAGAGAAATATAGCCTGCTATGATTGTTACTATAGCGACCGCAAAAAAGATATAATTACGCTTGCCAAAGGGCCAACGAAACTCGGCTTTTTCCATCTCTGTAGCTTTTGTTTTTTTGTCTGTCATAGGCCTCTAATAAACTCTCTTATACACTTGTCTGTCAAGAGATTTCATGTCGTTGTTCCATCTCATCCCGATATTGATTATACCGTGAACCCAATCCAATCGCCCAGATAAACATCAACATTTGTCGAACTTCTTCATCTGTAAAGGTCGCTTCAGTAAAAGAGGTGGCGAAAAAGGTGATGGAGCCCAAAAAAGAGGCTAAACAGACCTGCCTTGTAGCAGGGTCAGCCTCCTGATTTTTCCATCCGCTCCAGAGTATTCTCAGGACAGTTAGCCACAACAGTAGATAGATGACCATCCCGGGAAAGCCACTGACAGCGGCATAATTGAGCAGGTCATTGTGGGCGTGGGCATGTTTCCAGCGGTCTTCGGCGTCTAGAGGCAGAGATTCACGGTACACCTTGCCAAATTCTCCCTGTCCTACTCCTACGAATGGATGATTAGTGGCAATTTTGAGCGATTCCTGCCAAATATAGAGCCTACTCATTCGATTTGTCCGATTGATCTCCCGATCGAAGGCGGTCATTCGTCCTGTAACAGAGGGCAAAGCTATAGATGTAATAACGATAATTGCAACAAGTGCACCTAAAAGGTAAAATCGGAGCCGTTTTGATGTCAGCATGGCGATACAGACAAGACCGAAAAGTAGGGCAAGAATAGAACCACGGCTATGGCTCAGGATGGTAGCGATCACTCCTAGCAAACCAACCGCTATCAGCCACGCTCTATGGTTCACTTGATATATCTGATCCCCTGCAATTGTATATCCGAGGATAAAGAGAGAGGCAGTTGCCCAGTAATTCCCGAATGTAAGCGGATGCGGGAAACTTCCAATGACTAAATATCCGAACAGAGGTGCATGATCAGGGGGATAATCTTTCAACCAATTGATACCTGTAAAATATTGTAGAATTCCGTATAGTGAAATAATTCCAATACCTGTTGCGAATATTTGAATCAAGAGCGCACGATGCTTTTCTTTTGCACAGAGATAGATTCCAATTGGAATAGCAAAGAACAGCCACTCCTCTCGAATGACATTAAATGCGTTGAATGATTTGATGGCTAATAATGTTGTCAGAAGTATCCAACAGAGATATAGACCGATAACGAGGTAGAGTGTCTTAAACGGATAACCAAGCGGGTTGAATTGTCTGGTGATGACTACAACAAGAAATAAGACAGATGCGAGACCTAAGGACATCTGGGCTGTTGCTATTGAAAAGGTCGAACTAAAGACAAAGAGTGCATAGGCGACGAGGAGCCATAGCGATACAAGAGTTGTCCTCTTATCGGTCATCCAAATAGATCGCTTTCAATCAAGGCTACTAGTTGATGGATAAGAAATATCTGTTCTTCTTGTATTCTCTGGGTTGAAGGATGTGGGACAATGACTGCACGATCAACAGTTGTCGCTAACTTTCCACCGTTACCACCGAGAAGCCCCGCAGTCAACAAACCTTGATCACGTGCTGTATGGGTGGCACGGATTAAGTTTGCAGAGTTGCCCGAGGTTGAAATGACTATCAGCATATCACCTTTTTGGCCAAGGCCTTCAACCTGTCGTGAGAATATAGATTCAAAACCGTAGTCATTAGCCGATGCTGTCATTACTGCGGGATCAACACATAGGGCAATAGCTGGTAGTGATTGGCGGTTCTTGTCCGATGAGAGGCGTACAATCATTTCCCCTGCAAAATGTGAAGCGTCGGCAGCTGAGCCACCATTACCTGCGATAAGAATCTTTCCGCCTGCCCCTATAACGCCTGAAATAACAGCGCTTAGTTCTATGACGCTCTGGCCAAGTTTTTCAATAACAGATTTGCGAAGTATCGCTGATTCGTTGGCAACCTGTCTGAGCAGGTCTAATTTTTCATCGTTGTTCATGCTGTGACAATCTCAAGAGGGTGAACGGCTGTGGTCATCTCACGAAGCAAAGAAAAACGCTTATCTTGATTCTTTTCGAGAAGATTACCTACTACAATAAATGATGCCCCTGCTTCAATACGGGTGGCACAGTCTTCAGGTTTACGTAAACCACCGCCAGTAATTATTGGGATATCAATATATGATGCTACTTTAGTAATCAGTTCAACAGGCACCGCATGGGTAGCTCCGCTTCCAGCTTCAAGGTAGACTAGTCGCATTCCGAGATACTGAGTGGCAAGGGCATGAGCTGTCGCAATATCCGGTTTATCACGTGGGATAGGTGATGTGTTCGAAATATACTGGACTGAAGTCAGGTTGTCGGAAGCGATAAGCAGATAGCCTGTAGGGATAGATTCAAGGTTGAATCGCTTTACCAATGGGGCACCTTTTACTTGTTCCCCTATAAGATATTCAGGGTTGCGTCCTGATAATAATGAAGTAAAGAGTATAGCATCTGCTTCGGGTCGAATCTGTGCGTAAGATCCTGGAAAAATAATCACAGGCAAAGTTGTGATCTCTTTGATTTTTCGTACAGTAGCACCGAAATCCTGCTCAAGTAAGAATGAGGTCCCAACTAATATAGCATCAACTCCGCAATCTTCTGCAGCCTCAGCCAAAGCTATTGCTTCATGTGTTGAAGTGCGATCGGGATCTATCAGTACAAGAAAACCGCCCCCACGCTCTTTTCGTGCAGTTAGGAGATGATTAAGTACGGAATGGTCTAACACCATCAAACCTCACTTTGTAGAACTTCCTTTACTGTGTCAAAAAGCTGTTGTGATTTGGTCTCGCTAGCAACCCCACCTTGCGCGTAGTTCGGTTTCCCCCCACCACGACCTCCGAACTTTGGCAAAATAGCCTGAGAGAGTTTTCCGACATGCACACTATTCTCGCTCACAGCTTTGGCACTCGCTGACGCAATATAGACCGACTTTCCGTTAACCAATCCAAGGGCAATAGCGACAACAGCATCTGTTCTCTCTTTTTGTGAGTCAACCCATGCTGACATAATGTCACGGTCGGTATCTTCAAAGTCATTTGTAATAAATGTCAAAGCACCAATCTTTTCTTCACTTCCGATTGATGGCCCTGAATGGGAAAACATCTCAGCTTTGACTTTCTTAATCTCTTTTTGCAGCTCTAACGTTTCAGTTCGAAGCTGTTTGACTGCCTTGAGTGCGTCATTCTCAGACCGACCAAGAGTTTCAGCAACTTCTCTGCGGAACTGTTTGGCTGAAAGCATAAAGTTGACTGCTTCGCTTCCCGTAATAGCTTCGATACGTCGCACACCACTTGCAATGCCTGTTTCTACTGTGACGAAAAACGGGCCGATTTGAGCAGTATTATCAACATGGGTCCCCCCGCAAAGCTCTTTAGAGAAATTGGCTACTGATACGACTCTTACTGTCTCGCCATATTTCTCACCAAATAACGCACGTGCACCTGTTTTACGTGCCTCATCTATATTCATTTCATCGGTAACAACCTCTGTTGCCGAGAGAATCTGTTGGTTGACGATCTCCTCGACACGCTTGATTTCCTCAACGGTCATAGGTTGGTGATGAGAAAAGTCAAAACGGAGTCGGTCAGGTCCTACGTAGGAGCCTGATTGCTTAATATGGTCACCGAGTATTTCACGAAGGGCGGCATGTGTAAGATGTGTTGCAGTATGGTTTCGCATAATCGCCCAACGTCGGTCAATGTCAACTACAGCAGTTACTGTGTCACCTGCATTGACTGACCCTTTCACCAATGTGCCGAACAGAATAATACTGTTGCCTTGCTGTCGGGATTCGTTCACATGAAATTCAAAAGAACCATCTGAGTTTGTTACCAAACCACTGTCATGAGTTTGGCCACCTGATTCAATATAAAAAGGAGATTCATCAAGAACGATATATTTGTTATCAATACTGTCATCAAGGTTCTTTGCCAGAACTTTCGCCTTGTGTCCAACAGATAACTCATGGTTGCTTTGTCGCATCCATTTCGCATCAGGGAGCTCATCACGTATAAGTTCGACAGTCTGTGAGGTTCGACCCGATCGTGATTGCTCTTTTTGTTTGTTCATGGCCTTTTCAAAACCGACAAGATCAATCGTCATCCCCTTTTCAGTAGCCATTATTTCTGTCAGGTCGACAGGGAAGCCATAGGTATCATAGAGCTTAAATACTTCGTCTCCAGGAATAACTGTCGATCCGGATGCACTAATTTTTTTTGCAACACTAGAGAATAGCTCAAGACCGTTTTCAAGTGTACGTCCAAAAGAGTCTTCTTCGGCTCGAATAACTTTCACAATATGCGATTGTTTTTCAACTATCTCAGGAAATGCCGAACCCATTTCATTAACTAAAGCAGGTACGAGTTTGTAAATAAACGGTTCCTCCATTCCGAGTAATCGTCCGTGACGAGATGCCCGTCGGAGAATCCGTCTCAGTACATATCCCTGTCCTTCATTACTGATACCGGCACCATCGGCAATGGCAAAAGTAAGAGCGCGAAGATGATCGGCCACAACATGATGCGAAGTGATATGTTCTTTATACTGTGAACCTGTAGCATCTGAGATTGCAGTAATAATATTCTGAAAAAGATCAATCTCATAGTTTGAACCGACATTTTGCATAAGTGTCGCTATTCGTTCTAACCCTGCACCAGTGTCAACAGACGGTTTGGGAAGATCGACAACAGTACCGTCTGCCAAAGTTTCAAATTGCATGAACACTAAGTTCCAAAACTCGACAAAACGTTCAGTTTCACCGTTGACGACATCTTGAGGGCTAGTTCCATATTGTTCGCCACGGTCAAAATGTATCTCACTGCATGGTCCGCACGGACCAATATCACCCATAGTCCAGAAGTTATCTTTTTTACCGAATCGGGTGATACGTCCATTCTTTAGTTCAGGAGCGATCTTCTCCCAAAGATTATATGCTTCATCATCATCTTCATATACACTTACCCACAACCTGCTTTGATCCAATTGCAAGTTTTTGGTGATCCATTCCCAAGCAAAGGAAATAGCTTCCTCTTTGAAATAGTCTCCAAAGGAGAAGTTCCCAAGCATTTCAAAGAAAGTATGATGACGTGCTGTGAATCCAACATTGTCGAGATCATTATGTTTCCCACCCGCGCGAATACATTTTTGTGATGAGGTCGCACGTGAATAGGGAAGGGCACGTTGGCCTGTAAAGACATCTTTGAATTGATTCATTCCGGCGTTGGTAAAGAGCAGAGTCGGGTCATTGTACGGTATCACAGGAGATGATGGCACGACTTTATGATCTTTTCCTTTGAAGTAATCCAGGAATGATTGTCGTATATCTGCAGTTTTGATAGTCGCTAATCCTCAGCTTGTTGTTTTATCATCTGTTCAAATGCTTCTTTCGAGGCTTGGTATCCAAAACCTCGACGAGACAGGTAATTATAGGCTTTACGTCGTGCTACTTCAAGTTCAAAGTGGTTGTACTGTCTCCATTTGCTCTCGAGTGCGGAAAGTGCGCGATCTGATTCAGATTGTTTAGAAAGGATCATCTCAGCAATGTTGTGCGCTATGCTTGAATTTATTCTTCTTCGTACAAGATATGCTTTCATATATGAAAGCCCGCAGGGGCGACGGTCAGCGAGTTGGGTTGCAAGCCTGTATGCGTATCGTTCGTCATCAAGCAATCCCTGTTTTTTGCAATTGCTAATGACTTCTTCAATATGCTTCTTATCAAACTGCTTTCGTTGAAGGCGAAGACGAAACTCACCGATTGAATAGTCACGCATAAGCAGAAGGCGCGCTCCCTCTTTTTCACAGAGGAGGAACATCGCTTTTTGCTGTAATTGCTCGAGTTGAGCTTCAGTAAGTATTGTACCCTCTACTAGCTTCAGTTGTACGAGAAGGGTCTCTGAAATAATGATTGGCTCACTCAATGAGGAGACTTTGATTTCAACTCTGCTCCCACGTCGCTTGATTTCTTCTATCTTAATTGACATTCCAACCTTCACTCTTTTGATTCGAGAATATATTCTGATTTTGTTTGTGACAAAACTTAAAAGACAGTTATTAAATAAGTAGTTGAGTAGTACGTGATAGTACGTTAAAGTACTTGTTTCTACTGAATCACGTGAAAAGATCTCAACAAGCGCAATTTCCGTATTGACTTACACTCGCTTAAAGTGTATGATTCTGATGAGATATTGAGACAGTAAGCTATTGAGTTCTGGTGGCTTGGCGATCTAATCTTGTTGCGTTTATTGCATCTGCTTGTAGTATAGTAGGTTATGGCAACTTGTTTCGTCATACATCGGTATAATACGATTTGAGTACTTGGAGTTAAAGATGGAACTGGATCTGCAGGGAAATATCGAGCGGTTTACGCTTCCTGAAATATTTCAACTTGTTGCGGCAGGTCGAAAATCTGGTACGTTGGGAATTCAGCGTGAGGATTCAATTGTAATGGTATATTTCAAGGATGGAAATATCATTTATGGTTATGGTCCTCGTCAGACTTTTCACCTCGGACAGCTACTTCAACAAAAAGGTATTATTACTGCAGAGCAGTTACGTGAAGCGGTTGAAGCACAGGGGAAAGGTGAAAACAGTAAGCGACTTGGCGAGATTCTGATTTCCCGTCGTTTCATCGACAGGGCTGATTTGGAGGCAGTTGTCAAAGGACAGGTAGAAGAATTGTTGTATTCTTTGCTTTCATGGCAGGTCGGGTCATTCAAATTCTATGAAGACCTGTACCCGACTGAAGAAGAGATTACGGTTTCTTTGTCTGTTGAGAATGTTATTCTTGAAGGGCTTCGACGGCTTGATGAAAAAGAGATGGTATCTGAGACTATACCTGATTTGGATGTCGTCTTTTCACTCTCAGCCGCTCAGCAAGGACGCGGTCGTGCGGTAACGCTTGAAGCGACAGAATGGAATGTCATGGCTTTAGTCGATGGTCGTCGATCAGTCAGAGAGATTTGTAAGATATCTCCCGTTAGTGAACAGGAGACACGGACTAAAATGGCTCAGTTGCTCTTAGCGGGGATAATCACCAAAACTGACCGCAAGCCTCAAAGTTCAGTTGACTTTGAGCGGATGGCGAATCGTTTGGCAGGGCTGTTTGAGGAATATCTTACAGAGAAGAAGACGCACAATCGTTTAAAAGATCATAATATTACACACACAATTGTGGAGGCGACCGAGTGAGCCAGCTGGAACAGCTAAAATCTCTCTCGTCGTTGCTTGAGACCTTCATTGAGCAGGTTGTAGCGGTCAAAGAACAACGACTGTCATTATTGGAAGGGATGAATCGTTTAGATGATATTGCTCGTGTGGCTGATGATGGTCTGGCTGTCAGCGATCATCTTGGTGATTGGTTTGCACAACATAACAGTTGGTTAAATGAAGGAACTCTGCGGAGTGGAGATATTAACCGTATTGGAAGTATCTTAGGTGAGATCAAGAATAGGCTCGATCTGACTGATGAGCAGTCTCCAGCAGTGCAGAAAATACAATCTGAGATCAATCGTTGGCAATCAGCAACTCCTGGCAAAAGACGTAATCGGAATAGGATAATACTCAAGCGAGATCCCGAACAGCCTGTTTTAGATCTTTCTCCACTTTCAGATACGATAGCTGAATCTGACTCTATCTCTAAGTTTTCCAATCTGTTAGAGCGTTGCCAGAAGATATTTGCCGATGCTTCAGGGAGCAAAATACATCTGCTTTCAGCACTCAGCGATACCCTCGATTCTGCCTTAATCCAACAGAATAAAGATGCCTTGATTTTATCAGCCTTTCTTATATATTATCTCCGGCAAAATGGCTATAAAGTACAGCCGTATGTTGCCAGGTTGAAAGAGGCCGAACGAGTACACAAGCGAGGGAATGATGCTTAATCCCTTTGAAAAGGCGTATTGTCAGGCCTTGTTGGCACTGAAGCATAAAGATTATGTGACAGCGTCCGAATGTTTTGAAAAAGCGGTTGATGGCTTTCGGTCAGATCGAGAGTTTAATTTACTGCGAGAGACTACCAAAATGTTGGTGGCTGTTCGTCAGGAGATAACCGCGAGAGAAAATGAAGACAGGCTGGAAATAGAGGAAGAATTCTCACATGGCTAAGAAACAAACGTTTGGTGACAAGTCGTCAAAGAAAAGTTATGACGTTGTCTGTCCCGCATGTGATCAGACAAAACAGTATGTGAAGCATGTCAAAGCGGTTAAGACCGATACTGGTTGGAAGTTCCGATCACTTAATGTTGGCGTGTGTAAGTGTAACGAAAAAGAAATTTACGCTTAGTATATTTCACGAGTTCGACTTGAAGAGCCTTCCTGATGAATCAGGAAGGCTTTTTTGTGCCCATGTGTTTTTTATACCGTTAGACGTATTCCGACCTCAATCACACGATCTTCAGGTATTTCAAAAAATGCTGATGCGTCGTAGGCGTTTCTTGAGAGGAAAGAAAAGAGATGTGCACGCCAACGATACATGCGATGTCCTCCATCAACTATGAGCTTTTCCCTGCCCAAGAAGAAACTGCTTGTTTCGATTGGTATATCTAATCCTTGACCTTTTGCCAAGGCTAGAAGTTTTGGTACACTTGGTGATTCCATGTATCCATAATATGCGGTAACTTGATAAAAGCCTGATCCAAGTTCATCAATTTTGAGTTTTTCCATATTCGGAACTCTAGGAATTTCCAGAAGTGAAAAATTGAGTAAAATGATATTTGAGTGTAAGGTTTTGAAGTGTTCGATATTATGAGTCAAGGCAACTGGAATGTTTTTAGGGCGTCCCGTTAGAAAAATGGCATGCCCTTTTACTCGCTGAATCTTCTCTTCAGCAATTTTGTCCCTCATCGTTTCATACGGCATTACCATTTTTGATAATTGTTCTGAAAGGTATTTGCGTCCCTGTTGCCATGTTGACATAATAATCATAGCAACAGCTCCCAATACCAACGGGAACCATGCACCATGGAATATCTTGTTCAGGTTAGCAGACAAGAATGCTATGTCTGCTATAAGAAATAGCAGGACAGGAATTCCTACTTTGAAAAATCCCCAGCTCCATCTTTCTCGTGCGATAACATAAAAGAGAATAGTTGCAATCAACATTGTGGTTGTAACGGCAACACCATAGGCGGCGGCCAGTTTACTTGACGATTGGAAACCGAGTACAAGAATCAAAGTAGCTATCATCATTAACCAGTTAATCGTTGGAATATAGATCTGTCCAAAGTGTCTTGATGATGTATGAACAATCTTTAATCTTGGTAGATAGCCCATTTGAATTGCTTGTCGTGTCAATGAAAAGACACCTGTGATGACTGCTTGTGATGCAATAATAGTTGCACAGGTTGCAAGGATTAACATTGGGATTAACGCCCATGAAGGGACCATTGCATAAAATGGATGATATGCTTCAGCGGGATTAGAGAGCAATAGGGCACCTTGTCCGAAATAGTTGATGACTAAAGCGGGCAAAACCAGACCGAACCAGACGAGGCGAATTGGTTTTTTCCCGAAATGTCCGAGGTCGGCGTAGAGAGCTTCCGCACCGGTAACAACAAGAAAAACAGCACCAAGTACAGTGAATCCATGAAGGCCGGATTGTATCAGGAAGCTTATTCCATAGGTAGGTGATAATGCCTTGAAAATCATAGGGTGACTGATTATTTCTCTGATTCCGAGAACAGCAAGAGTGAGAAACCAAATGAGTATTATCGGACCGAAGAGTGCACCAATTTTCGCTGTCCCTCTTTTTTGAAGAAGAAACAAGACAGCAAGAATGAGTAGCGTTATTGGAATGACGAATTTTTCAAACTCAAGGGTGACAACTTTCAAACCTTCAACAGCAGAAAGAACAGAGATTGCGGGAGTGATCATGCCATCTCCATAGAGCAAGCAAGCACCAAAGATGCCCATACCGATAAGGAACAACCTTCCTTTTGAGACAGACGGTGAATGTTTTTTCAATTGTGCAGTTAGAGCGATTACCCCACCTTCCCCTCGGTTGTCTGCTTGAAAGATATAGGCGAGGTACTTAACAGATACGATGATAATTAATGCCCAAAACATGAGGGATAAAACACCATAGATATTCTCAGGAGTTACCGGTATACCATACTCTCCGTGGAAGCATTCTCTTATCGCATAGAGGGGGCTTGTACCAATATCTCCAAAGACAACTCCTAAAGCAGCCAAGGCGAGCATTCTTAGAGAGTTCTTTTGTATTACAGGTTTGTTGCTGTTACTCTTTTCGATTTCTGACATATAACCTATCACTCATTAGTTTGTTATGCTTATATACACCATAATTATACTATTATTCATATAATTAGAATACACCTTATGTATATCAATATATGATAGTGGTGAATGTATCTGTTTTATGAAGTGTGAGAAATACTTTATTTTATGGGACAAGATCAGCAGATTGTAAAGGTCGAAACAGACAAAGGGCTGATTCAATTGAATCAGCCCTTTAGGATCAACGCTTATTTTGTCTTAGTATCGTTTGAAACCACTTATTTACTGGCAAGCTCATCATTTCCATCAGTACTTTTGTTTTGTGTCGCCAATATCTGGACTATTTGTGCTTCCATGCGTGCCATTTTGGTATTTACATCATTAAGTTGTTTTTTCAAATTGTCTATTTCAGCAACTTTCTTGTGTAATTCTTTGATAGCCGACAGGGCCACACCTGCAGGATCAAGCGTTGAAATGGTTTTGTCACTTTCGCCAACTCCGAAGGTAGCATAGAAGTCTTCAGCCATCGGTCCGATATGACGAGTATTGTTCTGTGAGTTGTACGTCCAATGATAGATTGGAAGAGTAGCAACTTTTTCGAGTATACTTCTGTCATTGGTTCTGACTATATTTTTCTTCATTGTTCGTGAAGATAAAGATGTCCACATCGAACCGCCTGCAGGTACAAATACACCGGGCTGTCCAGAACCTGGGGCAATTACAGAGTCGCATCCTGTCATAAAGTAGAAGCCGTTTGATGCACGTGCATTGAATGTTCGAGGGATGAAAGAACTAAAGTGAATAGGAACTCCCACCGTATCTACACAACAATCCGACCAGACGAATGAGCAGTCGTCATTTGCATTTGCTTTTGTCCCCGCGGCGAAGGATTGTGATGAGATCGCTGAGTTCTGAAGTCCGCCTGGGATAGTAGAATATGAGCCCGGGCCTACACGGTTGCTTTCGCCACCACCGATTGCTCCTCCAGGACCTACAATAGCGTTTAGCCTTCCACCAAGTATTGAGCCATATATGGCGTTGACACCGTTGAGTTGTCCGCCACCAACTGTGGCATTACTGGACCCAGCTACATTACCCGCACCACCACCGATAAACGTAGTGTCGGCTTGTGCAAAGTTATCATATCCACCAGCAATAACACCATAGGCACCAAAGACATGGTTAAGTCCACCACCGCTGATAACAGATGTATACCCTCCACTCACATTTTGAATACCACCACCGACCATAGAAGCATGGCCATTCGTAGTATTGTCATGTCCGCCACCGATAAAAGTATACTCATTCACAGCCTGATTGAGGACACCACCTCCTACCGTCGCCCAAGTCGAAGCGACGTTCTCTTGTCCGCCTGAGATTGTTGCTAAGGGATCAGTAGCATGGTTACCTAAGCCACCACCAATAAACTGATGCGGGTGCAAAGTACCGAGATTGTTTTCTCCACCTGCAATAGTCGAACCTTGCCCTTCGACTCTGTTGTTCAATCCACCTCCGATGGTTGATTCTGATCCTATGATGACATTGTTACGACCACCTGCAACAGTTGAATATGAATTCAAAGATTGATTTTGTTGACCACCTGCTATTGTTGCACCGAACCCGTCAACAGTATTGAGGTAACCTCCTCCGATTGTCGAGACATGGTTGTTCGCACGGTTGCCGAAACCGCCTGCAATTGTGATTCCGGTAAAATTGAGCGCGACACTATTGAATGCGCCACCACCAATTGTTGTTACTGTTCCATAAGCATGGTTACGATATCCCCCTCCAATAACTTGGTATCGTCCCTGTACAAGAGCTTGATTGCAAAATCCTCCCCCAATAAAGGAAAAATCTCCTTCGGCATAGTTTGCCCCACCACCTACTATTGCAGAAAACCCACCCCATGCGGTATTATTACCACCGAAACCGATTCCTGAGCCGTTGCCGATTGCAGTATTACCAAAACCTCCACCAATAAAGACAGGAGTTGTGGATGGCGGATAGTTACACGGGTAAAGCGCAATATCACGACCTGCAGAATTGCCTGATGGATCAAATGAACCGAACACGGGTGCATTGAACAGACCAGTAGTATCAAATGTGCTGTCTGCGATATTTGTCAAGTCTACTAAGTTGCCGATTCCTCCTGCAATTGTACTGAAGTCTGTGAGTACAGTATTGCTGTCTCCTGCGACGAAACCATTTTGACCGGTGATTGTATTTGAACTGCCCGGAGAAAAGCCGTCAACAGAAGCTGCGCGACTTGCATATGGAGCAGCCCCTAAGCGTGTGCGAGGGGAAAGTTCGGAATCGGATCCGACAGTAACTCCTAAGTAGCGCGACCCACCATCAAAAAGAGAGGAGGTGAGTGTAACTGTGGAACCGAGTTGAACGGTGAACAATCCATTAACAACTGAGACGGCAGAATGTGATTCGTTCCACAATGGAGTTCCTCCGGTTGCAACATCATAGATGGCAAAATTCAGATCATACGATCCAGAAAGTGGGGCTCCACTGTTGTCGGTTAGTTGTCCCTGATAAGGAAACTGGACTGATGTTTGTGCTGAGACAGACAGAGCAATCCCCGTAACAAGTAACACCAACAATAGTGTGTGACGGAGTGTTTTCAACATGATAATTCCTCCAAAATTAATATGATTTTCATTGCTAACTATGGCTGATAGGTATGTGGCTTTAATGTATCGTTTTAGTCCAATATGTCAAGCGGTATGTTTGCTACCGCATAGCGAGGTTGATGCGAAAAAAAGAGAGGCATTAAAAAAAGATGGTTTTGTGCTTGACATGAGAGATGTAACGTGTATTTTTTTCAAATTCTAAAAAATTGAATGATTACAGATGTAAGAATGCTTCATAAGACGTTATGGGGTGTAGTCTCAAACACAAATGGGGAGGATCGAAATGAGACGATTAGTAATTCTTATTGCACTGTTGTGGTTACTGCCGGTAGTGGGGTTGTGGGCACAAATTCCTGAATTCACATTCGTTGAACCTGTTACTATGTCGGAAGTACATTTGGGGACTTGTAACTTTGATGAACAAGGTTGTTACCCTGTGCATCATACAGGTATTGATTACATAAGTAATTCTGGTAATCCAGATGTATATGCGACGAATGCAGGGACGATCGCACTCTTGGTAACAAATGGGATTGATGATCATAACATGGGTAATGTTGTAATTATCGAACATACCTTGCTCAATGGTAGTACAGTATACAGTCTTTATGCGCATCTGAACAGCTTTGAAAATTCCTTGTATGTTGGCAAGACTGTTTGTAAAGGTGAAAAGATTGGAGTGATGGGGGCAACAGGTAATGGATCTGGTAACTCTTGGGCTGATATTCATTTACATTTTGAGATGAAAGATTCTCCAGTTTTGCATAATCCATCGGGTTCGGGCACATATTGGGGGTACACACCAAGTTCAGCGTTAAATTATGGTTATCAAAATCCAAATAACTATTATGGAACTGATCAGGTTATTCCCTTATATCAGTGTTTTAACTGCTTTGTCGATCCAATCTCGATGGGACCTGGGGATGAACGTGATGATGAAGTTTGTGTCAATACATTTCAGCAATATAGTTTTCCTGTAATTGCTGACGGTCGGACATATCGAATCAGTGTAATTCCAAACCCGGGAACAGATGTCGATTTGTTCTCCTCGCGTGATAAGACTGATATTGAAACATTAGATGCATTGCAGAATTGGTCTACAACTTGTGACGTTGGTTGTGCCAGTTCTGAGACATCAGGAGAGGCTACAGAAATAGTTTCATTCACTGCGCCAACAGATGGTGTTGATTATACGAATTGGTTTTCAGTATTAGGTAAAGCTGGTCCTGACGGTATGGCTGGGTATCATGTCAAAGTTGAGGTTGTTGGAGGCGGACTTGATGTTGTATTCATAATGGATCTAACAGGTAGTACTGGTGGGCTTCTACCTACTTGGCAAGCACAAATGCCAAGTGTGGTGGCTGATATTCAAGCCCGTTTTCCAGGGGCAAGGTTTGGTTTAGCGTCGCATCTCGACTACCCCTTTTCTCCATACGGTGCGAGCGGTGAATACGCATATCGTTTGGAGTCGCCTCTGAATGTTGATCCGGGACCGATGTTGACTTCATTAGCGAGTCTAACAAACGGATGGGGTCGTGATACCCCAGAATCTCAGTATGAGGCAATTTATCAAGCACTTACTGGCGAAGGAAGAGATTTGAATTCTGATGGTGATTTTACTGATATTGGAGAGATTCAACCCGGTGACATGGGGTATGCATCGGGAAGTAAGATAGCATTGTTCCATTTTACGTATCCACCTATTTTTCATAATTGGGATTTGAATCCGAACTATCCGTATGCAGGGGCGGCTCCAGTAGCAGGACGTATTGCGGCAATTACTGCATGTTTATCAAAACCGATGTTTTATTTTGGTTTGGTAACATCTACAGCCAGATCAGGAATTATTGATGAACAAACAGGAGAAGTTATTAATGAAGCTGATATGTTAGCTGATGACCCGATGCAGGAATTGGCAGATACAACGGGTGGTGCAATACTCTATGTTGGTTCTGATTTATCTGGTCTTGATGTGGCGATTGAAGCCGCTTTGGAAGTTGTTGATCCTTCAGTGTTTATCACACCTGACAGTTTGGCCGTGTATCAAGCTAACAGCGTCCAATACAATACTGTATCAATTACTATCGGGGGGACACTCTCAGAAGCATTATTGAACATTGATCCTTCGACACTAATGATCAATAATACTTTAGCACCACAATCTGCGACTTTTCTTGGTGACGAATGGTTGCTAATCGTATCTACGAGTGATTTTATTCATAGCTATCCAGCGTGGGTGGGGGTGCGTGAGCGAACTTTCTCGGTTTCAGGAAGTTTTTTAACAGGAAATACATTTGCTGTTGAAGGTAGCTTTATATCAGTTGGGCATCTTGCAGGTGATCTAGATGCCAGTGGTATTGTTGATATCAGTGACCTAACTGTTTTGATTTCATATTTGTTCAAAGGAATTGAAATTGAAACTATGGTTGGTTTGGCTGATGTAAATTATGATGACGCAGTTAATGTCTCAGATTTAGCTTGTTTGGTCTCTCATCTGTTCAGAGGAACATCGATTCCTTGCGATGATTGATAGCTCTTACTAAATAAAAGGCTGATATAAGAATGTTATATTACTTATATCAGCCTTTATCATTATTATTTAGCTCTCTGTTAGGCTACTACGACTACGCTTTCTCAATCACTGCCGTATAGGTGAATTCTTGTGAGTCGAAGATATGTTTGATTTGCCAGCCAGTCGGTTTGAGCAGTTGTGACATTTCATCAATTGACACCATTAGATAATCATACCACGGTGTGCAAAACTCATTGTACCGAATGCGAAGTTTGATCTGTCCTGACATTCGTCCACGACGTCGGTTCGATTGATGATAGAGAAGATGTGTTTTGAGGGTCGTTCTATATGGATCTGCCGAACCAACTAACAATCGAGCCGAATCTGGTGTCATTTTATGGAACCGTTTCAGTAACATTTTCGCACGCTTTGCATTTGAAAACAAACCAAAATTGTTTCCAAACATTACTATGGTATCAAATGAACCGAGGCTCTTATCAATCTCAAGGATTGACATACACTTTGTGTGTATAACACCGCGTTCTTTGCATAATTTTATTGCCAGTGGGGAGTTATCAATTGATAACGAATCATGCCCTTTCTTTTGCAGATAGAGGGCAACTCGTCCAGCACCGCATCCAATATCAAGAACTCGTCCACGGGCATACTTAATAGCTTGGCGTTCTTCCTTGTTCCATTGACGTATTGTTCCAAAATAGAGTTCTTTGCCAAATGCGCTTGTCGTGATGAATCCGTCTTCTCGCTCAACAATTTCAGCTTGTGCGAGTCCTTTGTGCATTGCTATTAGTACTTGTCCGTAGGCATCTTGTAGAGGTTTTAACATCTGCTACTCAGTTACAAAAGCTATGTATCTTTTTCTTCTGATTCGATCTGTTCGAGAGGAAGATATGGAAATGCATTTGCTATGAGGTTACCTGGTCCCTCTTTTTTATAACGGTAGTATCCTGCTGATGCGATCATTGCGGCATTGTCGGTACAAAGACTCATCTCAGGATAAAATAATTTCTTTCCCTTAGCTTTTAGGCGGTCACTCAGGACAGTACGAAGTCTGCTATTGGCCGCAACACCACCCGAAAGAGTTATATGAGACACTCCTAATTCATCAGCAGCACGAACGGTTTTAGAAGCCAAGACATCAACAACAGCTTCTTGAAAGGAAGCACATATATGAGGGAGCGAATCAGATTTTTCTTTTTCCGTTATTTTGTCTACATACAATACGACAGCTGTTTTAAGACCTGAAAATGAAAATTGATAGCTCTGATCTTTTATTATTGGGCGAGGGAATTTGTAAAAGTTGGGATCTCCCTGTTTAGCCAGTTTGTCTATTTGTGCTCCGCCGGGATATCCGAGTCCAAGTAGTTTTGCAATTTTATCGAAAGCTTCACCAGCCGCATCATCTTTCGTTTGTCCAATTGTACGGTATTCTCCAAAGGCCTTTACTTCAACCAACATTGTATGTCCACCTGATACAATTAAGGTTAGATGATGTGGGTGTAGCTCAGGGTGGGATAGCAAATTGGCCGATAGATGTCCCTCAATATGATGAACAGGGACGAACGGTTTTCCTGTGGCAAATGCCAAGCCTTTGGCAAAACTCAGACCGACAAGCAGTGCACCAACCAAGCCGGGTCCCATTGTAGCTGAGATCAATTCAATATCTTCGAGTTGACATTGAGCTTCTTCAAGTGCCTGTTTGTAAATTGGGATGATATTTCGTACATGTGCACGACTGGCTAATTCAGGTACAACTCCGCCAAATTTGCTATGGTCGGCTTGTGAGAGAATTATATTGGATCGAATCGATTCTCCAGCATACACAACTGAGGCCGAGGTTTCATCACATGATGTTTCAATACCGAGAGTGAGCATTATTGATGACCGATGAGTCTGATTCTTTTTGCTGAAATGTTGCGGGTTTGGAAATTAGTTGGACAATCAACTTTCAGAGGTGCTGTTGAATTGCTGTCAAGTTGGCGATAATCGACTGATGCTACTACTGCATTTCTATTTAGAAGGTCGATATCTTTTGGCGGGCCTGTTAGTTCTATAGAAACAGCAGGTGGTTCAGGACTGATGTTCGCATTTGACGGAGCGTTGAAAATCACAACGGGGATATTTTCAAAGGTACGTGTCTTGACAGGTACTACCTCAATGTTTACTAACACACTGTCAGGTTCTACAACCAGCCCATAGATATCAGGAGCATCGACGGGAATATGTAATGGCACACCATTTCTGAGGCCTGTTATCGTTCGTTCTTGAGTCTTGATATTCTTGAGTTTACTTACCACAGCACGAGCACCCCTCACTGTTACATTAGGGGGAACCGGCTGAGATATTCTGCTTACTGCGAAGCCTTCATCTGCCTCGGCAACTATGTTGGTAACTATCGGTACAGTTGCTTCTATCATTTGATCTACCACTAGTTCAAAACCAAGCGGGAGAACAATTTCATTGAGTGTAATGATATTATTAGATCCTATCAATGTCGTATTGTCGGGTGTTAAAGAGACCGAGTGTGTTCCGATTGCGTAGTTGCTGACGTTGATACGAAGCCCAAGACGACGCCATTTGCTGCGGAGGAGTTGTTTGCCGGGACCGTTGACAATTACCGTCAAAGATTCGGGAGCGGCACTAGCAAGGGTCAAGGAATCAGGTAAGATAACTTCGTTGACAGCCAAAGTAATTTCGAAACTTGAGTCTTTCTCTGTGGCAACATGGAGCCAAAGGAGAAATCCCATGAGGAGTGCTCCGATCTTAATCCCTATATTGTCCATAAATCTTGGCATATCTCAACGTACCCGCTAGAGCGTAATGTGTGTCTATCGTATCTCAATGATTATTCTAAGATATGCTGTTGATATAATCAACACAAATACTTACCGACGAATCATTCCTTTCGATCAGGATGATTCCACCAGAAACGGGTTAGCCCCTTATCACTGCCAATCCATAAGATATCGCCGTCAAGACGCAGAGAATATACATAGTTGGAGGGGAGGCCGTCAGCCGTCGTATAATCAAAAGTAATCGGTACTGGTCGTGAATGCAATAATACGGTGATTCCTTTGTCGGAACCTACAAAAGCGGCTGTATCGTTGACTGCCAATGTTCGTGGTTCGAGTCTTTGTGTGGCCATTGGGTAGGATTGTGTCTTACCTGTTTTGAGTTCGAGTTTCATAAGTGATACATCAGTAGCAAACCAGAGTTGATCTCCGTAATGTTCTATATCATAGACATTACCGATAGTTATGAGGTCGGGGTCTTGAAATCTCTGAAGACGACCAGAATGTAACTTTAGTCTATAAGCACCATTGCTTGTACCAATCCAAAGTGTCGAATCGACCTGTTCAAGGTCAAAAACAATACGGTCAATAAATTGATCGGGTTGAACAAACCAGCTAGTGTCAGAATTTTGTCGTAACAGAAAGAGGCCATCAGCAGTACCCGCAAAAAGAGAGTCACCGACAAGGGCAAGTGAGATGATGTTTTCATCAATCAAACCACTTCGTTTGTCAAGAGTGTATTCAATTTGTTCACTTTCACGTCCCATTACAAGTAAGCCGTAGGGAGTACCCATATATATATATGTATCATCACCATTAAGACAGTTGATGTCGTATGCAGGGAATCTCGGGTCGATTCCTGATTCGAGATACCTGAACTCATTGTTGTCAGGGTCGAATATGGTCAAGCCTGTACGGAATTCATTGACAATGGCACCAGATACCCAAAGTGAACCGCTATCTTCAAAAATGGCATTCACTCTGCGTTGTAACAGTCCGAACGGCATCATTTCAATCTGTTGCGAAGTACTATTTGCATATCCGACACCATAACCGCGGGTTCCTAACCAGAATCTTCCCGCATTGTCGTCGACGATATCAGAAAGCAGAAAGAAACGACCTGTCGGATCAACTAAACGTCCACCTGCAAAATAGTTATATCCGGGAGGAGGGTACATCATTTCAGGAGGGGGGATGTGACGACCTTGTGTTTCAAACCTAGGTAACTCGGAAATCGGAAACCAAGATTGAAAAAGGAGATCAAGTTCAAATAGTCCTTGTCCTGTTTTTGCAAAAAGCCTGTCATCAAACAAATCGACCCAGATTTGTCGAATATCTTCGTCATCGATGCCGTCTGCACCAGTCAGCGGATCTTCCCATTTTTGATCATTTTTATCATATCTGATAATCCCGGATTCTGTTGCGAAATAGACGTGATCAATTGAAGAGGTAATATCTCTTACATATAAGAATGTACTGTAGTTCACTGCCTGACCAATCGGTAGAATAGTGGCATGGGTAGTTATAGACGATGCGACAAAAAAGAGGACCAAAATTGTAGTGTGTCGAATGTGCTTCATATCTATTCATTCAGGAAGTTGACAACTGATGATACAATCAATGCAGTGGCATAGTGTAGTGATGCTTCATCTGCAATAAATTGCGGGTGATGCCATGATTTGTCAGCACCTATCTTCTTATTTTTAACACCAATTCGTACCATTGCTCCAGGTACATGTTCAAGATAACAGGCAAAATCCTCTCCGCCAAGTACTGGCTCTGTTTCTACAATTTTTCCTTTGCCGAATAGTGATTCATAGGTTTGTGCAAATAGCTTGTTGATCGATATACTGTTACTGAGGACAGGGTACCCGGCAATGATATTCATTTCCAGTCTTGCACCGTGAGCTTGACAGATTTTTTCAGCCACTCGACGAATCAGTTTAGGGAGTCGCTTTTGATCCGCAGGTGAAAGTGCACGTGCAGTACCTGTAAGTTTCACACTGTCAGCAATAACATTTCTTGCTGTACCACCTTGAATCATACCAAAAGTAATAGCTACCGATCCGATAGGATCGACCTGACGAGAAACTATAGTTTGTATAGAAGAAACAATTTCTGAAGCGATTACAATAGCATCAACGGCTGTCTGAGGTCTGGCAGCATGCCCCCCGACTCCATGAATTATCAAATCAAAATCTGTAACCGAAGCCATTGTTACCCCGTCTCTGAGACCGATCTTACCTGTTGGAACACGAGGGTCTACGTGTAGCCCTAAGATTGCATCGACATCATCAAGCGCACCATCTGCAATCATCGGTCGTGCTCCGCCAGGAGGTTGCTCTTCAGCGGGTTGGAATATGATACGTATACTGCCTTGTATATCTTTTCGAAGTTTTGTAAGAATTTTCACTGCTCCCATAATAGTAGCCATGTGCATATCATGACCACAGGCGTGCATAGAACCTGTATTGCGGGACGCAAATGGAAGTCCTGTTTGTTCAACGATCGGGAGTGCATCAATATCGGTTCGTATTGCTATTGTCCGTCCGGGAGAATCACCAACTATTTCAACGAGCAGACCTGTTGGCATAGAAGTTGGTAGGATATTCAAGTTGAGCTTTTGGATTTCTTTTTTAAGTAGTGCTGTGGTCTTATATTCTTGTGTTGATAGCTCAGGTTGTTGATGGAGCTTTCGTCGAAACGCAATCTGTACTTGTGATTGTTTCTTAACTAAAGAGAGGATAGTAGAAGGGGAGATAGAGTACGTTCTATTGCTCATTATAGATGCTCTCATTTCGGATAGGTCTAGGGCCTCCTTTTTTTTCAACCAGTCTTTTGAACTTGTTCGCAAATAGATGAGCCAAACGAAGTGGTTCAGGCTGACGGTAGCCACGAAGGTTTCTAACGACCAAGTCACGTGCCTGTTCAAGGTTACATCGAAAGGCGGGTGAAATAAATATAGGTTTGACTTTCTCCTTGCTACGGTACGCAACTCCAGCTTCTCGACCCCTTAATATAATTGGTTGGGCACTTCCCTTTTGTTCTGGCAGGTCTCTATGTCGTCCTGCAATAAGTTTACGGCTACAGCCGATCGCAGGGACGTCATACAGGTGTCCCAAATGACAGGCCATTCCGCACTGTTTGGGGTGAGCGATTCCTTGTCCATGAACAATCAGCAATTGGGGTGTCTCACGAAGTTTCTTGAATGCTTCAATGATGGCTGTTCCTTCACGGAAAAAAAGAAGCCCGGGAAGATATGGGAAGGTGACTGGAGAGTAATAGCTTGCACGCTCAACAATTTCTATCTCGGGAAAGGTAGTTACTACAACAGAAGCAAAGACTAATTCTCCATTATCTCCGTAGGCCGTGTCTACTGCGGCTATAAGAGAGGGTTCTTCATATTCAGGCGTGAGGTGGATTTTTGAGGCAATTTCTGCTTGAAAGTCTATCGCTTCATTTCTCTTTCGGATTGTTGGGATGCTGTACCGAGGGTCCAAAGCTGTTTCCTTCTTCAGGTTTGTCTCAGGGTCAGTACGTTTGTACGCTAACCTGCCTTTTACTCAACCTTCTCTATCTCTAATAACGGCAATATTGTTATTTGGTGCCGTTTTATTTTTCAATCACCTTTCGGAAAAAACCTTTTTTGGGGAAGTCGGTGACTAATTCTTCAATTCTCCTTAAATCAATCCACGGATTTTCTCGACTTTCGTTAAATTTCGGAATATGAAAGTCGCATGCTTCTGCACAACCAGTAGCCAGGCAGTACATTCGGTCTCCATTATTATTTTCAATGACATTCATCACCATGTATACTACACCTTTCATTCCGTTACTATTATGACCTATTACAAGGTCGCCGGGAAGAAGTTCTTTCCCGCTAATCGAATCACAGTTTGAGGCGAGGCTTTGATAGTTGCTATTTTCCATACAGACTCGCAGGAGCTTATAGAATTCTCGTTCTGACGGTTTCCTTTTTTCAGCAGGCTTAAAGAGAACAGACCGTAATGGCCCTCGTACAACTTTGCTTTCTAAAAACTTAGGATATGTCAGGGTTTCCCCTCGTATTGGGATAATAGAAAAGTTTTTCTCGATATCACGATACAGATAGTACTCAGCCCAAATCCGCATAGGTATAGCAAAATCTTTGTTTTCTCTTCCCTTCCATGGGATATGAACAACTCGACTCACTTCGTCAGCGACAAAAGCTTTGTTTCCCTTCCAGATTCCGACATGCTTCCATCGATACCAAATAGGAAAATTGGCAATCCAGTTCTGATAATTATTCATCTTCGCGGGGTTGAGCCAATCGTATCCGTCAGGGACAGTAAATTCTGATTGAAAGGTGTAGATTGTATCTTTCATCGAAATGAAATCATATTGTTGTCGATAGGAAGCGTTAAGATAATCGCCTGCAGTAGAATCTTCCTGCGCAGTTGCAGGGAGACAGGCAAATGTGAGTAGAACTACCACAGATAGAGCTTCTTTCATACTTATTTTAACTCCTCCCAAAGATCAACAGCCCGTCGAATATGAGGTATCGTGATTGAACCACCGACAAGCATCCCAATCGACATAACTTCATCAAACTCAGCATCATTGACTTCAAGCTCTTTCACTTTTATAACATGGTAACTGATACAGTCGTCACAACGTAATACTAAAGAGGCAACCAAACCAAGCAATTCCTTTGTTTTGCAGTCAAGTGCACCATCACGGTATGTGGCGTTGTCTAAGGCGAAGAATCGCTTGATTTCAAGGTTATCTCGTGAGAGAATCAACCTGTTTAGCCGTTCCCTTTCTTCGCTAAATCTTTGTACCTTTGAACTCATCAGTTTCTCCCAAATTTAGTAAGAATATAGGAGTGTGTATCTTAGTCATCAAATAAAATGTGCTGTTCCAAGTAGTGATTGAGCTTTGTGAGGTGCAATAAGAATGTAGCAGGTTCGATTAATGTATCCTATCATCGGTACATAATACTGTACTACAATACTTTCGGGAACCTCATCGATGAAGGTAGATCGGTTTCATGAATCGTCAACTCCCGACCAAATGAATCATAACGGTCACAATCAACTGAAGCGAGCCCTGAAAGCTTCCAATCTTTGCTCTCGCGATGATAGAGTAGATAGGTATATCGAATTCTGTTTTCTTGATTTGCAAACGTTAAAATATTACCCGTATAAGCAATTCTTCGATATACACCCGATTCTTGAATTTCGTAGAATTGTAGTGTATCAAGTGCGGGGAGATGTGGGTTTTGCCATTTGAAATACTGCAATGATGAACTAAAACGGCTTTTCTTTGCCTGACGTGATAGCTCTGAAGATAACCGTGAATCAATCAGCTTTTTGAATTCCCCTGTCTGAAGGTGCAGAACAGCATCTCGGAAAAAGTGAAAACGAAGCGCCAATGAATCAACCGTTGCAAGCTCGGTTTGTGGTATGTTGTTGGCATTCTTTTCTCTCTGCTCAAGGTTGTTGCACCCGCATATATAGATCACTCCGACAATGAGGAGAGAGCAAATATAATTCATCCACGATTGATACATATTATTCATATCGGCAATTATCGGATTACTCTTTCAGATTTGCTGTGCACGAATTGCACAGGTGTCTTACAACTTGTTGTCGATTACAAACACAAAAAAGCAGGTCCATTGTGAAATGAACCTGCTTTATCAAAAAACTTTGATATTGCCTATCCCGCTTTTTTGGTCTCGGCATGAGTCCTTGTCTTTGGGGGAGCGCCTTTTGTAACAGTCTTTGCTGTAACAATGACTTCTGCAATCTCCGATTGCGATGGAATATCGTACATAATGTCAAGCATCGTTTTTTCGAGGATTGAGCGTAATGCTCGTGCACCTGTTTTTCGTTTCTGTGCAAGCTCAACGATCGCTTTGAGAGCACCTTTTTCAAACTTTAGTTTGGCTCCATCAAGTTCCAACATCCGTTCATACTGCTTAATTAAAGCATTTCTCGGTTTAGTCAGGATATTCAGCAATGCTTTCTCATCGAGTTTTCTCAGTGAACTCACAACAGGTAATCGTCCAACCATTTCGGGGATTATGCCATATTCAATCAGATCGCCAGGTTGTGTATGATCGAGTATATCGTCTGATTCCGAATCAACGAACCTCTTAACTGAATCAAAACCAACTGTATTTTTACCAATACGCTTCGCAATGATTTTATCCAATCCATCAAAAGCACCACCACAAATAAACAGAATGTTACTTGTATCGATCGAGACGAACGATTGTTCGGGATGTTTGCGCCCGCCCTTAGGAGGGATATTCGCAACCGTTCCTTCAAGGATTTTCAGAAGTCCTTGTTGAACGCCTTCTCCTGAGACATCACGAGTAATCGACGGGTTGCCATCACGACGAGAAATCTTGTCGATCTCATCAACATAAATAATCCCGCGTTCAGTCTGTTGTGCGGAAAAATCTGATGCTTGATACAAGCGGACGAGGATATTCTCAACATCCTCACCGACATAACCTGCTTCAGTCAGTACTGTAGCATCGGCAAGAGTAAATGGTACTTTAAGAAATTTAGCCAGAGTTCTGGCAATGAGAGTCTTGCCTGTTCCAGTCGGTCCTACAAGTAGAATGTTGGATTTCTCAAGTTCAACATCATCATGAGCTCTCGGTCTGCCAGACTGCTTCACTTTGAGTTGATGGTTGATCCTCTTGTAGTGGTTATAGACTGCGACTGATACAGTTTTTTTAGTCTGCTCCTGACCAATGATGTAATTGTCCAGGAAATTCTTAATTTCCGCAGGTGGTGGAATCTCAGAAATAACATCACTTGAGCCTGCGCGGGGTTCAGTCTCTAAAAGATCATGACAAAGCTCAACGCATTCATTGCAGATAAATGATTCATATCCTGAGAAGAGCCGATCGGTTTGACTGGCTGGCTTCCCGCAGAAAGAACAGTGTTGCGGTATTTTAGTACGTTTTGACATAACATCCAATGTTGTCGAACACAGATTCTTCTACCGAAGAATCTGCGTTCAGTTATTTTTGTTCCTCACGAGAGAATTCGTACACTTTATCGATGATACCGTACTCTTTTGCTTCACTAGCAGACATGAAGTAGTTTCGATCAGTATCTTCTTCGATTTTCTCAAGTGATTGTCCAGTATGGTGTACCAATAGGTCGTTCAGCTTTTTCTTGGTACGCATGAATTCTTCAGTCATAATGACAATGTCAGATACCTGTCCTTGAGTCCCTGCTAGGGGTTGGTGAATCATGACTCTACTGTTAGGTAGAGCCGCACGCTTTCCAGCCGTACCAGCGGCAAGAAGGAATGCACCCATTGAAGCGGCAATTCCCATACAGGTAGTGGCAATGTCCGGCTTACAGAATTGCATCGTATCATAAATGGCCATTCCTGCAGTGACAGATCCACCCGGAGAGTTGATATATATGAAGATATCTTTTTCCGGATCTTCAGCTTCCAAGAAGAGCATTTGTGCGATTACCAGATTTGCGATATTATCATCAATCGGTGATCCGATAAAGATGATTCTATCTTTGAGCAAACGTGAGAAAATGTCATAGGCGCGTTCACCGCGTCCTGTCTGTTCGACCACCATTGGAACAAGGTGGTTAGCCTTTGGCATAAAATCTTCCATAATTCTTTCTACAATCCCTCGACAATGTTTTTCGCGGTTCTACTTTTCTTTCTTCATAACCACTTTTGCTTTTCCCAGCAACATATCAAGCACTTTGTCTTCAAGGATTGATTCCTTGATAGAGCTGATTCTTCCCGACTGTTGCAGGGCTTCTTTGGCTTGCTGCTCAGTCATATTATAATTGGCAGCAATCCCCTTAATGACGTTGTCGGTATCAGACGGAAGAACTTCAATTTTTTCCTGCTCGGCGATTTAATGCCTCAGCAGGTTCCATCTGAGCGTACTTTCAGCAATCGTTTTATATGACTTTCTGATCTCTTCTTCTTTTGCATCAGGATTCTGCTTTTTGACATCCTCGACCATAGCAGTCAGGTATTGTTCAATCAGCCCTGGCGGTAATGAGATAGCATTTTTTTCGCAGATTTGTTCAATAATCTGATTTCTCTGCATTTTTTTTACTTCTTCATCTTTTTGACGTTTGATTTCTTCACGCATTTTTAGACGAAGTTCCAAGGCTGTTTCAGCTTGGCCTGTCTTTTTAGCCAGAGCATCATCGAATTCAGGAAGTATCCGTTCTCTCACTTCATTTAACGTGATACCGTACGTGATTTCTGCCCCTGCAAATTTTTTGTCAGGGTAATCATCAGCGTATTTAATTGTTACTTCCCGAGTTTCTCCAACCTTCATTCCGGGTAACTGATCTCGGAATTCAGGCAATGTGTTTTCAGATGAGAGATCGAACTCAGAGTTCGGGAAGCTGTCCTGTGCTATGGCCAGTTTTGGATCCTTCAATTTCTTGAGGTCGGCTACAATTGTATCACCAGCTTGAACTTCCCGATCAAGCGTACGGAATTCGGCATAAGCGTTTTGCAGAGATTTCGACATCTGGCTGACATCGTCATCTGTCGCCTCAGTATCTGCACCTAAAACTTCAAGGCCATCGAATACAATTGAGGAGATTTCAGGGAAAACTTCCACTCGTGCAGTATAGGCCAAAGAACCGTCATCTGTGAAATTAGCTTCAGTAAGGGTCGGGGCGATTGCTATTTTCAGCCCTTTTTCCTGTATTGCCTGGAAGATCGTTTCCTTGATGAATTCATCCGCAACTTGTGCCTTAATCTCATCTTCAAAATTCTTACGAATCTGATCCATAGGGGCTTTCCCTTTTCGGAAGCCTTTGATTTCAGTTTCGCTTCGTTTTGTAGCAAGCTTTTGTTCGATGGCAGGGTTTACCTGATCTGCCTCAACAACTACCGATACATGGTGTACCAGTGCTTCAACTTCGTTAACTTCTACTTTCACCTATATCCTTTCGATTCAATTCTCTATATCCTACCATTCAACATTACGAATGTCACCTTTTTTGATTGACACAGGCAATAAGTTTATGGTCCGCCACGTTGACAAACAGAAAAAGCAGGCCATCACTACAGCCAACGATGCCTGTCATAATATGCGAAAGGGGGGACTCGAACCCCCACTCCTTGCAGAACTGGATCCTAAATCCAGCGCGTCTACCAATTCCGCCACTTTCGCATCGAATGAGGCCACAAGATACATCGAAAAAGCTCTGTTGCGCAATGAGCTTTTTCATCATGAGATCAACAAATTTGTAAAATTAATACTCTAAAATTGCCATTTACGGTAAAAATATTGAAATGAGATTATTTGAGTCTTTTATCAAAATCATTATATACGCAGGAACAACCTTTGTTAACCTGTTTAATAATATTGAATTCAGGTGGTTTTAGCTGAGATCTGCATGGTTGTCGTAGATTGATAAGTCTCACTCGGAAGGAGCATTTTGGCGTATTTTATTGACTTTCGATCACTTTACCGTATATATGGCAATATGAAAGTATTTAATGAAAAAAGTTCACATAGTTTCCATATTCCCGTACTCGGTACGGGATTCAGCCTTGATACGCCTCTTCATGTTGCTCGATATGGGATTTCATCAGTTATTTCACTGGCGGATGACGTTCTTATTGAAGATTTGCGGAAATACCATTGCAATAAGAATGGTCTTTCGTATAAGGAGATTAGTGATAGAGATGAGGACCCTCGGGCAAAGCGGGTTACAGCATATCTGAATATGTTGGAGTATTTAGTTGCAAAGCAACTTCAGGAATTGAAGGCATCTGAATTTTGTGAAGGAAGCGAGATCACGCGATATTTTGACCTATTGCCAGACAATTCCCCTCTGAAAAAGGAATATCAGCAGATGATGTCTGTTGAAGACCCGATTGAAAAGACAGAACGTCAAGAAATACTCAGGCAAAAACCTGTTGCGGGTTCTATTGATGTTAATATCATGACAAAACTGAACCGTGCCATTTATAAGGATGGTGAAGCACTTCCGATCGAGTTCAATGATGCTCTTTCAGCCCTGCGAGGTTTTGCCCTTAGTGATGGATATTCTTCTATCGTCTTTTCGGCTGGAATGAATCGTCATCTGTATTCATACGCCGCAGACTTCGACAGTTTTTACCCTGACTCCAGTGGGCGACTGAAGAAAAAAATAATCCTGAAGGTAAGTGACTACCGTTCAGCGATGATTCAGGGGCGTTTTTTAGCCAAAAAAGGTCTGTGGGTTTCAGAATATAGAATCGAATCAGGTCTGAACTGTGGTGGTCATGCTTTTGCTACTGAGGGAGTTCTGATGGGGACTATCCTCGAAGAGTTCAAAAACAATAAAGAAGAATTTGTTGCGATGTTGCGTAAAGCGTATATCTCTGCGCTTGAGAAGAATAAGAAAACAGTTCCTTCAACCCCACCCGAAGTTCAGATAACGATGCAGGGAGGGATAGGTACGGCAGAAGAGAATGAATTCCTGCATCAGTACTACAAAGTTGATGGGACAGGATGGGGAACGCCATTTTTATTAGTTCCCGAAGTGACCAATGTTGATGAGACTCACCTTAAGAAATTGCAGGTAGCAACTACGAACGATGTTCACTTGAGTGACCGTTCACCTTTAGGTGTACCATTTTGGAGTTTGCGAACATCTGAGAGCGAAGCAATGCGTAAAAAACGTATTGAAAAGAAAAAACCCGGGAGTCCCTGTCCAAAAGGGTTCCTTGTTTCCAATAGTGAGTTTACGAAAGTACCAATCTGTACTGCATCACGTATTTTCCAAAAGAAGAAACTTCGTCAATTACATGAGCTTGAAACATCAGATGAACAGCGTATGGCCAAAGTGACGCAAGTTGTTCATAAAGCGTGTATCTGTAATGATCTTGGTGGTGGTGCTCAATTGAAGCTCGGTTTGCGGAAAGATGTAACACCATCTGTTTGTTGTGGCCCCAATATAGTTAATTTCTCAAAAGTTGCGACATTAGATGAAATGGTCGGCCACATTTATGGACGATTGTCACTGCTGACAAATCCTGAGCGATCACATATGTTCATCAATGAGTTGGCGATATATGTTGATTACTTCAAAGAGGAAATTCAGAAGGCTTCAGAGCAATTTATTGATCATTCGGTGAAGTGTTTTGATGAGTTCAAAAAGAATCTTCATGATGGTATCGAGTATTATCGTACCCTTGCGGAACAATTCAGTTCTGAACAGCAAGAAAAGTTTGTTAGTGAATTAGACAAACTGTGCGAAGAGATAAACAATATATTCCCGGGGGTAAGTGGGAAATTATCTTTAGGCACTACCAGTTGATTTTTTGTATCAGTTGGGAACAAGAAAGATTTTCTATCGATACATGTTGAACAGGGAAAACGTTATTGAGTGCTGAATATAATAAAGGCCGATACAATCTATAGTCATCGGCCTTTATTTTTTATGTATGATTTAGAGTTTGAATTCCGCAACCATTTCCTTTACACTTTCAGCTTGGCGGGTTAATTCTTCAGCGGCAGTTGCTGATTCTTCAGCCCCTTTTGCTGTTTCTAAAGTGATGGTAGATACATTCTCAAGACTTCCACTAATTTGTTCTGCGGCACTTGATTGTTCCTTGGACGCTTCAGCTATCTGCCGTATCATTCCGCCCACTTGATTTGACATCGCTACAATGTCATTCAAGCTCGCTCCAGCCTGGTCAGCCAATTTCTTGCCTTGTTCGACTTGTTGCATGCCAGTTTCCATAGATTCAGCCGCCGTAGCAGTATCCTGTTGGATACCTTTAATCATCTTTGTGATCTCTTCAGTTGCCTTGACTGTTTTTTCAGCCAATTTACGAACTTCATCAGCAACTACAGCAAACCCGCGTCCTTGTTCACCTGCTCTGGCTGCTTCAATCGCGGCATTGAGAGCAAGTAGATTTGTTTGATCAGCGATATCGTCGATAACTTGAATAATCTCTCCAATCTGATCTGCTGATGTTGCCAGTTTACGAATTGACTCTGTTGATTCAGATACAATATCAGCAATCATTTGCATTCCTTCGATTGTTTCCGAGACAATCTGTCCGCCCATTGCGGCCGTTTCCGACGCTTTTTGCGATGCTTCACTGGCATCATTGGAATTTCGGGAAGCTTCAATTACTGCCGCACTCATTTCTTCAGTTGCTGAAGCAACCTGACTGACTTGGTCTGATTGGGAGCGTGCCCCTCGCGAGGCTTCTTCAGCAGATGCCGCGATTTCTGTTGAAGCGGACGACAGCTCTCGAGCATTATCTTGTAATTGAGTAACCATGACACGCAGATGCTCACTCATGCTATTAATCGAACGGCCGATTCCATCACCTGCATCCATCGTTTCATCAACTGCTTGTGCCAACTGGGCGACTTCATCTGTACCCGACAGTTTCAGGCGTGTCGTATCCTTAATGTCTACCTGTTGAGTAAGATCTTTATTTGCCACAGCATCAAGAACAACTTGATAGCTCTTGAATGCTGATCTCATTTCATGTGTCAATGTAACGATCTTCTTTATTGGTTCTGTAATACCCTTAATAGTATAGAAAGCGAGAATTGATACGAGTAGAATCAAGATTAACGTTGTGACAATTGACTTTGTTAAGCTTGAGCTTGCCTGTGCTTGTAGGGTATTAGCATGAGCTATTAGGTCTTCTGATAAACTGTCTTCATATTTTTTCAATAAGTTTATCTTTTTTGTAATAGTGCCAAACCATTGAGTAGGTTCTATTCCGAATTGTCCCGTTTGAGCATTTGCAAAAGCAACTCCGCGCATACGCTCAACTTCATCGACACACGGTGCACTCATTGTCGCTGTGTATAGCTTTAGTTGGTCGTCGCTTGCCAATTGAGAAAAGGAATGTAAGTATGTCTCTTGTTCAGTAATCAACTGGACTAGTTTTTTATACATTCCTTCACCAAATTTATCAGCCGCAAATGTATTTGCCAATACCGCCCGCTCGATCCCTGCACGTTCTTTACTAAGGAGGAAATATGCGTAGGTAAGAGCTTCACGAGTAACATCGGCATTCTTAGAGAGTTTGGATGTCTCACAGATTGAACTGAGAAGTGCTCCATTCAAATTTGTATAATATGCTATCTGCTCTTTTGCTGTTATCGTTTGTGCGCTGACTTTTTGTCGATAGCTGTCGATTTGTGCTAACAACGAAGTTCCCTGTTTAACAGACGCTACAAAATCACCCCCAAATTCAGTTTCATCAAAATTGCTAAGATAGGTTTGCAGGTCATTGAGCTTACTGTCTGTCGCCTGTCGTTGACGAGGCAGTTCATTGGCAAACTTTACTCCTCCACTACCGAGAAAACCTGCAGACATGCCACGTTCTTTTTGTAGTTCATGGACGAGAGCACTAGCACGGATCGAGTATTGGGACAACTCGCTGACAGCCTCCATTTCATTGCCAAGTTGTATTTTTTCAGTGATTCCAATAACTGAATAGAACAAAATTCCAGTCATCGGTATTGCTAGCAGAGTGAGTAACTTGCTACGCAGTTTAAGATTCAGTAGCCACTTCATTTACTTCCTCCAACTCCTTAAGACTTATAGTTAGTTTCTTTATCTTTGTTGTGAAAAGCGGAGTTATCTGTAGGCAAACCGCTAGTAATAGCTTCGGTTCAGCAGGAAGTTTTTTTTAGCTGTTATGGTGTTCGTTGTTTTTTATCCGAATAAGGATATTTACAAAGGCTAATAATATGAGCTTTCTATCCTGTTAGTAATTAAGACGTTAAGGGTTTTTGCGGTAATGGAGGCTCTGTTTATTGATTAAAAACAGAGAGAAAAAATGGCCTTAAACGGTACTTTTTGTTCAAAAAACGCCCACCTGTTTTTTCAGATGGCCGTTTATCTTTTTCTATTAGTGGCTATTTTGATCTTCTTATCCTTGGTTTACTTTTTTCTCCGCTTCACTTTTTAGTTTGTCGTTGGCGAAAATGGCAATATCTACTCGACGGTTTGCTTGTCGACCTTCCTTAGTATCATTTGACGCTATTGGTTGATCTTCACCATAACCGTTCTTATTTATTCTCGTGACAAGAACATTGTGAGCAGTTAACTGATTTGCAACTGATTGAGCACGTCTCATGGACAGATCAAGGTTATATTCGGCTGGTCCGTCAGAGTCTGTGTGTCCTTCGACAAGTATTTCTGTATCCTCATATTTATTAAGGATCACTGCCAATTTGGTAAGGTTTTCAACAGCCTCTGGGCGAAGGTTTGACTTGTTGACATCGAAGAGAATTCCAGAATCGAAAGTTATTTTGATACCCTCACCGATACGCTCAACTGTCGCCCCTTCAAGGTCTCGCTCAATTTCAGCAGCCTGCTTGTCCATATAGTTTCCTATATAAGCACCTACAGCACCACCGACTACCGCACCTAAGATCGCGCCTACAGCGGTATTCCCTGCTTTGTTTCCGATTATGCCACCGATGACTGCACCTGTACCGGCTCCGATCAATGTGCCACCATCTTTTTTGTTCCAATTACAACCTGCGGTTCCTAATAACAATGATATTGCCAACAACAGAACAATAGTTTTTTTCATTCTCACAACCCTTTCAAATATGCTCAGTATGTACAATGTAATACATAGTACTCTTTATCGCTCAATGTCACCTAATTTCTCGCATACGTTGGTTGTTTTGTTTCACATTGTTTGAAGAAAGGGAGGATGTGATATGAGATGGAGTGTGAGGAAGTTTTGGCTATTGAGCTTACCAAGGTTTTACTCATGGTGGGTACTATATTTCTTCAATAGCGCGGAGTCTGCTTGCGGACCTGCGACTTTACTACTACTACATAGTTCCGCGGAGACCATCAAGAATAAATGAGGCACCGAGCCAAAGTAGAAAAAGTGCACAAATAAGAATAAGAATTTTCAAACCACGACCGAGGAAAAGTTTTTTCCCTTTCCATAGAGTAATTGTCACGACAGTGTACCAGACAAAATCGGAAAGGATATGTCCAAAGTAAAAGATGACAGGACCAATAAACCCGAATTTGACTGACTTGACAACAAAAGCGAGTCCTGTTGTTCCCCACCAGACAAACCAGTATGGGTTGGATAAGGTCGCGGTTATTCCAAGTCCTGCTAGACGGTGTTTGGAGTTTTCTTTCTTCTTTTGCACTTCATATGAGACTTTCCCCTTGATCGTGTCGTATCCCATCATCAAGCCCATAACAATCAAAGCTGTTCCACCGACGACACCAATTATTCGTGAGGCGATAGATCCTTCGGTAAGGGAGACTAATCCAAATGCAAGGATCGCGACAACTCCTATTTCAGCTATTGCATGGCCGATCGAGATGATCGGACCAGTCTGCCAACCAGAGCGAGGTGTTTCAGCTATCCCGACTGCGAGTAGTGGGCCGGGCATCATTGCACCTGAAAAGCCAACACCAAAAGAGAGTAAGAAGAGTGAGAGTAATTCCATTAGTTTATATAACTACCCTTTGTTAATTTTGTTCAGATTGAAATATAATACAAGGGTTTTGTCTTCCAGAAAGATATTGATCTGGTCGGGATGTATGCAATCTGTTTGAAAAATCAATATAGGTTTTCAACTATATAGGAACGGAGCTTTATTTTTTATATTGTTTGAGTATACCCGCGCCAACCAAACCGAAGACAAAGAGAAGAGCTGTGGCAGGTTCAGGAATAGAATCAGGAGCCATGAATGTTCTAAACGCTATATCATCACTACCACCATCATAAACAGTACCGCCCTTTTCATACCAGATATTTCCACCTGAATAGTCTGTATTCAAATAACTGGTTACCGGGAGCGAGTAATAGCCTGTGCTTTTGAGTACTATGCTATATTGAACTCCTTGCTCCAGATGAATCTGACTCGACTGCAGGTCGATTCCTTTCCAAATATGTTCCCCGTAACGCCCTGGAATAACAAAATTATCAATAGAAGCTGTTCCGAGGAGAGTTCCGTACGGAGAACCAAATCCCATTTCTCTGATTTCGATAAGCAGTGGAGGAATTGTATTTTGAAAGAATGTTTTTTCAAATAGGATATCGATATTTGCAAGTGATCCAGTATAGCCAGAAGTGAATGACTGTGAAAGGGTTTGTGTCTCTGAGATTGGTGCAAATTTATGGTATTGGCCGACATAGTCATGCGACTGATCCAATATTGGGGATATAGGAAATGTATACCCAATAATTGGGAATAGTATTGTAAATAATAAGACTAATATGGTCTTTTTCACTTTTCCTCCGAATTCATATATCCCATTTGACCTGCGTTAGCTTGAATAATATAGCAGAAAATGCAGATTTGTCAAGGAGTTAGGCGTTGTCTTGGGTGGCGGGTCATGTAGGTCAGGAGGGCATGGGACCTGATCTGCGCACTTAATAATAAGGGTTGCTTAGTTGTATGATTCGTTACAAAAAGACTACAAGGTTTCCAAGTAGATATTGTATTTTTGGCTCAAAAATTCGCTGTAAGTAGATTGGCTATATTTGTTTACGCAAGATTGGGTTTGTTTTTTGACAATTTGCATTTTTGGAGTGTCCCTTTCTTTCTGTGAATGTAACGGACCTTTGTTTTGTAGTAATGTGCAATTGCTATAATTTGGTGAGGAGTTGTAGGGAAAGTGAGGGGGGGGCGGCAAATTCGAGATTGCTTCGCTTCGTTCGCAATGAGGGGGGTGGGTGGAGGGGAACGATGAGATGTGGTATTATGGCGGGTTCGAAGGTGAATCCGCCATTTATTAACTTCACAAATCAGTAAAAGTGGTTAAAGCTATTTGAGACACTACGTATTAGTCTTCTTACTACAAATGGCAAGCACGTGTTGATAATTATTAGTGTCCTGTAAACTCAGCTTTACGTTTTTCAAGGAATGCTTCGCAACCTTCATTCTTGTCACCACTTGCACAGACTTGACCGAAATTAGCTTTTTCTAGATCACAACCTGCAGTTAGAGTAACATCAAGTCCGCGATTAACACATTCTTTGGCTAGTGCGATTGCGATAGGACCTTTTGAGCTGATCAATTCTGCCATTTCGATTGCTTTATCCATCAGTTCTTCAGGTTGATAGACTTCGTCGGCCAACCCGATACGATGTGCCTCCTCACCTGAGATCATTTCACCTGTCAATATCAGTTGCAGAGCTTTTCCACGTCCGACCAATCGGGGGAGACGTTGTGTCCCGCCATAACCAGGTATAATACCAAGATTAACTTCTGGTTGTCCGAACTTTGCTTTTACCGACGCGAGGCGGAAGTCGCAAGCCATCGCAAGTTCGCATCCTCCTCCTAAAGCAAAACCATTTACTGCCGCAATAACAGGTTTTGGGAAGTTTTGAATAGTTTTCATCAGGTAGAGACCATGCGCAGAAAACTCATTTCCTGAACGCACATCAAGCTCAGCAATCTCAGTAATATCTGCACCTGCAACAAATGCTTTTCCCGCACCAGTAATAATAACACAGCGTACTTTGTCGTCACTCCAGTAGAAGCTGAAAAGCTTTTGCATTTCGGCAATTGTTTCACGATTGAGCGCATTTAGGGCTCGTTCACGGTTGATCGTGACGATGAGGACGTGTCCTTTTTGTTCAACGATCAGGTTCTTGTATTCACTCATTTTATTCTTTCCTATATTCTCAAGATGTTATACGTAATATCTACTAGTCTACTTCTCTGTTTACTACTCTAATCATTCGTAACCCATCACCGATGGCAGTCTTACCGACAAGTTCAAAACCTGCTTTCAAATAACAACCGAGTATGATTTCATCACATCCCCGCAAGTGAAGCACTACTTTGCTGATTAGAGGTCGAGCTGCGGCGCGGTTGTACAATAGGTTGAGCATTTTTGTTCCGTATCCTTCTCCCTGTTTGAATGGATCAACGATCAGATGAGCAATTTCGACTGATCGCTCAACATCACGAATCCAAAGTTCTCCGTATGCGATAGCCTGATTTTCCCCAAAAAGCAAATATGATTTGACATCGGGTCTTTGCCAGGTAGCGACGATATTTTCAGGGGGAGGGAAATCCTTGCCGTGGCAAATATTCAAGTAGGTTTCAGCGCTGTTTATCCATGAGCGGACAGTTTGTGCATATTCTTCGCTGTAAGGGATCAGGTCGGCCTGGGCATGAGTCTGTTCGGTCAAAGCAGTCCTCCAGTTTTTCAGTGGGGCAATATACAACGATGAATCGGAGGTTGCAACACAACTGTTTTGGTCGATTGACAAAGTTGGTTTGCCTAAGTATATAGACTCTCAAAGTTGAGATAATGCTCCAGAAAAGAGGAAATAGGCGATGATCGATTTTGCATTTACTGAAAACCAATTGGCAGTTCGTGATATGGCTCGTGAAGTTTCGGCCAAAGTTATTATTCCTGGGATCGAAGAGTTTGATCGAGCGGCAAAAATGAATCCTGCAGTTCTGCCCGCAATGAAAGAAGCAAACTTGTTAGGTTTTTGTATTCCTGAAGCATATGGTGGCTTGGGGATGGACTATATCTCGCTTGGATTAGCTTCAGAGGAGATGGAATATGGTGACACGTCCGCACGAGTTGTTTTGTCTGTGCATATCGGTTTGTTTTCGCTCCCACTTCTTGCATGGGGGAATGAAGAACAAAAGCAGAAATACTTGATTCCTGCTGCTAAGGGAGAGAAAATCTCGACCTTCGGTTTGACCGAACCTGCGGCGGGTTCTGATGTTGTTGGATTGCAATCTACTGCGGTCAAAGATGGCGACAATTATATTCTCAATGGTGAAAAGATGTGGATCTCTTTAGCTGATGTTGCTGATCAGTTCCTCGTTTTCGCATGGACCGACTTAGACAAGAAGAAAAATCGCGATCATTCAGGGATTTCTGCCTTTATCGTTGAACGAGGATATGAAGGTCTGACGACAGGTTCGATTCATGGTAAGCTTGGTGTACGATCGGGCAATACCGGTTTTATCTCTTTCCAGGATGTGAAGGTTCCGAAAGAAAATCTGGTGTATAAAGAGGGTGCTGGTTTTAAGATTGCAATGTTCTGTCTCGATCAGGGACGTTATACTGTGGCGGCAGGTTCTTGCGGATTGATTAAAGCGTGTCGTGACGCTAGTGCTAAGTATGCCCATGAGCGACATACATTTAAGGAGCCGATTGCAACACACCAATTGGTCAAACAGATGATTGCCAAGATGGAAGCGGGTTATGAATATAGCACTGCTCTTTGGATGAAAGCGGGATGGTTGAAGAATCAGGGAAAACGATCTACCCGTGCAACTTCTCTGGCGAAGTGGATCGCTTGTCGTGAAGCTGAAGCGGCGGCGGCCGATGCGGTTCAGGTATATGGTGCATATGGTTTTTCTGATGAGTACCCTGTCGAACGATTCTATCGGAACAGCAAAGGTGCTTCAATCTATGAAGGGACACGTGAGATTCATACATTGATGCAGGCTGACTATGTGCTCGGTTTCCGTAAGGATAAAGAGATCGACTGCGAACTCCCAGTCGTTGAGCAGTAGCAATTTAGATTTGATAATTAGACAAACAAGGCAGGCTCTGTTAAAGAGTCTGCCTTGTCATTATAGACCCTATTCGACTGTTACGCTCTTTGCGAGGTTACGAGGTTGGTCAACATTACATCCTCGCATTACTGCAATATGATATGCTAATAACTGTAACGGTATGATCGACAACAGCGGTGTCAGCAGTCTGTACGTTTGGGGGATATAGATTACATGATTCACTTTATCAGCGATTTCAGTATCACCTTCAGTTGCAATCGCAATAACGCGACCGTTACGTGCACGAACCTCAGCGATATTTGACATTACTTTGTCATAGACTGAGTCTTTCAGAGCAATTACAACAACAGGCATATTTTCATCAATTAGTGCAATAGGTCCGTGTTTCATCTCTGCCGCAGGGTAGCCTTCAGCATGGATATATGAAATTTCTTTCAATTTGAGTGCACCCTCAAGGGCGACAGGGAAGTTGATTCCTCGTCCGAGGTAAAGGAAGTTGTTTGCTTTATAATAGGCCGAAGCAATTTCTTTAATCTGAGCCTCAGATTTAAGAATATGCGATACCTGATCGGGGATTCTTTCGAGGTACTCTATAATCTCAGCACCCTGTTGTACTGAGAGGTTGTTCATCCGTGCAAGAAGAGTACCGATCAATGAGAGCGTCATCACTTGAGAGGTGAACGCTTTTGTGGATGCAACACCGATTTCTGGTCCTGCATGAATGAATACACCACCGTCAGTTTCGCGGGCAATAGTAGAACCGACAACATTGACCAGTCCGATTGTGGAGACTCCATGATTCTTCGCTTCTCTGAGAGCGGCTAGTGTGTCCGCGGTTTCGCCTGATTGACTGATAGCCGCCAACATCGATTTACGCGGGAAAATTGGTGAGCGATAGCGAAACTCGGATGCATATTCAACTGCGACGGGGAGCCTAACCAATTCTTCGATCAGATATTCGCCGATCATTGCGGCGTGCCATGATGTGCCACAGGCTGTTATTATCAGGTTTTTCATCTCCCGCATTTCATCGTACAGATTACTCAACCCGCCGAGTACGGGGATTCCGCTCTCACGATTGAGACGACCTCGCAAAGCATTTGCGAGTGTTACGGGTTGTTCATGAATCTCTTTGAGCATAAAGTGATCATAGCCCTCTTTTTCGATCTGATCGAGGCTCCATGATACTTCTTCAATCTGCGGAGTAATCGTAACATTCTGAATTGTCGTTATCGTAAAATTATCTGCAGTAACCGTTGCAATTTCACCATCATCGAGGTAGACGACACGATTTGTATACTCGAGCATTGGGGCAACATCAGAGGCGACGAAGTTCTCACCATCACCTGACCCAAGAACAAGGGGGGAACCCATTCGAGCGGCAACTATTGTACCGGGGTGCATCGATGAGACAACAGCAATGCCATATGCTCCCTCAACCTGACTTAAGGCGGAGCGAACTGCTTCGGTAAGGTTTCCTTGATAGTTGTATCGTACAAGTTGAACCAGAACTTCCGTGTCGGTCTCAGATCTGAAGGTGTAGTTGTGTCTTTCCAGAAACTTTTTCAGTGTTCTATAATTTTCTATGATACCGTTATGGACAAGAGCTATTTCACCTGCTGAATCTGTATGTGGGTGAGCATTTTTCTGGTTTGGCGCACCATGAGTTGCCCATCTGGTATGGGCAATTCCCTGTAAGCAGTCATATTCACTACCGCTGAGAGCTTTTTCAAGTTGTGCAATTTTACCTGCTTCTTTTGTGACTACCAGTCCGTCTGTGCAGATAAGTGCCACACCTGAGGAGTCATATCCTCTGTACTCCAATCGTTTGATCCCTTTGAGTAAAAGAGGAAGAACGTCTCTCTGTCCAATATATCCAACTATTCCACACATACTTTAGAATCTCCAATCAGGCAAAGAACATACGAGTTTTACGAACTAGCCGGCTGGTTAATTGTTTGCTATTTGTTTCAACAATCAGTCTGTAGATTGGTTCGGTATTTGATGATCGGATTTGCACCCAACCATTCGCAAAGTCAAATCTGAGGCCATCTCTTTTATCTACTTTAACAGTCCCTAAGAATGCAGATGCTTCCTTTCCGAAGCGGATCAACCTTTTGTTGAAATCTGACGGCAGGGCCGCCTTTGTTTTTATAGTATAGTATATCGGCAGAGTTCCTACAAGTTGAGAGAGTGAGACTCGATTTCTTGCCAGGCATGAGAGGGTGAGAGCCGCTGCAATCAGAGAGTCCCTCCCCGCATGAAATGAAGGGAAAATCACACCACCATTTCCTTCACCACCAATAGCACATTTTTTCTTATGCATCATTGAGACAACATTTGCTTCACCAACTTTGGAGTAGAATACCTTAGCACCAAGAGCACGGGCAACATCGGCCGTAGCACTTGAGGTTGAGAGGTTTATGACAACCGTCCCCTTTTTTTTGGTGAGTACCTCTTTGACTGCAATTGTGAGGGTCAACTCTTCGCCAATCGGTTGACCAGATTCATCGACAAGAGCCAACCTGTCAGCGTCAGGATCACAAGCCATTCCGAGATCAGCTTTATGCCTCTTTACCGCTTTGCATAGTTGAGTGAGATTCTTCGGTGATGGTTCGGGTTCATGCACAAAGTTTCCATCCCCTTTGCAATTGATTCGTATAACTGTTGCTCCGAGTTTTTCCAATAGTGTGGGTAGAGCTTCAGAACCAGCTCCGTTAATAGCATCGACAACAACTTTGAATTTGCGTTTCTTGATTGCTGTTTTAGCAAGCAGAGATTGACTAAGTGTCATTGCTATATGTTTATCAACCCAGCCATCTTGACTGCTGATTGAGCCAAGAGCGGAGTGGATATTTGTGTGGCTGTTTTTCTTCTGAATCTGGTAGAGTTTATCGAGTTTTTTGTACTGAGTTGCTGTAATGAACTCTCCTGTTGAGTTGAAGAATTTCAGCGCATTCCATTGTCCCGGATTGTGTGATGCTGTGACACAGATTAATCCATCGGCCTTTAGCTTTTTGACTGCTATTTCAACTGTTGGGGTTGGAACAATGCCGATCGAAACTACTTTGCATCCAGAAGCGACTAAACCTGCTGTGACGATATGTTCAAGCATTTCACCTGAAGGACGACTATCTCGTCCGACAATAACTGTACCACCTTTGAGCATTTGGCCGAATGCGGTTGCATAGTGAAGTGTGATTTCAGTATTAAGTCCGTTACCGATAATTCCACGGATACCGGATGTCGATGCAATCAAAACAGGTTTACGCATATACAATCCCAATTTGTCTAAATGATTAATTCATTCTCTTTTTTTTGAGTATACAGATTTTATTGAATTGATACAAGTAGGGCTACTCTGCGAACTGATCTGATCGGGTGATATTACTGATTCGATTTTTTTATCCACTCAGGCGTTCTACACCAAGATTTGCCTCAACAATTCTGTCATAGATCGGCCCTTTTGGTGTTAGAGTCGATTGAAACAAGCAAATTTTGTTGAGTTTGCATTCGATCGGTTCGATCTTGTAGTTTTGTAGTATTTGAGGGAGAGCTTTTAGTGAGGCGGGGTTTTTTATTCGTGCAAGAGTCAAATGAGGTCTGAATTTCTTTTTCTCAGGCTCAAACCCACTCTCTCTTACGCTCTGTTCAATGATCGACGCTAACTTATTGACTTGAACAGACACAAGGTCATCATGAAAACCTGCCCATATTATTCTTGGATGTCGGATGTTTGGAAAAGCCCCAATTTTTGTGATGCGTACGGCAAATGGTTTACAGGTAGTGGTAGCATCAGTTATGATTTGTTTTAGCTCAGGTACTTGTTTCGGGTCAGTCTCACCAAGAAAACGCAAAGTTACATGGATATTGCTCGGGTTCACCCATCGGATTCGTTCATCATATTTTTTGAGGTTTTGAATAATACTTTTTAGTGCATTTTCAACTTGAACAGGTAATGGAAGGGCGATAAACAAGCGCATCAACGAATATCCAATATGTAACGTCGTAATGTTTCAAGAGCACTGCTTACTGCACGAGTTCGATTAATTTCTCGCAATGTTCCAAAATTGAATTGAATCGCGTATGTTTCATTTCTGGATGACAATCCGATAAAGGTTGTACCGACAGGTTTTTCTTCGCTACCGCCTTCAGGTCCTGCAATACCTGTGATTGAGAGGGCATAGTCAGAATCAAATTTTTTCCGACAACCATCAGCCATTGCTTTGGCACACTCTTGAGATACTGCACCATGTTTTTCGAGGAGTGATTTTGAAACAGATAAGAGATCGATCTTTGCGGAATCGGCATAGGTGATGAGACCGCCAATAAAATATTTGGATGCACCCGATACGGATGTGATAGTCTTTCCAAGTTCTCCACCAGTACAACTCTCAGCCACAGCAAGTGTCTGGTCATTGTCGATGAGCAACTGTCCTATAACTGACTCGAGTGTATCTGTGTCCTGACCATAGATATACCGTCCGACCTTTGATTCAATATGTCGAACCAATGTATTCGATTTTTGTTTTGCTTCTTCATTGTTTTCACCAGAAGCGAGAATACGAAGATCAACTCCTCGGGCAGATGGGAGGTAGGCCAGTCGCACACCAAGCTCTGTTCTTAAATCGACTGCTAGCAGTTCTGCAAGTTTCGATTCCATTATACCTGTAGTGCGGAGCAGTTTGACCGATGTTCCTTTTCCTGTAACTATCTTTTCAAGATATGGAATAACTTCGTCGATCATGATCTGTTCCATTTCAAACGGAACTCCGGGTAGTGCGATAAAAACTCGCCCTTTTTCCGCAAGACAGATACCGACTGCAGAACCCGACTTATTAGGAAGGAATGTTGCACCTTGTGGAAGCAATGCTTGATTTTGATTTATTGCTGGAAGCTTTATTCCTCGTTTGGCAAAGCGTTCCTGTAGGTCTTTCAGGACTTCTTCATGAAAGATAAGGTTGCGACGGAAAACTTTTACAATAGCCTTTTTGGTTATATCATCATCGGTTGGTCCAAGACCGCCTGTTGTGATAACAACTTTGGTCCGTTTCAATGCGAGCCGAAAAGCCTCTTCCATGTGTTCGATTGAGTCACCGACTGAAGAACGGTAGGTGACTTCGACTCCAATAGAACCGAGTGCTTTAGCAATGAACGCGGCATTCGTATCAATTGTGTGTCCAGTAATGATCTCATCACCTATTGTTATTATCTCAGCATTCATACAACCGATCCATTTCTACCACTAGTTACACCTTTGCGATATGTAGATAACAATCTGTGTGATGATATTTGCTTGAATTCCCGCAACGAGGTCATCCATCGTTACTCCCCAACCACGTGGCAGTTTTTCTGCTTGAGATGCCGGTGGGACTTTAATGACATCTGTGATTCGAAATACAACAAAAGCAATAAGATAGTTGGGTATTGAGAGAGGAATCCAAATCAATGTTATAAACATCCCCGCCCATTCATCCATGACGATCTTCTTTGAGTCATGCCCAAAGAGTTTTTCAGCTTCACCTGCTGACCAGACTGAGAGAATAGTGAATACAACTGTTCCTGCGAGAAGCATGGGTTGGTTTCCTGCAACGAAATAATAAGCGAGGAGTAGAGGAGGTATTGACCCGACAGTACCTGATACGATTGGAGAGTATCCCGAGTAGAGGCCGGTAGCAACAAGTTTGACAATGCTATTTTTCATCTCTGTCCTTATTTCAAGGCTGTCTTAATCATGTGGTAATAACGTACAATATAGTTTACTCCAGTCCAAACAGTCACAACTGCCGTTATCCAGAGCAGTATATTAAAAACAAAGAGATGGTCAAAACGTAACATTTCGACGATTGGTGATTCAATATGCTCTAACACCATGATAAGATTAATATATGCAAGTACTCCACCTACTACTGTCAATTGCAAAAATGTTTTAACTTTGGCTAATCCAGTTGGAGGTATAACGACCCCGCGGTACGCTGCTAAGAGCCTCAGGCCTGTTATTGAGAATTCACGGCCAACAATCAACATTACAGGCAAAGGGGAGACATAGTGTAATGCGATAAATGAAATCAATGCACATGAGACCAGAATCTTATCAGCGAGCGGATCCATGAATTTTCCGAAGCCCGTAATAATCCCATATTTTCGAGCATAGTACCCGTCGGCCATGTCTGTAAAGGCCGCAATAATAAAGAGCCCCAATGCTGTTAGTCGCATATAGAAACTATCCAGCAGGAAGAAATACATAAATATTGGGGCGATGATAACCCGCAACAGGGTCAATTTATTGGGCGTGTTCATGGACTGACAAAGTAAACTGCCATGAAATACGTGTCAATCTGCTTTTGGTAACAGTTTGAAAAATGTTAATTATTGTTTATCAAATACAGGGTGATTGATGCAATCTGTTTTTCAGTCAACTTAGCCCGTTCTCCGTATTTTTTGACCAGTTGAGGCCACTCATTGTCGCTCTTTTTTGTCGGTTTTGGCAGGCGATGGCAGGTTTTGCAGTTAGCTCGGAACGCTATTTCTCCCTCAGATCGCATAGTTCGATTCGTCTTTGGTGTGCAAGCAGATAATAATCCCAAACCAACAAGGATGGAGACAACAGCAGATTGGCGGATCATAAGTCAATCCCCATGAGTAGGCGAGCACGTGCATCGTTGCTTTGATCGGTAATGCCTACAGCATAACCGAAAGTGTACCAAATGGGGCCTGAAGCAAGAGATATTGTAGGACCAATATATGAATTGGTACTACTGTTGGTATTCTTGACAAACTCAATACGTGAGGAAGATTCGATACCAATCGACACTTTGAAATTCACCTCCCATGTCAGACCAGCATCAAAACCGATTTCATGCACGGGATCACCCGGAGCCCAAAAGAATTCATAAACGGGGTTTAGTGCTATGGTGAATTGATTAATATCTGTGCCGAGAAGAAGTTTTGCTTCAGCTTTATTCTGTTGACTGAAGTTTAGTTTGCGACGGTATTCGAGGTAAAGCACAGGATCAAGAGGGATACGTCCTGGTTCACTCAGGCGATATCGTGTACGAAGTTGGACAGCATCCCAAAGAAAAGGCTCACCATCTTGTTGAGAAAAGATTTGATATATGGAGAGATCCCAACGAGGTGTAAGCCCATGTTCAACTTCTATTCGATACTCCCAACTATTGACATCGTCGAGCTTTGTTGTTTGATAGAACTCAAGCTCAGAATCATCTTCAGCCAATGTAACTGGGTGGTAGCTCCAGACAAATCTGCGACGATCAGCCATCAGATTGGGGGCAGATACTGCAAAAAGTAGCCCTGATAGTAATAATGACTTAAGAATCAGTTTCATAATTGAACTCCAAATACCTTGTTCATCTAATGAAAATGAATTTCATTTTCATTTAATATCGGACTGATAATATCCAGATACTGGATAGTTGTCAATAGATAAATTGATGAATGAATAGGGCGGTTTGTTTTTATCTCAGGCTATTATTTGCCGGATTTATATTTCAATGTACGTGATGATATTTGAGTATACAGAAAGATGTGAGCTATAGCTATATTGATGAGGTTTGTCTGCTGTTCTGTAGGGGGGCAAACTTTCTGTCTCTTTGTGTTTAGTCTTGATTCGTCTTAGCAGATTGTTGCCTGTCTCAAGCATCCATTAGTATTTTGTAGTATTTTGTCGGCTTAGGCTTATAGGGGGAAGGATTCCGAGCAGGACAATACCCGATAAAAAAACCCAAGCAGGTTGCAAAAGACCTGCCTGGGTGGACGATATTAGGTAATCCACAGAAAGAGTAACACTTTCCGATTGCACACCAATATTAACTGACAAGACAAGTTTTGTCAAGAGAAAAAAGCATTCCTTAAACGGTTTTTTTGGTATGGCAGATTTTGCGATTGTATTATTGTAAATTTTCTCCCAGAAGACAGGATTTTCAGCAGTTTTAGCAGTGGCGGTAATATGTAATTCTTTTAACTACAGCTTGCTCACACGAGCAGAATGTACAGAACTGTGTTGATAGTTTGTTAGTAACTTGTGGAGAACTTTCTAACTTATTGATAGTCAATGAAGAAGGGGTTGTTGTAATATATTTGTTAGTTCTTAACAGAACCCTAACAAATAAATGGCCAGTATATTGTTGTTATACAATGTATTGCAGATAATGAAAAATTATTGTATAGTGATGAAGATTGAAGGTAATCTGAGTCGACCATCATCAATTGTTGTAGCTTACTGATTATCAACAGAATACGATTTATTCATAGAAAATACCATTTTTAGTGGGTAGTGCAATATCAACCACTATATCTTGTAGCCACTCACCGCCAGCCGAGGGGGGACCCCTGGTTTGCGGAATACTAGTAAAAACAAGTTTAGGATGAGAGACTCAGGTTGACTCAAGTTGGACATGGATGAATTACTTGAATTGACTTGTTTTTAGTCTATTGGAGTTTCTCGCGAGATAGGGAGGTTTACTTTGAAGATACAGCGGTTTTTCACTCGTGAAGGGGAGTCGCCGTACAGTCGCATTAATTTTGCCAAACGGTCATCCAAGATTGTTAATCCTGACGGTTCTACTGTTTTTGAGTTGGATAATATTGAAGTACCTGAATCGTGGTCTCAGGTAGCAGTAGATATACTTGCACAGAAGTATTTTCGTAAGGCGGGTGTTCCACAATATGATACAAACGGTCAACCTGTTATTGATGACAAGGGAGAGCAGGTAACAGGCTCAGAAACGGATTCCCGTCAGGTTTTTAATCGTATGGCGGGTTGTTGGAAGCACTGGGGTGAGCAGAACGGGTATTTTGATACAGATGCCGATGCTCAAGCGTTTCATGATGAGTTGTGTTATATGCTTGCGGCCCAAATCGCTGCACCTAACTCACCTCAGTGGTTCAACACTGGGCTGAACTGGGCGTATGGAATCAATGGTGTTTCTCAGGGGCATTATTATGTCGACCCTGATACTCACAGATTGGAAAAGGCTTCTAGTGCGTATGAGCGACCTCAGCCTCATGCTTGCTTCATTCAATCAGTTTCTGACGACTTAGTGAATGAGGGTGGTATTATGGATCTGTGGGTTCGTGAAGCTCGTTTATTTAAGTATGGTTCAGGGACCGGCTCTAATTTTTCATCAATTCGTGGGGCTGGTGAGAAACTTTCTGGTGGAGGGAATTCTTCTGGGTTGATGTCATTCCTTCGTATTGGTGATCGTGCGGCGGGAGCAATCAAGTCTGGTGGGACAACACGTCGCGCGGCAAAGATGGTGACTCTTGATCTTGATCATCCTGATATTGAAGAATTCATAGCGTGGAAGGTTGTTGAGGAGCAAAAAGTAGCTGCTATGGTTGCAGGATCGCGTATGATTCGCCAGCAATTATCTGGTTTGGTCAATTCGGCACGTATCTCAGGGAATAATGGTGATTCTGTTTATGAGACTGATCCGAATAAGAACAAAGAATTGAAATCCGCTATTCGTACTGCCCGTTCACTTGGTGTACCGAACGAATATATCAAAAAAATTCTCGATCTTTGTTCTCAGGGAATTGGTGAAATAGAATTTATTTCTTTGGATACAAATTGGGAAGGGGAGGCATATTCTACCGTTTCAGGACAGAACTCTAATAATTCTATAAGAATACCAAACAAGTTTTTTGAAGTACTGCGTGAGGGTGGAAAGTGGAATCTTGTCCAGCGTACTGACGGAGCAACATTCAAGACCATAGATGCAAGTGAGTTGTGGGATAAAGTGTGTCATGCTGCTTGGGCATGTGCTGATCCGGGAGTGCAATTTGATACGACAATTAATGAGTGGCATACCTGTGCTGCTGATGGACGAATCAATGCTTCGAATCCTTGTTCTGAGTATATGTTTCTTGATGATACTGCATGCAACTTAGCTTCAATCAATCTTGTGCGTTTTCTTTCAGATGATGACAAATTTGATTTGGTCGGGTATAAGCATGCGATTCGTTTGTGGACTGTTGTTTTGGAGATTTCAGTTCTGATGGCTTCTTATCCGTCTCCTCCTATCGCTCAACGCAGTTATGAATATCGGACGCTCGGTTTGGGTTATGCCAATCTTGGTACCATGCTTATGCGTCTTGGTATTCCGTATGATTCTAATGAGGCGTATACATGGTGTGGAGCGTTGACATCTATTCTGACCGGGCAAGCGTATGTCACATCTGCTGAGATGGCACGTGAGCACGGCCCTTTTCCGACATATTTCCGTAATAGAGATCATATGCTGAGAGTAATGCGAAATCATCGCCGAGCGGCCTACAACGCTGACAAATCAGAGTATGAGAATTTGACAATCAAGCCGACTGGGATCAATGCGAACTATATTCCTGAAGAGGTTGTAACATCAGCTCGTAAGGTATGGGATGAAGCGGTGGAAGCTGGAGAGGTACATGGGTATCGAAATGCTCAAGTATCTGTTATTGCACCGACGGGTACAATCGGTTTAGTGATGGATTGTGATACGACAGGTATCGAGCCTGATTTTGCTTTAGTTAAGTTCAAAAAGTTAGCGGGTGGCGGATATTTCAAGATTATCAATAATTCTGTTCCTATTGCTCTGAAAAAGTTGGGATATGATGACAAGCAGTCTGAAGAGATTATCAGATATGCAACAGGAAGTAAGACTCTGAAGAAGGCTCCTTTTATTAACCATGAATCGCTTTTAGCTAAAGGTTTCACAGAGGAAGAGCTTAATAAGATTGAGATCGCCATTGAGAATGCGTTTGATATTACATTCGTATTTAACCGACATGTTCTTGGTGATGAATTCCTGATCGAGACACTTGGTTTTTCCAAGGTTGCTATTGATGATTGGAATTTCAATCTTTTGCGTGAGCTCGGTTTTACTAAAGATCAAATCGAAGCGGCAAATCTGTTCTGCTGTGGTACTATGACTGTTGAGGGTGCTCCTCATTTGGAAGAGAAGCATTTGTCTGTTTTCGACTGTGCGAACCGTTGCGGAAAAAGTGGTAAGCGATTTATTCATTATGAATCACATATTAAGATGATGGGCGCGGCCCAACCGTTTATTAGTGGTGCTATTTCTAAGACAATAAATATGCCTGCTGAAGCGACAATTGATGATGTCAAGCGTGCGTATCGTTTGGCTTGGGAGACAATGAATAAAGCGATTGCGATTTATCGCGATGGATCGAAGTTGAGTCAGCCATTGAACTCTTCATTGATTGATGATGATGAAGATGATACTTCAATGTCAGTTGAAAAAGTTGCAGAGAAAATGGCTGAGAAAGTCGTCTATCGTTACATTGCCAAGCGTCGCAAGCTTCCACATCGTCGCGGGGGGTATACACAAAAGGCTGTTGTTGGTGGTCACAAGATTTATTTACGGACGGGTGAGTACTCCGATGGCTCACTAGGTGAGATTTTCCTTGATATGCATCGTGAAGGTGCTGCTTTCAGGGCATTGATGAACTCGTTTGCAATTGCAATCTCACTTGGTTTGCAACATGGTGTTCCTCTTGAAGAGTATATAGAGGCATTTCTCTTTAGCCGTTTTGAGCCGAATGGCATGGTACAAGGGAACCGTGCAATCAAGCGTGCAACGTCAATTATAGATTATATTTTCCGTGAACTGGCGATCACCTATCTCGATCGGAACGATCTTGCTCATGTGAGTGAAGAAGATCTTAGGCATGATGCGCTTGGTTCGCCTTCAGATGAAACAGTTGAGTATGAAGAAGAAGAAGCGGTTAGTCATGGAATCAATGGCAGTCGCGGATATGATGACATTCAATCGGATCACGTCAGTCGTTTGAAGGATTCAAACATGACTGACGGCAATGGAAGCAATGGTAATCCAGGAGGAAATGGCCATGGTGGGACGATTCAGGTTGAGGCTACAAATGCGACAACTGCTCAAAAAGAGACGGTGCTTGAGTATGTCGCAACGGCAACAACAGTTGGCGAAAACCGTATTAGTGGCCAACAACTCAAGCATGAAATCCGAACGGCAAGATTGATGGGATATGAGGGAGATATGTGTGGGGAATGCGGACAGTTTACTATGGTACGCAATGGTACATGTCTCAAGTGTGATACCTGCGGAGCGACCTCAGGCTGTTCCTAGGCGCATTACGCCTTTTATGCGCTTCCGCGCGCACGCATTGCGTGTTTTGCAAAGTGACTAAGCGGGAGTGTAAAAGTGTTAATGACACCCTGTGAGAGACGGAACTCTTGCGGGTCATCGGGATAGACGTATTGTGAAGAAAACGTGCATTGTTGTTTAGACCACGCAGTGTGCGCTTTCAAGGAAGAAAGAGGTGGCGGGTCGCTGATCTTTGATCGGTGATCCGCTACTGCATTTTAGGCAAGTAGTTAGTGGAGTGATAGTAATTTCGTTATCTATACAGCAGAGCATAATACACTCCGTTTGCAATGATAAGATTCACTATTATGACGGTTCGAAGACGAAACTTTGAATTGTTGGACGATGGTAAAGCTCCCAAGTAACATTGATTCAGCACAATGAAGAGAATAAAAAGTAGATCAGTTTTCTGTCGTGACCTGTCCACTTGAGGACATGCGAATCAGGTAATCTATCAAATATAATGTAATGAAGTAATGGCGCAAAGACTCCGACAATATAGAGAAATCTTGACCATTTTGAGAAGTCTGGTATATTAGATGCATATGCGCCGATTGATTCTTTTACTCCTTCTGACAGGCGTGACCTTATCAGCTCAGGCTCAGTACATTCGTCATTTTGACCCATGGCCTGTGATCGTGAATGGGGACACACTGCAATCACCCTTTTTAGGCGGGTTCAATAGCCCGAAACCTTCATTAGTCGATTTCAACGGCGATGGACTCGTTGATCTGTTCATTGGTGAGCCAAAAGGGCGACTATGGTATTTTGAGAATACAGGAACTGCTTTTCAACCGATCTGGTCACCGAAGATAGAGAGGCTTGGTGGAGTTGATATAGGCACATGGCATAGGTTGGTAGATATTGATGCGGATGGGGATCTTGATCTTTTTTCGGACTCGAAGTTTTCAGGTGTGAATTTTTATAGGCATGATAGTGGGGTTGGTGCCTTAGCTCAATTTTCATTAGTTGATACAAGTTTTGGCAACTTTGCAACAGGATTCAACAATACACCTGACTTTGCTGATATTGATGGTGATGGTGATCTTGATTTCTTTTTCGGAGCAACAAGCGGTGCACTTGACTTTTATCGCAATATTGGGGACTCGGCCAATCCATTGTTTGTCTTTGAAAATGATTACTATGACAGTATCCTAGCGTTTCCAGGTGGCGGAGCGAAAACAGCAAGGCCGAATCATGGTTTTTCGTGCATCTATTTTGTCGATCTTGATAGTGATACCGATATTGATCTTTTCTACGGTGACATTTTCAATAGCAATATCTATTATTTTGAGAATCTTGGTGATCCCTTTGTTTCTGATTTGTCATGGGTAAGTGAGACATATCTATCTCAGTCAACTTTCGGCTTCAACCATGCAACCCTTTATGATATTGATAATGATGCTGACCCAGATATGGTTGTTGGGTCAGCTAATGCGGCAAATATCGACAATCTGTTTCTTTGGCGTAATAATGGCACACCACAAGTACCCGATCTCGTTTTGGAAACAAACAATTTGATTAAGACAATTGATGTTGGTAGTTATTCAATGCCTGCTTTGGGTGACCTTGATGGTGATTTTGATTTGGATTTGATTATTGGGGGGGAAGATGGACGCTTGACATATTATCAAAATGTTGGAGATCGTTTCAATCCGTCTTTCGAGTTTGTGACAGATTTTTTTGAGTTTATCGATGTTGGGTTGAGTTCATTTCCTGTATTGGTTGATTGGGATAATGATAGTGATTCTGATTTATTGGTTGGAACAGGAAGTGGTCGTATACAGTTATGGCGCAATGATGGTACAGCAACAGCGTTTAGTTTTGTACTTGCCGATCTGCAAGTCGCAGGTATTAAAGTTGATCAATGGGTAGTTCCGAGGGTTGTCGATCTCAATGATGACGGTTTGTTTGATCTGGTTGTAGGGGAGTGGGATTTCAATTCTAAAGCGAATCTATCTTTGTATGAAAACAACGGTACATATTCAACACCATCATTTTCATTAGTCCATTCGGCAATGCTTGAGATTATCACTCGTGAGTTTACGTTACCGCAGTTTACCGATTGGAATAATGATGGTCGTATCGACTTAATTCTTGCAGGTCATGGTGACGGTCATAGGTTGTATTTGAATAGCACTCCGACAGGTAGTTTCCCTGATTCACTTACCCTGATCTTACAGGCCGACAGTATAGCAGGTTGGGATGACGGTGCATATTTATCTTCGCTTTTCGCTGATATTGATTCTGATAATGATAATGATCTCATTATCGGTGAGGAAAATGGCGGGCTGAATTTCTATGAGATGCCCGGTGTATGTTGTGTTGGTTTTCGTGGCAATGTTGACGCAGACAGTTTTGATGATGTGAATGTAAATGACTTAACTTTCCTTATCAATTTTCTCTTTAAGGGTGGAAATGCTCCATCTTGTTGGAGAGAGGGAAATGTTGACGGTGATCTTGACGAAGCGATTAATGTTGTAGATGTGACTATGCTTGTCTCTTATCTATTTAAGGGATTGCCGAGCTTACCTGACTGTCCTTCTGTTTTTTGAACTAAGTTTGACTTTTTCAGTAGTGAATTGTTGCAGGTGCGTGAGTGGACAGGTCGTTACTGCTAACTGGCTTTTGTTGATATGAACGATAGAATATATATTTAGCAGTTTCAAAGACTGAATAAGAGCCCACCAGTCGATCTCTTTCGATGTGAAGTAGAGATTGCTTCGCTTCGTTTGCAATGACTCCTGTAGTTTCGACAATATGACAAGGTAAATAAATGCCTGAAGAGTCAGGAGCACAGGGCTCCTGACCTACGAAGAATAGATAATACGTCATCGGGAGGAGCGATAGCGACGTGGCGATCACGTTAGATGTACGGGAGAGATTGCTTTGCCTGCAATGACCAAATTACCTACGGTTGAATCTTGCTATGCTTTTGTAGTATCGCTGATCAGCGTCCGTTTGCGGACCTGCGAATCTGTATGCGCAAAAACTGCGTTTCTCTTTGGTTGCGTTTCTCACAAAAAGAAGGATAAAATGAACTTTTTTTGTCAATATGTCGTTTATATGGAGTAGGAAGATCTCACAAGATCTCTTTAGTAATTGACAAATCGATAAAACATAGTATCATGGATTGAATAAGTTGATTATTACTCCATATTGTTCAGTAGAAACAAATCAATAGATTATATATAGAGGCCTCTTTATGACACGGAATTCGTTCGTTTTGTCTGTTCTCATGTTGTTATCAATCATGGTCATTTCGACTGCGCTTGTCGCTGTACCGCTTAGTGTACTTGAAGATCCAAATAACCCATTGAGTCAGGAAACTCCACGTATTGGAGATATTAATTTATCCACCGATTTTACCGGGCTTTCGGGTGTTGCTTACAAGCCGGGAGATACTGCACATCTTTTATGTGATGTCGCTACATTCAGCTTTGGGACGTTTGGAGGTTCTGACTGTTGGGGTTGGGAAGGGCCTGACGGGACTGAATATGCATTTATGGGAGTTGTTGATGGTATTGCTGTGGTTAATGCAACCACACTTCAATACATACAAACTATTCCTGGTCCTGAAAACGGGTGTGGTGGAGCAAGGTGGAGGGATATGATGTCATATCAGCATTATCTTTACAGCGTTTCTGAGTGTAGCGGGACTAATCAGGGGCTTATTGTTACAGATTTGCAATACCTCCCAGATTCTGTTCATGTAGTGGGTACATTTCCAATCTCGGTACCAGGGAATTATACATCGCACAATCTCTGTGTCGATACAGTGAATGGGTTTATTTATATTGAGGGGTACGGAGCGACAAATCTTTCAGTGCATATTCTCTCTTTAGCAAATCCAGAATCTCCTGTATACTTAAATTCATTCGGTCCATCGAATATCCATGATGTATATGCTATACGAGACACTGTATTTTTAGCTGAAGGCACGAACCCGAGTTGGTCAATGTGGGACTTAACTATCAAAACGAGCCCGCAGTTGCTCAAACGGGTTAACATACCTGGCTCAGGATATATGCATAATATTTGGCCGACTCCAGATTTGAATTATGTTGTGACTACAGAAGAAACGAGCAACAAGACAGTAAAGATTTGGGATATCAACGATCTTAATAATGTTCAGTTGTTAGGTCAGTATCTTGCTTCTAGTGGTTTGGCCCATAATGCACAACTTGTTGGTGATACTCTTTATTTGTCTCACTATGAATCCGGTATTGTCGAAGTAGATATATCTGATAAAAACAATCCTGTGGAGATAGGTTCTTTTGATACGTTTGCATCAGAGACTCCAAACTTTAATGGTGCGTGGGGGGTATTCCCGCATACATCAACGGGTCGTGTATACGGTTCCAATATGGATGGGACGTTGTTTATCCTTAACAAGATGGAGATCGCACTTGCTGATACTATGTGGATCGATGAAGTTGTCGGCGTGCCAGGCGGGTTGGTCAAGGTAACGGTTTCAGTTAGTAATACATTACCGTTGCAAAAAATCACGATACCAATTAATTGGGCTGGTCCTCTCAATATGACCTTGAATTCAGTTACCCGTTTTGGTACTCGTACAGATTACTTCCTTGAACATGATACTGTTGTATATAGTCCTGGGATTGGGAAGATGGCGTTTACTCTCTCTCCTTCTGCTGATGGCAGTCAGCCGGATCTTCCCCCTGGGTCTGGACCTGTGATGGCGCTTTGGTTTCAGATACCACCCGGTGCACCAGATACGATAAATCCTGTGACGTTGAATACGATCATCACACATGATGCGGTACTGAGCCATGAATGTATTACGTACGTACCCGATACTATTTCAGGTGCTGTGATGACTGGCAGTTTCTGTTGTATTGGCAATCGTGGCAATGTTGATGATGATTCCCTTGATGATGTGAATGTTAATGATTTGACAGTCTTGGTTGAATATCTGTTTAAGGGTGGACCTACTCCCGCATGTCCTGAAGAAGCAAACATTAATGGTATCGGTAGTATACTCGTTGATGATTTGACTTACTTAGTTAACTATCTTTTCAAGAGTGGTCTGATCCCGCCAGCCTGTAACTAGGTATTGATATTTTATTATTGAGTGTTTTGCTCAGGTGAGTTGGTACATATATAAAACCCCGATTGCTATATGAAATCGGGGTTTTTTGTATCAGTAACAGCTTATGCTGTTTAGTAGCCAGATTCAGCAGTGTGACACTCAGTGCACTTCATCTCTTTCCATGCTTCATCAATATCTTCAGGATGTTGGAAATCTAATCCTGTGATATCTGATTTGAGTTCACCAAGATTTTCAGATGGACCCTGTGTAACAATCAGGTGACATGTTTTACAATCGTTTGGGAGTGTTCTGCCAGCAACATCCTGTTTGACACCATCATGACAGCGGAAACAACCATCATTTACAAAATGACTAAGATTGTTCGTTCTCTCACGATAGTCAGTCTTCATCTCAGGGAAAAAGTTGCGACTATAAATAACTTTTAATTCGGCCGTAGCTTCATCAATAAGTGGGAGTAAATCTTTATATCTGTCCTCGTAATTTTCTCTATAATAATCGTAGAGACCTTTTCCAATTGCCGTATTGGCTTCTTCTCTGTTTTCGTAGAATGCATTGAGGAGATCAAGTCCAACCTGCCGAATATATGGAAGATCAGTTGATATTCGCTTCGTTGATAGAGCAAGGTTAAGCGCTTTTGCAGGAGGCATGAAAGCATGACTCGGTCGGTTGTGGCAATCCATGCAATCGAATGTACGGATTTCAGTCAGAGGATCATCGAGGTTAGGTAGTTCGGCGTCAGGATCTGTGTAGATCACCGTGTCGCTATGTTGGTTCACTATACGGATCCACGGTATTTCTTCACGCTTTGGATCAGTTGCGACGTATTCAATCTTATTGGCTGTGAGCATATGCCAATGAATTCCTTCAAGAGCACCTGTTCGTGGATTACCACCACCGATTTTCATCAGGAGATTGATCGTCCAAGGGGAGTTTTCTTCATCAGTTCGGTAATATGTATGCGTTATGAACTTGTCTCCATAGAATTGTTGAGGCCAATGGCATCCTTCACACGTGGCTTGTGCGGGACGAAGATTACTCACCGGAGTTTCTATTGGGCGTGAATATGTGTCTAATGCAGTGGCGAACAGCTGGCGCATTCCGTCAAGTTTTGCTCTTACCCAGAATGAAGCTCCTGGCCCAATATGGCACTCTACACATGCAACCCGAGCATGTGCAGAGTTATGGTATGTAACATTTTGTGGTTCCATCACCACATGACAGGTTTCACCACAAAAACCGACTGAGTCCGTTGCCTCATGAGCACGCGTACCGATGTAGATAACAATGGTAATCAAGACAGCTGAGAAACCAAGAAACCTCCACAAGTTCTTGCGATAGTGAGGGTCAGTTGGGTCTATTGAGAGCCTGAAGGTAACCTCATCCCCTTGTTTGCGGGCTTTTCGTTTCTGGAGCATCATTGCAAGAATCATGATTCCAACACCCAAAGCCATGATCATTGGAGAAATCACAAACGTAACAAGGGAACGGTATGGGTTTTCCTGAGATGCGGTTAGATCTACCAGCATGAGTACAGAGAACAGTACAGCACCTGCAAGTAGGATCGATCCACCAACAGCCGCTAGTGGATGTCGCAGTATTGTCAATTTCTTTAATTGTTTAACCATGTAAGAATCCTACAATTTCTTAAAATTTTCCTATCCTCATCAACCTCGCAGAGACTAACCAAGTCTTTCTGCTACGGTTTGTAGCCGTTAAGCTAACACTATAAACCTCTTTGTTGTCTGCATAGCACGTGACGAACCTACTATGAGACGAGGCTTCTGCAAATATACGACATCTACGAGAAACGCAAGTGAAAAAGTTCACTTTCTTATTTATACGTAGTTATACTCAGTTAGTCGGGTATTCCTGCCTTAATGGCTAGCTTAATCTCAAGAATTACATACAAATTACTATGAACAAATCTATTTTCGTGAAGTTGTCTTTGCAGGTTCGAGTGAATTTTTTGTACAAAAATGTTATAAAATGTCCGTGTTTATGATCTTATGAATACAATTATGTATATTGTAATAAAACAACAAACCTGCTATTTCATACATTGTGGTGCGTAAGTATGGGAGTAGAAACATGTTATGGTGATTGGAGGGATACAGTATAATATAGGATGCGTATTGTCTTATATGTTTTGTCGTAGTTGAGATACTCTGGTCAGTCCCTATAATCGAGTATATTTGCTATTGTATGATCTGAGACGTTTCTTACATCAGAACGACAAGTTTGCCAATACTGCTGTTGCCCTGTTCATCTTCAACGACCCAGTAATACAAACCAGAAACAATCATCTGCATATTGCGTGTTACCATGTCCCATTCATGGTATGATGAGGTTGGGTCGGCTTCTATAACATCATGGTCTATCTCACGAATCAAATCGCCATCCAATGAGAATATGCGTATTGTACATTTCGGGGGAAGGTTTGCAAATGTGATTTTTCGTACTCTGTTTCTAGTTCGATCTTCTTCCCCTCGTCCTTCCAAGCCTAAACTTCGGTAGTTGCTATCGTTTCGATATGGATTGGGGAAAATATAGACGTTACCTACATCGTCAGGTTGCTCATCCATTTCATTGTCAGGGTATGCAGGCTGGGCATTGAATACTTTTGAAGACTCCAGAGGTTGTAAGCCTGATTCAGGTGAACCAAAGTCAAACGTTGTTACGGTAATCCAGTAGGGGACATTCGGTAGAAGGTCTGTGACTTCAAATTCATATTCGTAGTATTTAAATTTTCCGTCCTCAGTAAGTTCTGAATCAGCAGGGTTGGTGAGCGAGACAGGTTTTGTTGCAAGAGGGAATCTCTTTCGTATTGGTGTTTCAATACCTAATTCGCTTTGGTTGTAGTCATGAGCGACAAAAAAGAAAAGAGATTCGGGGAAATTCGGGTGCACTAATGGATTATGATAGCTGTAACGCAATGGATCAAAAGTCATGTCATTGCATGAATCAAGCGGGTTACCATAGAGACAGCGAAGCTCTTCTAAGCTAAACGGTTTATCCAATAATTGATAACGAGGTGGTTCATCTCTCTTTTGGCCTGTAAATGTATATTTGTCATAGTTCTCAAGATCGTAGGATGCGAGAAGAGAATAGCTCGTTTCTCTGTCGTCACGAGCGATATAGATTCTATACCCTTCAAAGTCGATGAGATTAGAAAAGATATCAGGGGTTGTTTCTGATTCCATTCCGTTGAATCTGATCTTGAAACCGTTTCGTATTGCCGATACAGTTACTTCAGGTCGTGGGGGAGGAGATGCGGCCAACCAGTCTGGAACTCCATCACCGGAAATATAGTTTGTATCTGCTCTTCCAATTACCCATTGCCCGCCTACAAAACTCGATTCGGCGGAACAGAGAATATAATTTCCAGCAAAATCATCATCATTTGAATCAAAACCAGGGACATCATAGACTCTCTTTGCAGTTATGGCATTTTTAATGATGTTAGAGAAATCAATATTGTCATAATATGAATCTGGTCTGTATCGATTGTATAGATACGAACGGAAGTTTGAAGGGTTCTTGTGGAATTGTTCAGCGGCTATGAATCCCATAGGTACTAGGACACTTGCACCGGGGATCAATTGAAATGGGCCGATTGAGATAAGGTGCTGGACATCAGCTCCTCGAGAGATAGGTCCTGATATTATCGGGCTTGCAGGAGTCCAAGTTTGATTAGCTGAGCCGATTGAATGTATGTATGCTTGATCGAAATCGATCTCTCCGTTGCTCAAGAGTGCATATTTATTTCTATCGCCAAATGGCATCCCGGCACCATTGCCCATGAAGCGAAAGTTTTGTCTTTGTTGTGGTCCGTAATCGTATGCACTATTTCTGTTGTAGACCCACCAATTAAAACCGAAGTTTAGGTTCGGTTTGATTTTGTTCAAAAACAAGATTCCTTCGATACCATCGACTTCAAATTCACCATTGACAGGGTCACCATCATTATCAGCTATCCAAGCCATATTCAGTGTATCAATAGATTCACATCGACCGAAAGGTGATTTCGCGGCAAAAAGAAACCCACCGAGATCATCTGCACCACCTGTTATACCTTTTTGTCCAGGTTCGGGAGGTTGCAGACCGGGATTACGTCCTCCTTTATGCACGTCTGCATCCCAATAGATACCGATGTATGCGTCTTTAATAATGTGGTCGCTGATATTCTTTATTTCGTAATCGAAGAGAACAAAGTCATCAGTATGTTCGTATGACCAGCCGTATGTTCTCTGTGTTACTTGAATACCTAGCGGTTTGTGAGCACGGTTTGCGATAGGATCAAACGAAGGATTTGGTACGCCTCTTGTAAATGTATCTACAAATACAGCGATATAATCTAATTCTGAAACAGGTTCCGTTAAACCAACTAACTCAGGGTCAACTGATGACAGTTTTTCCATTTCTGTAATAGGATGAAACTCTCGAGATTGGGAAGCGTAGTCGGCCCCTGTTGATACGAGAGTATCATTGCCCACAACACCACCTACCCAGATCGCCCCTTTGAAAAGATATGTTGTGTTTGCACCTTTAGGATAATCGCAGAGTGGTGTGATAGCTCCCGTAAAACAGTCTGTTTGAATTGAACCGCGCGATTGCCCGATTCCTATAAGGCCGAAATTAGTAACACCAAAATCAAGTTTACCTATATCAATACGAGCCAGACAATATCGTGACGGTGAGGCAGAAATTGAACCATTTTCTGTACCTCGAATAGTACGCTGCGCTCTCGAAATGTCGGTCGATATTAGTACTAATAGAGACAGGAAGGTAACAAAGAGAGCTTTTTTCCAGATCACATTCATCGAAGTTGCAATAAACTCCTGAGTTGTCATTTTATTTCAAATCAATTCCGGTCATAATAAGGGGAATAGGTGATATACACAAGCGCAACTGTTGTACCTTTTCCGTATCTATGGAACGCACAAAGGGAATCTGATGTTCAGATATTTTACTTCGAGTTGAAGGGTATTCTGTGGTGACTGGTGTCGAGGTGCCAGAGGATATTCAATGGGAATGTTATATATATACTGACAAGGGAGTTACGGTCTGTATTCTATAAAAAAATCGGAAAGGAACAAGTCCTTTCCGATTGTAGCAAATCAATATCTGTTTCTTTTAATATATAGGCTGATCGGTTGAACCTGTTGTTGGTCGTGGTTTGATACCTGTCAGTTTATACATAATTTGATTGGCCATTTCAGCAGGATCTTCTATGTCATCATTTGCTGGAGCACCAGCTACACCTGTACCGATAAAAATGCGGGTCCATTTGCTCATAGTATTGCTGAACATTACCCCATCAATCAGATCACCGGAGATATTATCACCAACTGTACCTCCCGGCATAGGGCCGGTACCGGCAATAATATATACATCTAAGCGACCATTTTGAATCAGATCAGCCCCCGGTATTGTAAAGGCAGTGTCTTCTTGTGCCCAATAGGTACGAGAATAAACATTAGAACCAGCGGAATCATGCCAATAACGCTGTTGAATAGCGTACCAATCGGCATGTGGACTTGAGTTGAATATAAAATTAATTGGACTGCCAAGGCTACTCGTATCTAAGTGCGTAGGGATAATGATATTAGGTGACTGTGTATGATCGAGTAGTTTGATACGGCAGGTAGCCATTGTATTGCGGTAATACAGATTAATCTCAACCGTATCGCCAGCCTGAAAACGATGATCTGAAGTATCATTGTAAGTCAAGTAATGATAACCATCACGATAGACATTCCAATATGTTTCGGTTTGCACGTGAGTTTGGTTACCAGAAAGATCAACTGAGTCAACATAATAACCATCAGCATTGATGCTGAAAAAATCGATATAAGATTCTAGCGAAAATACTGTATTTGAATACGATGAGTCAAGGTATGCGACTCCCTGGGTATACAGGGCTGCCCGTACTCTTGTCGGTGCCGTTGTTTCGTCATCACCACAGCCTGCGAACAGCAAAGCCATAAGTGAAAGACCGATGAGGATGAGTAAGAGTTTCTTCATGCTTTCTCCTTTTTATTGTGTTTTATCCAGTTAAGTCCTTATAACTAGTGGTCAAGAACCTACCGATACCCTGTAATTATGTCAAGAAAAAGATATGATGGGGCGACAATAGTATGTTTTCTGTCAGGAACAGTGTAAGAGATGATATTTGTTCTATTCATTCGGTTGTTTCTTCTGGGAATTCTGGAGCCTTGGTCAAGGTATGATCTATCGGTATGCCTTTATTGGTATCCACAGGTTCAGCAATAAGTTCGTGACCGAGAATAGCGACTACGCACTGGGTTATGGCATCTTCCACATTGCTGATCCTAAAATTCTGTGCCCACAGAACATGACGAGCTTTAAGAACATCGTCAAACTGCCCCTGATACGTCTGTTCTACTTTTTTGTATATAGCTTTTTCAGAATCTGTCCAGTTGACGTGTGCGGTTATGATGTACTCTTTACGGTCGACTGGTGCGAGGGATTCAAGAAGTGAGATCAGGTACCTATTCGTTCGTGTGTATAATTTGAGTGCGATACGAACCCGCAACCCGGCTTTTAACTGTTTTTCTTCTTCAGTAGCAGGGTATGTATTAATCGCATCATTCCATGATACAATCCCGGAATCTTGGGGGATATTCCAACGGTGGAGCCATCTTTCCAATGAATTACGCATTAACTTTATATCCATGAGTGGCTCTTCTGAGCGAAATTCATTAAGCAGTGTGTTTCGTATTTGTTCTTTGTTGGCCATTTCCTCTGTTTACTACTTGTAGTACTAATTGCGTAGCATACTAACAACTAATATTAAGTATCGGAATATTGTGCAATGAGCTGAACAGTATATATGTACGTGATTACAGATAGAAAAAACGATGGGGCAGAATGATTTTACTATCTACAAATCTGTTTGAAAATCCGACGGAAATTGAGTCCAAGGATTTTTCTGATGTCTGTTTCGGTATAGTTTCGTTTTAGTAGCTCTTTTGTGATTAGTGGGAGTTTTGAGCAGTCTGATAGATCGTCTGGGGGGAACAGCATTCCGTCAAAATCGGACCCAAGACCGACATGGTCCGAACCAACAAGTTTAACAATATAGTCTATGTGATCTACTACGTTTTCCATAGTTACTTTGCATTTCCTTGTCGCCACGTCTATTTCATCAAGAACAGGTTTAATTGCTTTTAGGGATTTTGACCGATCTATTGAGAAAAGCATACGTGCTTCATCATAATCCTTTGTCTGGGATTTCCAGATATGTTGTACAACAGAAGCCCACGCTGCTGAAAGGAACTCGGAGTAGAAGTTGATTCCTATCATCCCACCATTATTTGCAATTCCCTTAATCTGATTATCAGTGAGATTGCGTTCATGTGGGTTGATTGCATATACATTTGAATGAGATGCAATAATTGGATCAGAAGTGATCTTCAATATTTTATCGACTGTTTTCTGATGTGAGTGAGAGATATCAATTATCATTCCAAGTCGGTTCATCTCCCTGATTACATCTTCACCGAACGTTGTAAGTCCATCAAAAGTGGGGTTTGTGTCTGTTGATGAAATGCACCAATCGGATGAGACAACATGGGTTAAGGTTAAGTAGCGGACAGATTTGTCATAGAAATGCTGAAGGTTACTCAGTTTGTGTTCAATTGCAATACCATTCTCAATCGCTATGAAAGCGGCGATACGATCTGACGCTATGATCTGGTTGAGTTCTGTATCTGATGTGCAGATGGCAATATCATTTTCGTATCGACTTATCTGTTCAGTAAGTTTGTCGATTAGTGTATCAGCAGTTGCTCGATAGTTTTTGTTATCTGCTACGGAATCAATCCAACAGGCAAAAACTTGTAAACTTATACCACCCTTTTTAAGTTTCTTCAAATCGATATGTCCTGAGCTGTCAGTACTTCCAATATCAAAGCCATATACTAATCGTAAAGCCAGATCACAATGGAGGTCAGCTACGAAGGCATCATTATGCAACTGTTGGTATTGTTCTTCATTCATGTGCTGGTATTCTTTTATGTATTATAGAAGATCACTTTTTTGCTAATACGTTGAAAACCATAACGTGTAGCAACAATAAAAAAAGGACGACTACAAAGTGATAAAGATCGTTGGAACTTCTCAGCACTTTGCTGTTAGTCGTGGTTTACGTGTAATCGAGATCTTACCTGCGATTGGGTCGACCTTTGCGATCGATCGAAGAAGTTCGATATTATGTGAAGTAAGAATAGAATCAGCAGCCAGGATTAACGATCCGCTCATACTGTATATGTCTCTAGCAAGTCTCATATTCGGAGAAAGCTCAGCAATAGATAGTATCAGAGAGTCATCCTGAGCACCATTCTGACGAGTTTCTTCCATATAGTCGAGAACTTCCTGAACGAGTTTACTGGGGTACTCTTTGTCTGAAGAATCGGCGATTGTCTGAAATGCATGTTGATATACATATTCAGGATTAGGGTGGGGTGATTGGAGCAGATAGTCTAGTTTGTCAGATATCCCGAGAATGTAAGCTCCGATGGACGTATTGGCACCTTTTATCCCTTTTGGGAAGCCTGAGCCATCGTAGAGCTCATGGTGGGATCGTATTAAGTCGCATACATTTTCATAACCTTGAATATTACTGAGATTCTGTGCTCCTATGACAGGATGTTTCTTATATATTGTCAATTCACTTTCATCGTAATCAGCGATATTTCTTTCAATGAGGAATGCAGGGGTGCCGAGTTTTCCATTATCATGAAGCAAAGCGGCCAATTCTAGTTCTCTAACTTCAGTTTCGTCCATTTTGAATCGTTTACCAAGTGCAATTACATGTTGTTTTACTCGTTTTGAATGGCTTCCGATTTCGGGACAGGCAAGTTGTACAAGAGTTACGAGTGTTTTGGTACTTTCCTCAAGAGTTTTCTCAAGCTGTTCATTCATTGCTTTTGCAGTATATAACGCATCAGAGACTTGTCGTGTCCGTTCCTGTATTCGTTCTTCAAGTTCTTCATTGATGGCAGTAAGTTCTTCATTTTGTTGCTGTACTTGTTGTGTTAATCGTTCGTTTTCATCAGTAATAGTATGAAACTCTACTGCATTTTTAACAGCTTGTAGCAGTTCTTTATCGTCCCAAGGTTTGAGCATGAAGCGATATATCTCACCTGCGTTTATAGCAGTTTGGACGGCCTGCAAGTCAGCCTGTCCTGTCAGCATCATTCGAATTGTTTTTGGGCGCTTCTCTTTGACACGTGCAAGAAATTCCGCCCCTTCCATTTGTGGCATTCTATGATCAGAAACGATAACCGTTATATCTTTTTTGGCCAATACCTTCAAAGCTTCCAGTGGAGAATCGACAAAATAGCAGGTCCAGTCCTTTTGTCTCCGAAAAATACGTTCAAGTGCTTTTAGGATTGCCGGCTCGTCATCAACAAAGAGTATCTGTACCATATCATATGTTACTTTCGTTTTTCAGTATATTTTATCTATGTGCTGAGGATTCTCAGTTGATAGTTTACATCATCAAGAATATTTTCAGCAAGCGAGAGATGTTGTTCTGTCTGACATAGATTTTCTTTGTGTGCACCTTCTATTGGAAAGGGACATCCGCTTAAACTTGCCGCGGCATTGGCTATTACTAACGGTGAACTTATTTGTCCGAGTTGGCATATTTCACTAACTTTAAGCTCTTGTAGCAGTTCAATGATTTTCGGAGAAAATGACCATGATTCGCAAAGCTCTGTTGATATTTCCATGTGTGTAAGAGAGAAATACTTCCTTTCCAGTTCACTGAATGATGCTTGTGATATACGTAGCTCTTTTATCATTCCCTTCCACGCTTCAGGCCAATAGTAGCCCTGGAATAATTTGCCGATGTCGTGAACTAATCCAGCAAGGTAGAGCTTACTTGAGGTTTCTGAAGCACCGTTAGAATCCAGCTTATGACCGGCAATTGCAGTAGCAAAAGAATGCCTCCAAAATGCGGTCATATCAAAATATCGGGTAGCAGGTACATATTGGTTGAGACCCTTTTGAATGGAGACACCTAGGGCAATGTTTTTTAACGTTTCAAAACCGAGAACAATGATTGCGTCTTGAATGCACTCAACAGGTTGGCTGAGCATATAGAAAGGAGAATTCGACATTCGGATAACTTTGGTTGTCATACCAGGATCGGCCGAAATCAAGTCGGCTATCTCTCTTGCACCGATGTCATCCTCTTGCAAAAGCGACAGCAGTTTGCTTGCAACTTTTGGAAAAGGTGGAAATTCAGTCAGTTGTTTTACAACATCTTTTGATGCGAGGGTCATAGCGATCTCGATTCAATTACTTATCATTCGTTATTATTTCAAACTGAGACAATAGTACCAGAGCCAGTTCGTTCAATTAGGTTTTTGTATTCATCAGGATACTCTTTACTGAAAGCATCCAAAAGAGCTTCTTTTTCTTTGAGGTCAGCCAGCATACGCTTATTATCAGCTACGAGTTTGTAATGAGCCAATGCTAGAGAGACCGTTGCTTTGAGATCCATGTCATTCCAAGGTTTGAGCATAAAGCGGAAAGCCTCACCATTGTTGACAGCTTCAAGAACTGCATCAATATCTGAATGACCGGAAAGTATTATGCGAACTGTGTCAGGTGAACAATCGCGAACTTTCATCATCAACTCTATACCGGTCATTTCGGGCATTATATTGTCAGTAAGCAATACTTGAATATCTCTGTTTTTTACAATTTGAAGTGCTTCAAGCCCGTTCTCCGCAGTGAGTATATTCACACGTTCAGATCTAAAGAGTCGTTTCAATGATCTAATAATATTCGGCTCGTCATCAACGAGTAGTATTGTATAGTCTTGCATAGCTTGTTCCTTTGTTGATGGCATCCATCACTCTTTATTTTCACTATGATCACTTAAACCCTGGATTGGAAGAATTATATCAAAAGTAGTTCCGAAACCAACTTCACTTGTAACAATGATTGTTCCGCCATGTTTCTCAATTATACTGTGAGAGATACTTAACCCCATGCCGGTACCTTTACCCGGCTCTTTTGTCGTAAAGAAGGGATCAAAAATCTTGGAAAGGTGCTTTTCTGGAATTCCTTTACCTGTATCTGTTATTGAAACCGTAACTGCTCTTTCTGACGCGCTTGTTTTGATTGTAAGTGTACCTTTGTCTTCAACAGCATGTGATGCGTTGACGAACAGATTTGTAAACACTTGCACTAACTGGTTGGGGAAGCAGGTAATTTCGGGAAGTTCAGAAAACTCTTTAACAATTTCCAGATTATACTTTGTTTGGTTTTTGACTAAGTTCAGTGAATCTTCGAGTAGTGTGTTGACTTGTGCTCGTTCAGGAGAAACTCTATCCGCATGGGCAAAAGTTTTCAAGTCGGCGACTATCTTCGACATTCGTTTCAAGCCGGATAAAGTCTCTTCCAATAGAGATGAGGCATCTTCAGTGATGTATTCAATATCAAGTTCTTTTCGAAGGTTGAGCGCTTGTTGTTTGGCGGTATCATTTTTCTGTTCACAATTCTCAGAGAGAATATTCTCCTCAAGGGCTGAAATGTATGACTTGTATGCATCCAAGTACTCGACGAGTGAGTTGCAATTGCTCATGACAAAGCCAAGAGGATTGTTTATTTCATGGGCAACACCTGCCGCCAGTTCTCCGATTGAGGCGAGCTTTGATGCTTGCAGGATCTGTTTTTGCAGAATCTTTTTCTCTGTTATGTCGTGGACAACAAAAACAATTGCAGAGATCTTACGTGCATAGAAGGCCGGGTAGGCAATAATGTTTAGCATTGTATCGTTGGGCCCATCAATGCAATCTACTTCTTGTAGAGCTTTATCTTCTAACACTTCTTGCATGAGTCTGCTTAGGGTATCAATGATTTTTGGTGGGACAACCTGTGCAAGTGGAAGCCCAACATAAGATTGATCAACGATTTTTGGCATCCCCAACATTTGTGATACAAGAGGATTCATCAAATGAACAGCCCCTGTTGTATCAGTTGCTATCATTCCAAAATTGGCATTGTTGATGATTCCGTGAATCAGTGTTTGTTCAGCCGCTAATCGTTCTGACCGAAACTCCATTTCTTTTGCGGTAGCACTTAATTGGGATGTCAGCTGTTTCTGCAGTCGTTCTTTCTCGAGTGCAGTGCAATAGTGGGAGAATGCGCGTTGTACTAATTCGTGAACTTTTTCTTGACTGAACGGCTTTGTAATAAAACCGACTGGTTCTAAGTTGAGAGCAGTTGTCAATGTAGCAATATCTTTGTTACCTGACATAAACGCTAATTGCGTTTGGCTATCTTTTCTTCTTATAGTGTCGGCGAATTTCAGACCAGACATATTTGGCATTTGTATGTCGGTTAAAACTAAGTCAAACTGTTTTTGTGATACCCACTCACGCGCGGTTTGTGGCTCTGTGCATACTTGACAAGTATATCCTTCATTTGTGAGTATTCGATGAAGGATATCAACAATCTCACATTCATCATCTACAACAAGGATTTTGAACTGACTCTTGTCGTAGTTTGATTCGACTTTTTGTACATCTGATTCATGTACTAGTCGTTCCCCTAGTGCACTGCCATGCCTATTACCCATACGTTTTATGTCGGTAATTAAAATGGACTCTGTATTATCTGTTCTGTCCTGTCAACAGGTGAGATATGTCTAAAATGTTAATCTATGGGGAATAGCCATTGTCAATTGCAAACAGTAAGAATTTTTTGTTCAAAAAATGAACACAAAATATGGAATATCTTGGTGATACTACGTGGCTGGCAAAGGTATCTGTATTATATGATCAGTTTTTTCGGAGGGAACTTTGGAGTGATTTTAACTTACTTGCTATGGTCATATTACAGTTTATTTCAACAGACAAATCA
>JAJRUL010000153.1 GCA_024277795.1 Candidatus Zixiibacteriota bacterium
CAGAACTATCCAAACCCATTCAACCCTACAACTCATATCAGTTTCGTACTACCAAAAAACACAACTGTTGAATTGCAGGTGTTCAATATTCTCGGTCAGTTAGTGAAAGTTTTGGTCGATGGCGAACTTGAAGCAGGAGAATATAATATTGAATGGGATGGTGTAAGCCAGTCAGGAAAGAGTGTCGCAAGTGGCATCTATTTTTATAGGATTAAAACAGAAGATTTTGTTCAAGTGAAAAAAATGATCTTGCTAAAATAGCAAAAACTGACTGCCACTCCTGATGCTTGTTATGCCTGTACTATAAACGATAAGATAAAAGAATGAATGTAGCGATGCTTGTAAAAGTATAAGAGTACAGAGATACACCTGAACAACTCAAATATTAACGAAATCATTATGTCGTTCCCGCTCTGTGCTATGAAGACAAGTATGCTTTCACATACTCAAGAGTCAGCATAAAAAAACACCCGATCTTTTCAGATCGGGTGGCTCATCTTTTGTCGCTCCCATCAATTACGTGATAGCTTGCAAGTCAACGTTGCATGCAACATGACAAACAAAACTTACGGTGATAGTAGCACATTCTGTGCGTGTAACGCTCCTTTGTTTGCAGCAAGATCAAAAAGAACCTGCTGGCCTTCCTTCAATGTCTTGAATCCATCCATCTTGATCGCTGTGTAATGAACGTACACATCGTCGGGCACATCGTCGGTGCTGATAATGCCCCATCCTTTCCGTTCATTAAAGTACTTGACGGTTCCACTGGACATTCAAAACCCTCCATGTTGAGAAGGTGAGCACTTTCGTTACATATTTATTATACGAATAAAGCGTGCAAACGATCAAGAAAAATCGAGTTCAAACCAGATAAATTACCCGACCATCAAAACAGCACTCAAGAGCGTCATAACCAAACCAGACAATAAAGGTACAGAAACATTATCATCGATTCCGAGCGGTAATGCTTCAACAAAAGCCGCCACAACAGCTCCCGTAACTGCTACTGGCACAATAAGATTAGGGGTAAAAATCGCAACAATAAGAGTCCCAATAAGGCACGCAATCGAGCCTTCAATCGACTTCCCATTGAAGAATCTATGTTTTCCCCAGCGCCTGCCAACCAATGCGGCAAATGTATCCCCGACAATGATAAACGCAAGAGCCGCAATAGCTACAGGCTTATCAAAAACGGCTACGACAAAGCAAAATGTGATAAGAATATATGTCGCACCAGTAAAATCACCTGCCGCTTCGTGCGACCTAACCATCCTCCCCACAACAGGTTTGAGTACTTTGAACCACAGTTGCCATCCACGAAGACGAGAAATATCAAGAATTATGACAAGAATTGTTGATGGTATCAAGTATACAAGCAATTCAGCCCGATTCAACTCAAGAAAATAATATCCGCCAGGGAGAACTAAGGCAAACATATGAGTTGTTTTCCTTAGGATTTCCTGGCCAAAAGTTATCTGCCCTGGATCAGAATGTACCTGTTCCTGCATATCAATTGAGTCTGTCTTTCCTCGGTTTCAGAACAACTGACGGTATTGTTGATGTATATCTCACATGATATTTCTTATATAACTTGTCACGAAATGCTTCAAATACATCTTTGTCATGCTTAGCTCGTAGCTTGGAAACAATCTCAGATCTGTATTGGCTCAATGTACGCTCTTTCTTCCTGCTTATGACCTTCACTATCTCCCATCCGTAGTCAGTCTTCACAGGTTCAGCGACCAAACCTACCGGTGTTGTAGAGGCGGCCTCAAAAACCTCTGCCACAACATCATCCTTTGATATGCTACCAAAATCTGCCATTCTCCTGCGTAAGTGTTCTTCACCTGAGTAGTATTTCTCAGCAAGATCGAGAAAATCGAGCCCCGATTGAGCCTGATCAGCAACAAAACGGGCCAAGACAGAATCTTCGCAAACAATGTGTTGTATTTTAAGAGGTTTTTCGACCTCTCTTTTCTTGTAGTACCTGTCGAAGTATACCTGCACCTCATCATCAGACGGATACCAAGTCGGATCTGAACTCTCCAACAAGACAACTGCCTTTGCATACTTTAAGTAGATTCCTTCTCTCTCTTTCTGTATAGATGGCAGAGTATCAACTTGAATCGCTCGTGCGGCCTGAATCAGAATCATCTTTCGTGCCGCCTGTTTAATCATCTCACGTTTCATCTCTGTCGTTGTATTATCAACTCGGTGCTTTCTGCGATATGGCTCCTCCATCCCAACAACATCGTACACTTCAAGTGTATCTAGGTCGTTGAGAACAGCAACCCACTCCCACTTATCTACAAAATAGTAGTTAGTATCGAGCAACTGCTCGTTGATTACCAAATGGATTTCTTTATCGAGAGAATCCAAAAGAGGTTTCGCTATCTCATCTGCTTTCTCTCCTTGAAGTCGCAACCCTGCATCCTGAAACATATCCACCGTTATCTCTGGAATACCTTCCTCAGCATACTCTACTCTATAAATTATGTGCCACCCGTTCTTGTCTTTGAACGGCTTAGAGTATGTTCCATCTTGCATCGAGAAAGCAACTGAATCAAATGGATCCTCAATAGTTCCTCTGTCGACCCACCCTAGATCACCATGATTTCTTTTCACCATACCATCATGAGAAAATTCATCGGCAACTTCTCGAAAATCACGTCCATTTTCCAATTCGTGATAGGCGGTCTTGATATACTCAATTGTTTCCTTTTCTAGCGCATCTTGTGAAAGTGCTCTGGTGCGAAGTGAATCAGCTCCATTCCTTATCACTACTGGTGATGCCAGAATATGATATACATGGATCCTTTCCTTCTTCTTGTACAACTCGGGGTGTGAATAGTAATAATCGGCTATCTGAGCAGAGTCCAATTCGAATTTTGAGTAGATAGCTTCTCCTAAATATGCCCGAAGCAAAAGGTCATAATAACGCAAACGAAAAACAGCCCGTTGCTCAGGATGATCACTCAGATCAATATGCTTAGCTTCCAAGTTCGCTAACGTATCACATAACAAGCTATCGAGAAAAGCCACAACTTCATTTGAGCTTATTTCTCCCCCTTTGGGAACGAGGTGGCTATCATTCAACGATTCAAACAGTTGTTGCATTGTATATGAAAAACCGTCATCAGTCACTACAATTGTTTTCTGCAATGCAGGTTTTGATTCTTCAGTTATTACAACATTCTTGCATCCCGATAAAAAAAGAGCAAGTCCGACTAAGAGAAAAGACAGAATTCTTAATTTTGATAGATTCAACGTATATATACTCCAGTAATAATTAACAACTCACCAAAGTTATACAAAGATGCAGGAAAATCAACCGGAAAAGATATCACTTACAGGCAAATCAAACTGAGGTCATCAAATCCTCTGGTGCAGCTTGATCAGGTTGTGCAATGCCAAATTCTGAGAATTCAAGGCGGAAAGTCGTCCCTACTCCCTTTTCGGAATCAACTTTTATAGAAAACTCCAGAGCAGAACAGATTCTATGAACTATGGCCAAACCCAAACCTGTCCCCTTCTTTTTTGTGGAGTAAAATGGTTTATACATTTGGCGTAGAGTCTCTTTGTCAATACCCGAACCATTGTCCTGAACAAACAGCACGACTTTCCCCGGGTGTTCGGATGTTTCCACACGAAAACGGAGAAAACCTCGCCCTCCTTCCAATGACTCACAAGCATTTACTGCCAAATTGATAAGCAGTTGCTTAAGTAGGTCCTCATCTCCTACCATATAAACCACTGATTTATCCGATTGGAAATCAATATCAACAGACTCAGTACAAACATTATAATGATAGAGCAATTGAATGACCTCTCCTATCACATGACACAAATCTACTTTAGTATATGCAGGACGATCAATTTTGGCATACGTGAGAAAATCTGAAAGTATCTTGTTCAGCCTCTTTGACTCTTTGATAATTAACTCCATTAATCGCTGATCTTCTCCATCAACTGGAAGACCTGCGCGAAGAACTTCAACTGACCCCGATATAGCAGTCAGAGGATTTCGAATTTCATGGGCAATTGAAGCAGACAATTCACCGATTGCCGCAAGTCGATCTGCAGTTCGTATTTTTGCTTCTAAGTACTTCGCTTCAGTAAGGTCTGAGAAAATCACGATAACACCACGAATAGAATGGTCTGGTTGAGTCAGGATTGAAATAGATAATCCAAGTGGGATTCTTTTCCCTTCACTATTTACTATTTCGATCTCAGATCGAACATGTGCTTGCTTGAGTCGGATACTATTCATAAGACATCGTGAAAGCTCAGGCATTCGTTCTGCGAAAACTGCTTCACAATGGATCCCTCGAATCTCTTCTTCCCGATATCCGAGTATCATTTCAGCTGATCTGTTAAAGAAAACAATGTGCCCTAAAGGGTCTATCGAAATCAATCCTGAATTCAAATGTTTGAGAATATCATCTGTTTCTAACTTTGCTCTCCGTAAAGCTAACGATGTGTCAGCAAGTTTCATATCTTTGTCGCGAAGCCGGTCCCCCAAATAACCTGCTATAAATGCAACCAGATAGAATATCAGAATATGCAACAGGATAGAATAGAAAACACCATCCTCAGAATGGAAGATTGTTTGAAGAGCATTTGCAGAAAGTCTATCGGAAGCATAAGCCAAACCGAGCCAAATGATAAACGCATGAGCCAATGACACTATGGATGCCATGACAAGAGTTCCAACAAGTCTGTAATAGAGAGCGGCAGAAACAATAGTAAGAATAAACAATGCCGCAAAAGGAGAATTTACATTCCCTGTTGCGTAAATTATGCCAGCTTCACACAAAATTTCTAGAAGGAAGTTAATTGCAACGATTGCTGAGGTCACCCCCGGTAATAATCGGTTTCTATCAAAAACAATAAGTAGCAGAAAACTTAAGTTTGCACTAGCATACAAAATCAAAGGCAAACGCAAAAAGATAGGGTACCCCATCCAAAATACAACGGTGCAGAAAAGAAGAATAAAGCTGGCAAGCCGAAAAGGGATGAACCAGGTGAGTCGCGTTTTTGTTGTTTTATTGTTGCTGTCCATAAATGAAAACGGCGCGTCAAACGCGCCGTCTATTTCTATGTTTCATTGACCTCAAAGGTCAGATTTTTCCGATGATGTCAAACATTGGCAGATACATGGCAATCATGATACCACCGATGACAACACCCATAAATACAATAATTATCGGTTCGATTACAGATGTTAGCGCTGTAACTGCATCATCAACTTCCTCGTCATAGAAATCGGCGATTTTTGATAACATATCGTCCAGTCCACCTGTCTTCTCACCAACTGATATCATCTGAGTTACCATAGGCGGAAACACACCTGATGCCTTTAATGGACCTGTTATCGTGTCACCTTCAGCAATTGCCATGACTGAGCGATTGATAGCATTTGCTATAACCATATTACCTGCTGTTTTCGCTGTTATATCGAGAGCATCAAGAATAGATACACCAGAAGCTAACAACGTACCCAGTGTACGGGTAAACCTGGCAACTGAAGATTTACGTACAAGATTGCCGAGTACAGGCATATTTAGTAAAATCTTATCGAATTGAAGAGCTCCAACAGGAGTTTTTTTCCAATACATGATACCTATTATTGACCCGACTAAACCACCTATCAAAAACAAAAAGTTGTCCTGAAGAAAATGTGACATTTTCAAAATAATTTGTGTTGGTGCTGGAAGTTCAGCGTTAAGCCCACCGAACATTTTTGCAAAGACAGGTACGATAAAAACAAGCATACCAATAGTAACAGCAGCCGCTACAAACGCAACTACTGAAGGATAAACCATTGCACCCTTTACTTTACGCACTAATTTATCAGCTTTCTCTCGATAGACAGCTAAACGAACCAAGATAGCATCCAAAGCACCACCAACTTCACCAGCTTCAACCATATTGGTGTAGAGCTGATCGAATATCTTCGGATGTCTCGCAAGTGCTTCAGACAATGTAGCACCGCCTGCGACACCATCTTTTACTTCCGAAACAATTCGTGCCATCTCTTTATTATCCGACTGAGATGCCAGGATATCAAGACATTGTACCATTGGAAGGCCAGCGCCTATCATTGTTGCAAACTGTCGAGTAAAGCGTGAAATATCAGTCTTCTTAATCCCAGTCCCCATTTTGATGTTTATCTCAGGAGCTTTCTTTGAGATAGATTGAACAAGAATGCGGTTCTGTCGAAGAACGCGTTCAAGGTCACTCTTACTCTTGGCTTTGAGCTGTCCTTGTACTGACGCTCCGGCCAATGTTTTACCCTTATATTCAAATACAGGCATGAGCTATTCCTTTCTGAACGCCACAACTAAGAGAACGCCGGAGTCGAATGACGAGAAATCATCTCGCTGAGTTCTTCGGGGTTCTGACTATAATTCATTGCATCATTTACTGAAATCTTATGTGATTGGTAGAGTTCTGCTAATGCTTGATTCATTGTTTTCATTCCGTACTTCTGTCCTGATTGAATCATTGAATACATTTGATGAACTTTGTCATCACGAATCAATGCACGTATTGCGGGTGTTACAATAAGAATCTCCATCGCCATTACACGACCACCACCTACTTTTGGAACGAGAGTTTGTGAAACAATAGCCTGAAGAGAAAATGAAAGTGATACTCTAACTTGTTCCTGCTGATTACTCGGAAATGAATCTATAATTCGATTGATTGATTCAGCAGCAGAATTTGTATGAAGAGTTGCAAACGCCAGATGACCTGTTTCAGAAATTGACAATGCTGACTCGATGGTTTCAAGGTCTCTCATCTCACCAACAAGCACAACATCAGGATCTTCACGCAGAGCATACTTTAAGGCTGAAGCGAATGAATTTGTGTCTGAGTATACTTCACGCTGATTAACCAACGACATTTGATGGCGGTGAAGATATTCGATTGGGTCTTCTACTGTGATGATATGAACTGCGCGTTCACGGTTTATCTTATCAATTATTGCAGCCAGTGTTGTTGACTTTCCAGACCCTGTTGGACCGGTGACGAGAACTAAACCTCTTGGAAGCTTTGCCAAGTCAGCAATAACTTTTGGTAAGTTTAGTTCATCAAATGTCTTAATCTTATATGGAATCTGCCTAAGAACTACTGCAACGTTACCTCGTTGCATAAAAACGTTACAACGGAAACGGCTCATCTGCTCGATACCGAATGAAAAATCCAACTCTGAATTTTGTTCGAATTTCAATTTCTGTTTCTCATTAAGCATCGAATAACAAAGTTTCTTTGTTATCTCACTCGTCAGTGTATCATAGTCAAGACGCTGGAGTTTTCCATCAATCCGCACAACTGGTGGTGACCCAACAGTCAAATGCAGATCAGAAGCATCCATCTTAACCATCTGTTCAAGTAATTCGCGCAGTGTAAACATCAATGTCTCCGATATAGTAAGTTCAGGCCAACATATCCATATATTACTACTATCGGATTTCTACACGAAATCTTGACTGTCAATGATTGGAGTTAGTTAGTATAAACGGTTGAACGACAATAAAATCGAGACGCAATCAGGTCGTAATAGCAAACAACTCTTCAATATCTATTTCACCAGCTTTCATCTTCTCGATTGCACACATTCTCAATCCGTACATCCCTTCATCAAGGGCAACCTGACGGATCTCCGTATCTGATGCTTTGGCCAAAATGAGATCTTCAATAGCTGGAGTAATCGGCATAACTTCAAACAAACCAGTTCTCCCCTTTTTCCCCGTGTCATTACACTCACGACACCCTTTTCCCTTAAAAGCCCTCAGGTTTTTCAATAATTCCTTCGGTGCATTTAAGCTCTCAACTTGTTCAGGAGTAAGATTGACTTCGACTTTGCAAGCCTGGCAAATTTTCCTAGCCATTCTCTGAGCCATAATCAATTTCGTTGCAGAGGCTACCAGATAAAAAGGTACATCCATATCAATCAGTCTATTAATCGATGAAGGCGCATCATTAGTATGAAGTGTTGAAAAAACAAGGTGGCCCGTTAATGCGGCTCGTATTGCAATTTCAGCCGTCTCACCATCACGAATCTCACCAACCATAATAACATCAGGATCCTGCCTGAGGAAAGAACGCAAAGCCGCAGCAAAAGACATCCCAATACTCGATTTTACTGCAACCTGATTGATTCCATCAAAGTTAAACTCAACTGGATCCTCAGCCGTCATAATATTGACATCGACCTGATTTATCTGCTTCAAAGCAGAATACAGAGTTGTCGTCTTACCTGAACCCGTAGGCCCTGTAACAAGAATGATACCAAAGGGTAAATGAATTGCTTCATCAAATTTCTTAAGGTCTTTCTCAAGGAATCCAAGCCTCGTCATATCTACCATGAGGGCATTCGGATCAAGAATTCGCATAACCACTTTTTCACCAAAAATAGTCGGCAATACAGAAACACGCAGATCAACTGTACGTCCAGACATCTTGATCTTTATACGACCATCTTGAGGTAGTCTTCTTTCAGAAATATCAAGATCTGCCATAATCTTGACACGAGAGACTATTGCTGCACGATACTTAAAAGGTAGTGGGGCCATTTCACGTAGGTCACCATCAATACGATACCTTACACGAATCCTCTTCTCATACATCTCAATATGAATATCAGACGCACCCATTCTAACCGCATCACCGATAATGCTATCAACGAGACGTACAAGCGGTTTGTCCTGAATAGCGGACATGAGATCTGTATCACTAGGGAGATCCTCAGTCTCGACAACCTCAAGCTCTTCTGAGTCCTCAAGACCTTTGAGAATTTCAGACATTTCCCCAGATTCACCATAGTATGAATCAATAGCTGATTCGATTGCGGACTCTGGTGAAATAACAGGCTGTACAGTCAGTCCAGTAATAAACTTAATGGCATCTAAAACATAGATATTATTTGGATCAGAAATCGCGACAAGCAACGTCTTCGAGAGTTTACTTACAGCAATAACCTTGAATTTTCTCGCGATATCTAACGGAATCAGTTTGACAACTTCGGGATTTAGCTCAACATCCTCAAGTCTGAGAGCACCGATACGTAGATGTTTACCGACAAATTGAGAAACTTCTTCTTCAGACTTAACAGCCCCCATACGCACAAGAACTGTTTCGAGTTTCTCTTTATTCTTGTTGGCCTCGCTTTCGGCACGTTCAGCCTGATCCGGCGTTATCTTGCCGGCTTTTACAAGCATGTTAGTTAGTTCTGAAGCCATTATCGCTCGCCTAGGTTGTTTCTCCCGAGAAGATCAATCCGCCCTGTTTTATATTGAACGGATAACTACTTGTTTAGTCTTGAAAAATATCATCCATCTTGTCTTGAGCTTCATCTGCAAACTGATCCCCAACTGCAGATTGTTTTTCTTCAGAAGGTTGATTTTTCAGTTCTTCAAAAACATGAGCAAGCTCTACCGATGCTTCCTTTGCATACAGACGCACCATACCGATTGTTGTCCGATCATCAAAGATCACGACTAGAATCGACCGCTCTCCAATCAACGACATGTGGATATGATCTTTCTTTCCTTGGTGAAAAAGGACAGAAAATTCCGACTCACCCACAAGCTTTGCAATCTCACGTGTAGAGGCAAATGATCCCGCCAATAAGGCCGCAAGAGCAGTTGTATCCAGTGAATGTGTGAAACCCTTGCGAGTGATTAGATGTCCATCTTTGTCAACCAAGAGAGCACACTTCGCTTCTGCACCCTTAAGCATCTTAGAGATAATACTATCAATCTGGGTGATTTGTTCTTCGTAAATAATTAAACTATCATCATTCATGATCGTCTCCTTGGCGACTATTTGAGTCCAAATAGGCGTTTGAAAAATCCGCGCTTCTTCTTTTCTGAACGACGTCGCAACGGCGGAGCCATTGATGGCGCGTTACTTTCCATAGTATTGCTATTAGTATCTGTTGTATGAGAAGCAACCGTACTGCGCTCTGTAGGAGTCCCCCCTGCTACTTTCTCAGGTCTATTGCTAATAGGTATCCCCCCCGTAACACTACCAGGATAAGGTCTGGCAACAGCTTCCTGCTGAACACTGCTTTGACCAGTCACTTCTCCAGTATTCATCCCAACTCCCGCCCCAACTGGTGTTGGATTTGAGGTATCATCTTGAATTCCGACACTTGGTGTCGCTTCTGCCGCAATAGAATCAACTGGAGGTGGAGATGATGGTGAAGGCTCTTCCACAGGCTCTGTCGTATGCTCCCCTACTTTCTCCGCTGACGGATATGGTGCGGGCTCAGGTGTTACCGTATCGGGATGAGTTGTTGGAGGTGCTGTCTGCACCATCACATCTGGCGTTTTTTGTGCTGACTGTCCGCTGTTCTTAGCCTTATCGAGAACAAGTTTGATGACCAGTTTAAGGGTATCAAAAACGCCATTACCAATTGTAGCAGATGCTTCAAAAGTATGTCGCCCACGTGGATTCAGTTTTGCATCAAGCTCCTCAACCGATAAGACACCGGGTAAGTCTCTCTTGTTGTACTGAATCACAAGTGGCAATTCGTCAAGGTTGTATCCATATTCAACTAGGTTTTCTTCTAAGTTGGCTAGTGACTCGATGTTTTCATCCATCTTATCAGCTTGACTATCCGCAACAAAAACAACTCCATCAACACCCCTCAGAACAAGTTTACGAGTCGCATTGTAGTAAACCTGACCCGGAACTGTATAGAGTTGAAACTTCGCGGCAAAGCCGTTTATCGTCCCGATATTGATCGGAAGAAAATCAAAATACAACGTTCGATCAGCTTCAGTAGCCAACGATACAAGTTTACCACGTGCAGTGGCAGGAACCTTGTTGTGAACATACTGCAGATTGGTCGTTTTGCCAGACAGACCCGGTCCATAATAGACTATCTTACAGCAAACTTCTCGAGCTGAGTAATTTATAGAGACCATTTTTATATCCTGGTGCTTTTATACAATTGAATCAATGGGGTACCGACTCTTTCAAACGATTTATGGCATTCTTTATTTCAAGGCGAATCAAACCGATATTCACACTCTGTTCCGTTGTTACAACCAGAATACCTAAGTCGGCATCGGTAAAAAACAACTTCCCGTCATCAGCTTCAATCGTTACTTGACGAGGAGCAGGTGTGTTTAGTCGGCCCAAAGACTTCTGGATATTGGAAGTTATCGCCGCAGCCAGTGCACCCACTGTTTCGCTTTCCAGAGATGCATCAAGATCGGCGGCTATGACAATACCGTCAGCCCCAACTACCATAGAGCCTGTTACTCCACTGGTTTTGTTCAGTTCACTGAGTACTTCGTACATAAGCATTCTCCATCAACTCAGGCGATGGTGTTCCAAACCGCTGAGCTATATATTTTCGAATAATTTCTATTCCTTGATTGATACGAATATTCAAAATATCATCTGCTGTTTGTTCAGCAACAACCAACAGTCGATACGATTTGTCACCTGCAATAATAATACGGTTTGTTTGTCCAGTAATCGATATACGATCCAGTTCAGTCCAACCAGCACGACCAAGGACAGAATTATTAACAGAACTGAGTTGTAGGGCAAGTGGAGCCCAATCTTCGGCAATCCAATTACCTCTTTGGAAGTGACCAAGCAACAATCCCTCGTCATCAACTACTGCCGCAATCTGTACAGAACCATCCCCACCGATATACTTCGTCGCTTGACTAAAACCATCTTCCGAAGAAGCAAGAGTACCTTCAAAACTCCCTGCCCCAGCAACACCAACGAAACGATCAGCTTGAGTTGTTGGTCTCGGTTGAGTCGTATGACTTGTTGAAGCGACAAATGTTGTTGTTCCTGAACCAGATACAGTCGATTCAGTACCACTTGAAGGAGGTACTATTTTTCTCTGTACGGGGGCATACATATCTTTAAGAGCAGGCCATAGGACAAAAGGAGCAACAGCGACATGCAACAAAATAGCAGGGAGATAGCTAGTCACTCCTAGAGTAACCGAAACTTTTAGATTCATCGAATATGCAATCGCAATCAGCAGTCCAAAAGCGACACCAACAGCCAAACGGTAAATCAAACAAAGCCCACACGCTTGTACCAGTTGCAGGAGTGTCGTTCTCCGATTCAGCAGATAAAGGACAAACCCATAGAAGACTAGTTCGTAAAATATGTGTAACATCGATGCCTTTGCAAGTCCCGTTCCCAGACGTTCAGGGAAAAGCAACATCGGTATTATCACAACAATCAACGACAAGAGCATTATCTGTCGGGTAATACGTTCACTCATAGGTACTGCCTAACTCCTATCTCCAGAAGAGTTATACTCCTCAATAAGTTTCTCAACATTCATCCGCAAGGCTCCCAAGTTAGTACCCTGTGAACCGACAAACAGAAAAACACCATTTCGCACTACAAACATATAAAAGAGCGGACCTTCAGTTTCAACTAACATTGCTCTAATTTTCCCAAATGAAGCCTTTAACAACTCTTCATTCAAGTCATTTCCGACTTCCGTCATCGATGCTCCGCACGCTGTTGGATCCAAGTCTATACGCCATTTGGACTCTACAACTAAACCTTCCATATTTGTAAAAAGTGCACCATCGACCCCTGCTATCTCCAAAGCCCTTTCAACTATATTGAGCGGACTTATTTCCTGTGCCTTTACTTTCTCAACTTCCTTAGACTCATCAGTACTCGCAGTTTTACTATCACTAGATTTCATCATGACAGTAGGTTCAGCACCTTCTCTCTCATGAATCTGCTCTTGAGGCAACTTACGTGCAATATCTAAGAGCTTCTTAATTTGGGCATTACTCGGATCAGATTCATGCAATCTTTTCAGTAATTTAATGGCCGATGCAAACTCTCCCTTGTAGATATAAATCTCAGCAAGGAGCATCTCAATCGTACGAGTTCGCCCATCAAGTTCAGCGGCTCTTTTCGCTTCGATTTCTGCCCAATCATATAACCCCCTATCCAAATTAATCTTGGACATAATAACATGAGCCGCACCATAAGACGGGTGAACCTTCAACCCATTCTGACAAATACGAAAAGCCCTCTCAAATTCGCCCTTCTTACGGTATGAATCTGCTAGTGCTGCAAATATCTGTGAATTAGGGTCCTCAACGAGGATCCTTTCGCATTTTGATATTCGATCGTCTATTTCTGTGGCACTTGCCATACTTGTTCCTACAAACTAAATTGACACAGACACTTACAGGATACTCATAATTACCAATTTGTAATTATAAGTATCCCATACGTTTCAGTCAATAAATATATCGACTTATCTGAGTGTTCGGGTTGTCAGAATAACTCCATATAGGAAGAGTGCTCCCATAATAGCGATGCAAGTTGGCACCAAATATTCTGGAACAGCCATTATTTCAAAAGTATCTAAAGCATTGGCAATCTGACTCAACGCCAATACAGCGAAACCTGCAGTAAAAAGTTGCCAGCTTTTGCTTAACTGACCTCCTCTGACCAATGCCAGAACCTTGAATGAGCCTCCTAATGAGATACCCGCGATAATCAGAACCAATAAATTGACCATCGTAGGTGGACTTGTGATGACTGCAAAATTAGCCGCATGTGCTTCGATCGCGGAACTTGCTAAAATTACTGTGAGTAGAAGTAGCTTTTTCATATTCTTAACCTCTTACCTGTTTAACAACTTTGTCAGCACGTTTTATTGCCTTAAAGAAATTATCTTCAATTCCATAGCGTTTCACCAACTCACGCCGTACTGCCAATGGGCTTGAAATCTCTTGTTTGACAGCCGAAAGCCCAGCACGAAATGCACCGTGGCCAAGAACGTCAAAACAGAATTGCAGTGTGTCAGCTAAGAGTGTATCTAAATCCCGAAGTAATGCCTGAAGTCGAACAGGAGCAGGAAGTGCTCGTACTGCTGTCAGGAATTTTTCAAATGACGGCACCATGTCAGAAGTCGGGTCTACACCCGGGAAATAATTCATCAGACCACCACGATAGCCAGCCACAAAAACTGACAGGCGAGTGTTCTCTTCGCCGAGGATTTCCTCAAAAAGGACACGAATTCGATAAAGGCTACTGTTGTACAAATTAAATATGATCGAAAGAATGACCTCTTCCTCATCTTCTGATTCACCAGATTTATCCTCACGACGTCCTACCACCTCAACGAGGTTGTTAACGATTAGTCGGTATAAAGCACGACAGGTGACAAACTCCCCCATCGAGGAAAGATTGATTAGATCAGGAAGAGTACGTTCACCGTTTATCAAAGACAGTAAGCTAAATTCATCAATAGATACTGTGATCTCTTCAGCTTTAGTTTTCGGAGAACGTGAAATCGCCAGCAGAACATCATCAGGGGGGATAACTTTCTGAATCTCCAACCACTCATCTATTCGTCGCGTCCCCTCCATAATCACATTCATTGTACTTAAATCGATCAAGAAAGGTGCATTCTTTGGTGTCATCCCTTCATGGAAATAGAACTCAGCATCCTTCCATGAGAATAAATTATACACTATCTCTTCAATCTGGAGTTTAAGGCATTCTCCTATCTCATGTTTCTCAAAGAGATTCATATCAATAAGAGTAGTACCTAACTGTCGACCCGTCTGTTTGTGCAAAGTAATGGCTCGTTCAAGATCTTTCTTTGAAAGCTTTCCACGGTTGAGCAACATCTGACCAAGCAAATCCTCGGAAGAATTAACTGAAGAGGCATACACAATGTTACCGTTTTTAAACGCCACTTCTTTTTGACGTGTCGATGTCTTGATTTCAAGGACACCGGATTTCTTCCCTGTTGCTAACAACTGCAGAATATCCGGAAATGAAACAGTTTTTAAGTTACCTGATAAACTCATCTGAGGTCCTTCTACGTTACGATCAAATCCCCAAAATCCAACAGAGCGGGATACTTCCTTATTGTTATCGGGAGAGGAAAAGAAATACTTAGACCGAAATACTATTGTAAACAGCTAATATGTACTCGATCGGCTCTCTCTGGCTCCAGTCGTACTGTGAGTGGCGATTCTTTTGACAAATCGAAGATCTGTAGTTTCCCACTACCCACGAGTATGTTCTCATCTGAAACAGCTTTGAGACTCTCTTGTGCAGAATATGAACAGATAATTGAAAGATCCCTCGTTGAATCGACTATTGATAGCAGAGTTGCTGATTCTGAGGTGAATCGATTAAGAAAAAGGCAACGAAGATCGCTAATCTTCACTTGATTACAAAAGCTCTCTGTCAACTCCGACACCATAGCTATTTTAACAGAGTCCTGTATGAGGACAATTCCTGACGAAGAAACAGACAATCTATTATTCCCTCCCAAATCAGGCAATGCCGATGGCAACTTGATTATGTGTGCAAGTCCCGATTCAATCTGTTGGTCTGCAACCTGCCTAAAACTTCCGTAGAGTTTCCCTGCTACAAAGATGGAATCAATCCCCATCGGCTGTGACAATTTCAAAAGATCATCAATCATATCAAAATCAGCCGAGAAAACAATCATTCGTGGAATGCGTGCAACACCTAAAGCACGTACAAACGGTGCAATGATACGTTCGCCGATATCATATTCTCTCCTCGATAATCCAGATATCACAAGAACTGCATCAGAACTGTTTGCTGGAGTCAAAAGCGATATATACCCGCCTGGAACTTTTGTCGTGGATATTTCAGGCTCTGTCGTAGCTCCAGCAGAATCCACAACAACCCCTATCAGAACGACCTGCAATGATAAAACAATAATCCAAACAACAATCCGACGAGCATATGTATAACGTAGCCCAAATATGATCGAAAGAAGCAATCCATAGGCAACAAATATCACCCACAGTTCAACATGGCCTGTATTGATAACTGGAGGACTGTCCCCGCCAAACATCTCTAAGAGATAGAGTACAAACTGTAAGATCATATTCATTACCCCACCTACAAAAAGACCGAGACTCGGCAAAATGATATGTGCAGATAACAATATGAGAATACCCACAACGGCAAATGACACGATAGGAACTATGACAAGATTGGCAAGTACCGACACAACAGGAACAACTCCAAAGTAATAGGCAATAATTGGAGTTGAAAAAAGCTGTGCAGTTATCGCAATAAGAAAAGGCAACGCAAGCCACTTATACCATCTGTTTGTATGATAACGTTTGAATTGCCCATGAAGTAAAGGTGTTGCAATAATGAGCCCCCATGCCGTTATGAACGACAACTGGAAGCCAACATCATACAGTTGCGATGGAACAATGATCAGGATAATTGACCCGGCCAACATTAGGATATTGTTCAAATCATATCGTCGTTGCACCAATGCAGCAAAAATAACTAGTGTCGCCATTACAGATGCACGAAGCACGGAAGGTTCATTATAGGATAAGAGAGAAAACAGGAAAATCGTAAAGAGTAAAATGAAAGTCCGCCATTTCTTACTAAGAGCAAAAGGTCTCATCAACCAAACAATAAAGAGTAAAATCAAAGCAACGTTTGAACCTGAAACAGCAAGCAGATGAAATGTGCCAGTATCTCGAAATAGTTTGTATATCCGTTCAGGAATATCATGCGTCTCCCCGATTAAAAAGCCAGCAGACAAAGCCGCAGATGTTGGATCGAGATTGCGATACAAACTTTCACGAATCATATCTCGCAATTGATCTATTAGATGTATGACCCCATACCTGTTTCTGCGATCAACTCGTATATCTATCAATGTTGGTAGATAGACAGTGCCATGTACCTCCTTGAGATTCATAAAACGCTGATAGTCAAATTGACCCGGTAAACTGGAAGGCCTCAATGGATAGATTCTTGCATAAAATTCAATACCGTCACCTCTTTGCAACGAAGTCGTCTCAGTTGATAAACGAAGCAACAGTTTCCCTACAACTGGACGACCAAACTGCCCTGAAATTGAGTCGACTGAAATTATACATTCTGTGCGATTGGTTTTTATGGTCGGCCAATTATCAACCTGACCATAAATATGTTGCCTCGTTTGACCATCAGCTAATTGCTCAACATCATAAGGACCTCGTTGTAGGTACCTGACATCGAAGTGAAATGCAGATCCGAAGAGAATAGATACGCCGAGTAAAATAGCAATTATCTCACGTTTGGAGTTCTTCATCCAAAGTGCACTAACTAAAGCAACTAATGCGAGAATAAAGTAAACTAATGCCCCAATATGCGCGAGATCAGCTATAATAATCCCCCCGATGACCGCTATCAGAAGAAAAGAACTGGGATAGGCACGAAACAAATCCTATTTTCTCCGATGTAATATGAACCGACTTATGAGCCTCACCTCTTCAACACGAAGTAGAAAACAGAAAAAGACATATAATACAAGTGCCACAATAGCTGGAACAAATAGCGTGAGAGCTTTCCCGCCAACTGTAGTATCATTCATCATAAACTTATAGGGGGCAAGTTCAGCAAGAAAAAAAGCACCACCTGCAGAAACAACCATCCTGAACATATTTAAACCGATCTTTGCAAAAGGAACAGATACCCCCTTACGTGGAAGAAAAAGAATCAACAAAATGAAGTTGAACAGACCTGCTATCGATGTAGCGGCAGCCAATCCCGCAAAACTGAGTACGTAAATGAGTGGGTAGTACAGTAGCACATTTAGTAAAACTGAAGCAACCGATATCTTCATTGGCATTTTTGAGTCACCAAATGCATAATAGAAAGGGACGACTACACGAATCGCTGCAAACCCTATCAAACCGTATGAATAGTGCCTGAGGGCGAGAGCTGTGTTCTCCGTATCAACTGATGAAAAGAGCCCCCATTGATAAATCAACCTCACCAAATCATCCCCCATAAGTGCAAGAAATATAGCCGAGGGAATAACAAGAAAGAAGTTTATTCCAATCATCTCACAAAGTGCACCCGTTAAACGATTGTATTCTTTCTTCGCAACCAATTCAGAAACATTCGGAAGCGCAACAGTTCCCAAAGCAACAGCAAAAACACCTAGCGGGAAATGCATAAGACGATAGGAAAAATTTAGATACGATATAGACCCTTCTATCAAAAATGATGCTATGAGAGTCGAAACGAGTATATTGATTCGAGATGCCGACAGCCCAACAATCATCGGGGCAAAAAGCTTGACAATTCTTTTCATCCCCTCATCAAAGAAGGAAAATGTCGGCCTGAATCGATAGCCTATTTTTGATAATGACGGGAGTTGAATCAACAACTGCCCTGCTCCACCGATGATGACACCGATCGCCAAAGTGTAAATAGGCTGTCCGAAATAGCTGTGCATGACCACAACCGTTACAACGGTTCCCATATTAAACATTGCGGGTGAAAGAGCTGGAATTCCAAAGCGTCCGAATGAATTCAAAACCCCCATAACTAATGCAGATAGTGATACCAGTAGTAGGTATACCATCATAATTCGTGTCAAATCAACAGTCAGATCAAACTTGGCCGCTGTCTCAACAAAACCGTTTGCCATGAGAAAGACCAATACAGGTGCCGCTACTATCCCCAATAGAACTATCAATCCGACAACAATCAAAATGGCTGTAAAAACTATATTGGCTAGCCGAAAAGCAGTTTCTTCAGATTCATTGACTAGTTTCTCCTTAAAAACAGGGACAAAAGCTGATGATAGTGCCCCTTCAGCAAACATATCTCGCAACAGATTTGGGATTCTAAAAGCCGTAATAAAAGCATCTGTTGCCAAAGTTGCTCCAAAATAGTAGGCGATCACTTGCTCCCGGACTAAACCCAAGACTCTGGAAAACGCTGTTGCTACAGAGACTTGCGAAGCAGACTTCACAAGTGATTTTTTCTTGTTGTCAGTAGTTGACAAATCTCTCCTACCCTTTATATTTGTTGGCTAACACGAAACCGAATCGCGAAAGGAAGATTTCGTGCCACAACATAAATCCTGTAAGAAGCGGATGAAAACATCGCCTAAACAGCGGATTGCAAACAGACAAAATCGCTCTCGACTCCGCGCCGCAGTACGCTACCTGCGTGAGATGAGCAATAAAGAAGAAGCAACAAAGCAGTATGCTTCTGTTTGCTCTCTGCTTGACAAAGCGGCTTCATCCGGATTGATCCATCGTTCAAATGCCGATCGGAACAAATCCAGACTTGCCCTTATGATTGGCAAACTAGCCTAAGCCAAAACTGCTTCATCAAAAACATCTTTCCCCGTACCCGTGGTGCGGGGTTTTTGTTTTCCTGCTCTCTGCAGGCAGTTATTCAATTGTTTTGAAATCTAGGGGGGAATGACTGATGTTTCAACCAGTTTTTATAGCTTTATTCCAATCAGACAAAATCAATCATTCAAAAAGCAGGCTTGACCTTCAAAATAGGACACTCGTTGGGTTTGACCACGGAAAGCGATCAATTCACGAAGGAATTCTGTCTTTTCAGCCAAAGGATTATCATCGGCTAATACGGAAATCGGAAAGTCGATATTGAAAATCCGACAATGCGTATTAACCTTCATGAGCCCCGCAGGAAATAGTCTTTCAGACTCTGCCGCTGTGCAGATATGCTCTAATGAACAAGGCGGGAGTGTCATCACACCATTGAATAAAGTCGTTCGTGTTAATGGATGATATTGTGGAGTCTCCTCCCAAAGGGGGAGATATCGACCTAAAGGCAAGATAGAACGTATGAGCGTTGACAATGATTCTGGACATCCAACAGATGTTGAATCCTTCAAGTGAACAACAATCTGTTCATTATTGAAGTCAAAGTGTACTGTGCAAACATGGTCTTCTTCAATTGCATCAGTATTCATGGACGCTATCCTCATCTGTTGAGGGAACTGATGACATATCTCTGTAATATCATCCAGTTCTATATCAACCAAACCGATTCTATTCACTACTACTCGTAACGATCCCTTCCCAACTACCTGTACAGGCAAATGCTTGAGATTGAGTTGTTTCAACGTATGTAGCAATAACGAATCTTCAAGGAGCACATACCGACCATCCTGTAATGGAGTCACCAGAAGCGGATGTCTGACTAAGTTTACATCATCAGTCTTCCGTCCAACCAAATCAATTGGAGATATCCATTCAAATGGAAGGATACTCGATAGTTCTACAATTTGTACCTGTGAGAGTATGTTTAAGTCCATGCATCGGATAAAAGCAACCTCCGTGCCATCGGTAATAAACCTGCTAAAGAAAGGCTATAGGCCTATCCTACAATCACTTACGACATCAGATAAAATTCAGCTAAATGACTACTGAAAGGTAGCGAACATATATCACATATATTATGCAATCCATATCACTCAAATTTACTATTATGCAAAATCAAAAGACGCAGTGATCAATATCTATCTGGTAACACAACCATCTACCGGTACAGACCCCGAAAAGAACAGATAATTGATTAGGTATACAATGTCTATAGTATTGATTTCACAAGAACCGTCAACATCAGCACGGTTCAAATCAATAAGTGAACCTTCCCCAAACAGGTAATTCACTATAGCAATAATATCTGATACATTGATTGTGCCACTACCATCAGCATCACCGGCCACAGCTATTACATCCGTTTCACCAAAAAGTGACTGAGCATAAGAAATCATATCTATCACCGACTCTTCTGTCATATATGACAAGGGGAATGACAGGAGAATTCTGTAACCATTATTAGTTCTGTTTAGCAACCCGACCGGCTCACCTTCAAACAACGGATCATCGCTGAACGCGTCATACGTATAAATTACAATCGCACTATCAACAGCAGTCATCTTTCCGATATTAGGAATGTTTCCATTGAATGGATTCTGAGGATCCACAACTAATGATGGCCAACCATTTTGACCGATTGCACCACTAAAATCACGAGCTTGGTTCTCTTGAATACTACCACATCCAAAGGCATCGTAGCGAACATCACCTGGCAATATAGTGGAACCCCAGAAATAAACAGTACGCAGTCCACCAATCACACAGTTGCCGGGATAATCGGTAAACCAGGAAATAGTCTCTTCACTTTCTGCAATTATCTTAGTAGCAAGGTCATCATCAAACCAAAAAATCGTAGAGAATCTCCCCGCATCACTTTTGGTCAAAGGAGTACCTTCTTGTTCAATTCTTATGAGTGAATATGGAGAATTGCCCATTACTGTATCAAAGAAAGCTTCCTGTTCAGCTTGGGTAGGGCCAACAAAACCTTTCGTTATATCATCAACAACGAGTATTCCACCATCAAATGTTGCAGAATACGAACTCTGTTCAGGGGACAATTCAGACATATTGCCGTCATTATCCACAACCGATATCTGATAGCTATATTCTACCTGACCAAGTACATCTGTATCAATAAATGCTGTATCACCCTGAACAGTCGTGTACAAAACATACGGCAACTGACCCATCTTACGATAAATACGATAATGATTGAAGTCTGCCTCAATTGACTTGCTCCACGACACGACTATTTGATTATGTTCAGGGACTACTGACAAACTACTCGGTGTTCTCGGTACAACAAGTGGTTTCAGGCTCCCTTCATGGGCATACATGGCAGATAGACCTGACGATGTTCTCCCAATTACTGAAAAATATTGTGTGACTCCTTCACGTAAACCCGAAACAATTGCAGAGCAATTTCCCGACGGTACATTCATCGAATCAGTATATGAACCACTCACTTCCCCCCAGTAAACAGTGTAAGTATACGTAGGATCGCAATCAGTCCAGAAAACTTCCAAGCTCTGTCCGTCTCCAATGTCAGTAATATGATCAATAGAAGTCGGATGAGCCGATTCAGCAACAGCGGATACAGATGCAACTGCCATCTTGGCTACTTCAGTCAGATATTCAAAATTAAGCCTTGTAGAAATATCAAGATTTGTATGCCATCCTGCATAATTGAAGTTCGCCTCGATACTGTTCACTATCGGAAAACCTTGAGCAGCAAATGATGCATGATCCGAAGCTCCGGGTGTACTGCTTAATACCGGAGTTAGACTCGTTACCCGCTCAGCTGTCGAAGCGGTAAACTCAGAATACGCAAGAACGGGAGCTTGCGCTGAAACAGAGATTTCAAAAGCAGAGTCCGGATCGAAGGCTACCATATCGAAATTGTACATCACTTCAACATTGGTACCTTTTGCAACAAAATCCTCAGCAGCAAAAGATGACCCGACAAGCCCCTGTTCCTCGGCTGAAAAGGGCATAAATACAATCGTTTTTCTCAACGGAACATCAGCTAGCACACGAGCCAATTCCAACGTTACAGTAGTCCCCGACCCGTTATCATCCGTACCGGGAGCAAACACCAAAGGGTCACTCCCTTGATTCCAAGAGTCATAATGTCCACCGACTACTATAACAACGTCAGGTTCGGCATACCCCAACTTTGTTATGACAATATTGTAATGAGTCCCGCCCCCCCAATCAAAAGGCTGTAATTGTACATCGGTGTACCCCCAGTCAAGACACTTTTGCACTATCCAATCGCGAGCCATATCTATCGAGTCAGACCACAAGTAACGAGTACGAAAAGCCTCTAATCGTGTATCCATAGCATAAAGAGAATCTAAGCTGATCCTGCTTATCAGGGAATCTGTCGGATAATCAATAACCTGACTCAAATCAACAGATATTGAGTTCGGGATATAAAGAAAACGAATTGAAAGATCACTTAATGGTCGGCCATGAAAATCTCTTACTTCTTCAGAAGCAAAACCTGTAGTAGGATGAGACAAATACGTACCGTTACCAAGATCAATATGTCGACCTGGAATTGACTGTACAATACTCAAATCAGACGGCTGTTCTGATCGCTGAATCAACCACAATTCTGAAATATCATAACCAGAAAGGAGAAGTTCAAACGAAAGCCCTGAACTCTTCAAACGAGAGTTTTGTGATGGAGAGAGCCTTACAAGGAAACGATTGTTATCCCGCTCAAAAGCAGAACCAAAAATTGCCGTTGCTGTTATTGCATCTGCTTCATTATGAAGAGTGATCCACCCAATATTATCAGCTAATGCAGATATGGCAGAAAAACAGCACAGGAACAAGATAAGGGTAAATACTCGCAACACGTTCATTCTCCTCAACTAACAAAGCGGTACAATTATAAAACGTTTTTTAGCAATCAACGTTCAGTATAAAAATAGCTCTATTCCGTTGTTAGTAAGGTAACTGTGTAGTCCTGTATGTCAAGTTGACCTGAGTGATTACAATTCAAGACCCGTATGGAACGGTCTAAAATCCGGCTTCTTTTTTTCAGCAGGATCGGGAGCCAACGTGATCTGGCGTTGCGGTGGAAGTGACGGAGCATCGGCAGTCGATACCAAGGCTGCATTATTATTGATCTTGATATATCCAACAGCCAAGCCGAGTGACTTACCATACTCTACCAATAGCTTCTTTCGCTCTTTGTTGTTTGCTAAGTGTGGAGATTTTCCATCAAAGGAAAAGACAAACTCTGGTAATGAAGAAAGGACTTGGACTGACTGTATGTTGATCTGTGAAAGACGTGTCCGAATAAATCGAAGCAAGGCAAAAAATGCTCCGAATTCCAGATCGACCAGACTCCCTTCTGCTCGACATCGAAATAAAATACCTGAATCAGGTATAGCAAATGCGATCATACCTGTGGTGAATCCTTTTTCCTCCAAACTACGGTCTAGCTCACGATTATGATATGCCGCCACGTAGCACTTCAAAGAGATCTCTTTATTTTCCATAAGAGACGCTAAAGCAAATGAGATGCCATGAGGTAAACGGGCAACTATCCTGTTGATACAAGGACAAATTTGTCACTGTGATTATTTTGGACTATGAAAAATAATGCCGTTTTTTGACTTTGCTGATCAATCTAACGACTGTGTAAGCTCTTCTTTCAGATTCGACTTTGCTTCGATATACTTGCCACTCGCAGATGCAAGTAACTTCCCGTCAACTGAAAGAGCCTTCCCTTCTGTGAAATAGATACGACCTTTACTCCGAACAATCCAACCTGTCAATTGCAATTCATCACCAACTCGCACAGGTTGATGAAAACGTATTGTCATTTCGGCTGTAACTGCTATCTTCTCGATAGCAAGAATTGATTTGATCATTACTTCATCAAGAAGGGAGCTAAGAACTCCTCCATGATAGATTCCGTGATATCCTTCCCACTTCTCATCAGCAATAACTGTTGTTATCGCTTTTTCACCATCATAGAAAAATTTTGCAGATAAACCATATGAGTTTTGGTCACCGCAAACAAAACATTTTGAATATCGGATAATCTCTTTCATTGATGCTATGTACTCAAAAGCCGTCCTCATGTCAACAAGCCCTACTGACAGCCAATAAAAAAACCCGACCTTAATGGCCGGGTTTTACATTTACATTCTATCTCTTTAGAGAGATGCAGTACATGCTTGATATGAATTAGTCCAGGTTGTAGTTCCGGATGTCGCGGAGACATTGACTATTCCATTAACAAAAGTTAAGCTAAACACCCAACTTGTTGAAACAGGTGTGCCGTTATCTTTCGTGTAAGTCATCCCCACAGTAATTGTTGCTGAACCGGAATTTGGACAACTCTGCGCCCAACCGACAGGACTCTTATTGATTCCTACATTAACCAAGGCGGCCTGGAAATTGAAATCGCGTACTACAGTTGAGTCGGCTGACACAAACTTGTCACTAATGGTCATACTTGTAGTACCATTTATGGTCGCTTTCGTTGTATTCAAGCCGGCAAAGCTGAGATGATTGTTTGCATCGTAAGTTTTGCCTGTAACAGTAGTGTCAATAGTATTATAATCCCACCAGTGGCTGAATTCCATCCGATCAATACCTATCGCTTGTTCTTGCGCCACATTGTTGTTCAGGAACATAATCGAATCAGTTACTGCACCAGCGTATGTTGCTCCAGTATACGACAGATGAATGACATGCCACCCTGTAGCAGTATAGGACACATTGGAGGTATCAAATACTGCATTTGGATC
>JAJRUL010000154.1 GCA_024277795.1 Candidatus Zixiibacteriota bacterium
CAGTCAGATGATCTTCTCTATACCTTATATCATTAGTTATATTTCTTCAGCAATGACGCTGATGCCTGGTGATCTTATCTCTACAGGTACACCGTCAGGAATATCGCCGATGAAATCAGGAGATACAATAGAGGTGAGGATCGAAGAAATCGGTTCATTGATAAATCGAGTCGGGTGAGCCAACTATCAAGCGATATTGTTGTACAAGGATGCGACTGAGGTGAGATGATCAAAGAAGTCAGGAATGATCTGTGACAGAAAGACTATATTATGAAGACTCAACTTTACTGAAGTTTGAGGGTAAAATCCTTGAGATAGGTAAAGAAGGTGGTCGTTATTATACTGTTTTAGACCGTTCTGCATTTTATCCAACTTCAGGCGGTCAACTCTTTGACACAGGGACACTAAATAGCAAGCAGGTAGTTGACGTAATAGAACGCGAAGACAATGCTGTCATGCATATCACTCTTGATGAAGTAGGGAGCAGGGGAGATACAGTTATCGGGGTTGTTGATTCAAAACGACGCTTTCTTCAGATGCAGAAACATACTGCTCAACATATTTTTTCAGCAGTTGCCCATAGGGAACAGAATTTGGTTACTATGTCAGTACACTTGGGTGAGGCGTATGTTGCTGTGGAGTTGAACATTGATCATTTATCTGACAAGCAGTTGAAACATTTTGAAGATCGTTGCAATGAAATTATCTACAAGTCATCTGAGATTGAAGTCCTTTCACTTGAGCGTGCGGAAGCTGAAAAATTGCCACTGAGAAAGCCGATCTGTCGTGAAGGAACTAATCGAATAATTCGAATAGGAACAATTGATTATCAAGCATGCGGTGGAACACATTGTACTAAAACTTCTGAAGTACGCATGCTTAAGATAATAGGTACTGAAAAATTGCATGGGCAATTATCAGTTCAATTTCTTGTCGGAAATCAAGCCTTTGATGACTACGCACTCCGTTTTCGGGTGACGAGTATGTTGTCTCGGTATCTGACATGCAATGTACATGAACTCGAAGATAGAGTCTCTACCATACATGAAGAGAACAAACTGTTACGACAGGAGGTTGCTCGATTACAGAGAGAACTATTACCAAATATGGTGCGCCAACTAGTATCCCAAAAAGAGATCTGTGCTTCTCATGCACTAGTCTGTGCATGTATGGATAGGATCGATCTGAAACTTGGATCTAAGCTGGCAGGTATGGTTGCTGATCAAATTGATGGTGTATGTTTTTTGTCGATCCCTGATCGGATTATCATCGGGACATCTAAGAACTCAGGCCTTAATGCAGGTGACATTGCAAAGCAAATATCTGCAATGAGCACTTTACGAGGTGGAGGTAGTGTCTCTTTAGCACAACTCGGCGGACTGAGTGACGGGATGAATACAGAATACTTTGACCTGATACGGAAGGTTTTGAGTGCACTGTAGAACCTCTCCCATAATGTTTTTTTTATTTCTTGTGTTGACAACAGGATTGCTCGCACAAGAGAACAATCCAATAGTGTTAAACCATGCCGATGAACTCGAAGTAGTCTATCGAGATGGTCGTTATCATACGTATGTTGTAGGAAATGTCGATTTCACGACTGAGAATGGACATATTTATTGTGATTCTGCGATTTATCTCAAACAGAACTATTTTGACCTGCGTGGAAATGTTGTAATTGATGACGAAGACTATCTTTTACATGCTGACTCGGTCTATTATGACCTTCCAAAAAAGATGGCGACTGCACGCGGGGAGCATGTAGAGCTGTGGTCATATGCTGACTCGCTGTATGCTTCTGGAGTTTTTGCACGCTACAGTAGAGATTCTGGTTACTTTTGGATGGAGAATCGTCCTGTTGTATATTTACGGTATCCCGATACAGCGAATATGATACAAGTAGTATCGGACTACTTTGAACACAACTCCAAGAACAGCATCACTCAAGCTAGCGGTAATGTCATAATCAGCTCTGAAGAAATGAATGCAGAAGCAGGATGTGCCGTGATGAAACTATCCGGTGGCATGCTGGATCTATATGATAATCCTGTTGTCCGACGAAAAAAATCTGAGTTGAAAGGTGAGTTTATTGCATTGACATTTGCTGACGACGAGCTCACTCAGATTGTTGTAAGTGATTCGGCACGTGGCGAGTTTACCGAGCCAGTTGACAGTTTGGAAATATTTTTTAACAAGTCGATACTCTCCGGTGATTATATTAAGCTCAGTTTTGTTGACAATCAACTTAACGCTGTTCTCTGTCGAGGCCAAGCGTACTCATGGTTCAATCCGTCGTCACAAGGAGGTCGTCAGTTTGAACAAAATACTGTTTCCGGAGATACGATTCAATTCGCTGTTCTCAATGATGAATTGCAGAGTGTAACAATCATCGGAGGCGGGGTCGGTGAATTTATTCGAGGGGAAAGAATTAAAGAAGATATTCCAAAGATTGAATCGTCTATTGCAGACAGTACGAGCAAACCAGTTATCATTGGAACTGATTCTACAGCAACTGCTGACACGCTTGCAGTTGTACATGACACAACAGCAGTCGCATCGGTTCGGAAAGTTGATACTGTGTCGTACAAATCTGAGAGGATTGTTTATGATTTGACTGATTCAGTAATAACTCTGTCGAATCATGCTGAGGTAACATCAGGTAACATGTCTCTCCGTGCTGAAAAAGTTATTTTCGATACTGATGCACGAATGGTGGAAGCGTTTTCTGCTGAGATTGATACTGCAAAGACTACAAAGACGGAGATTGACAAGAACAGCTTCGGGTCATTGCAACCTTCAGCAATACCTGTTGTGCTCCGGGATGGCGAGACAGAACTCTTGGGTGACTATCTCGAATATTCTATTGATACAGAAAAGGGTCGGATTGTTCAGTCAAAGACAAGTTTTCAGGATGGTTATCATTATGGGAGTCGTCTGTTTCGTGAGCAGAAAGATGTTTTTTATATTGAATCTGCAAGTTTTACGACGTGCGATAAGGCAGAGCCACATTTTAATTTCCATTCATCAAGAATAAAGTTGATGGAAGGGAATAAGATGATAGCGAAACCTGTGGTGTTTTACCTCGGACGAATTCCGCTCATGGCTATTCCATATTATGTCTTTCCACTTAAAAAGGGGAGACATTCAGGCTTTCTACCCTTTACTTTCGGACGTTTTGAACAAAGTGAGCGATACATTCGCAATATCGGTTACTATTGGGCAGCCTCAAAATATTGGGATATGACTACAGCTCTTGACTACTACGAGCAAAGTCGAACCTTTACTTTTCGAAACAGATTGAATTTCAATAAACGGTATGTCCTTGATGGATTCATAAATGTTGAGTATCGTTCGCGAACAAATTTCAATTCTGCGGTTGCCGAAGAATTCAGTAATCATGATTGGCAAATGTCGGGTGCGTACAATCATTATATCAGCCCTTCTTTTGAAATACGGGCAACAGGCTCATTTGTATCAAGCTCCACATACTACACCGATGTATCGAGCAATCTTGATGAACGACTTAATCGTGAGCTTGTCTCACGGATTAATTTCAAGAAAAAATTCGGGAAAGATATTACGTTATCCGGTTCTGCATCACACAGTCAAAACCTCGATAAGGAATCTCGGACAGATCTTCTTCCCGATATGACGCTCTCTTTACCACCGATCTTTCCTTTTGGTAGTGGTGCTACCGATGAAAATGGTCGTAGGGTTCAAAAGTGGTATAACGGCTTTGTCTTTAGATACCGACCTGCATTAAAAAATTTCTCATCACGGATAACAGTCGATTCTGTTTTTGTCAATGGCGATACGGTTTTCACGTATGACAGCTTGGGCGTACTGATTGATACATTGCTGTCTGCCGACACATTATCGTTCAGATCTCGTAAAGGGTACACCAAGGTTCAACACAACCCATCCCTGTCGCTTCCTGCAATACGCTTGGGGAATTATTTGAACCTGATACCAGGTTTTGGCTATTCTGAGACATGGTTTATGATTCACGAGACTGACCAGTCTTTAGCCGCAGGTATAGATGCTTCGACAAATTATCGAACATATTCATATAATGCTGGGATTAGTGCAAACACTAAATTGTATGGTACTATCTATCCAAATATTTTCGGTCTTGTTGGATTGCGTCATGTTTTGAACCCTAGTGTTCGATATTCATGGTCACCTGAGATTGATCGGCACCCCCTTGTACGAAGTTTTGCTGGAGGTGGAGCAGGCGGGCAGAAGAGTTCGGCACTAAGTTTCTCTATGACAAATACACTACAAGCAAAAGTCAACAATGGGGGGATAGAGAAGAATCTTGAGCTACTTTCAGTCACAACGTCGTTCAGTTACAATTTTCTAGCTGAAGATAAACCATATTCAGATATCAGCACATCTTTGAGATCTGGCGCAATCCCTAATCTGTCACTTACGTTAACAACAAGACATTCGGTGTATGATCCAAATAACGGTGATTTGAGCTTTTTCTCACCATATTTACAGTCACTTCGATTCGATGCAAGTTTGAGATTACATGGAGATCGTTTCCTATTTGATGATGCTTCAATAGTAGGACTGCATGGGGTGGATTCTCTCTCTCAAATCAGGCAAGCACCGGATTCTTTTGGGTCAACCGTAGGGTCTTCGTCTGGCAGAAAGGGATGGAACTTGACAGTAGCTTATGGTCATTCTGAAACTGGACGAGCAGAGAATTGGAGGCGTACAAGGTTCATTAGAACAACCCTTGGGTTTAATCTAACTCCAAAAACAACAGTAAGTTACAGTCAGTATTATGATGTTGAACGAGGGAGGACAATATCCAGTTCTGTACGAGTTGTTCGACAGATTCACTGTTGGATTGGTTCGCTCTATTGGGTCCCTGTCGGTTCCAATCAAGGGTTTGGATTTGAATTGAGAGTGGCGGCATCTGCCCTCAAAGATATTAAGATAGACAATAATTTTAGCTCGTTCAGTACCACATCATTGAACCGCTAACCGCTGTAAACCCGCAAATAATAAGCATTTTATGAAAAAAGATGACTGATTTTAGTTGACAGATTCGTGATATTTGAGCCTTTTTCGAATAGAAACCGAAACTATCAACCTTTTATACCCTGAGGAGGGTGCGACATGACCAAAGAACAGATGATTGAACACATTTCGACAACGACGGATATCAGTAAAAGACAGGCCGCTGATGCACTAGATGCTTTTATGAGCGGAATTACAATGCAGTTGCAGAAAGATGAGAAAGTCAGCTTTGCCGGATTCGGCACATTCTCAATTTCGCATCGTAAAGCTCGTACTGGTCGCAATCCACAGACTGGCGCTGCGATTCAGATTCCAGCATCAAAAGTCCCAGTTTTCAAAGCTGGAAAACATTTGAAAGATGCTGTTAAGAAATAGATTGGTCTGAGATTTATTTTAAGGCAGGAGTAGTGAACTCCTGCCTTTTTAATTGCCAAAAGACGGCAATTTATCGAGGTTGACATTTGTATGGCAAGAAAACGAAGAAAAAAACAGGCAAAACAGAAAAACAATGAGCGAACTCGCCAAGCGATTGGGATTCTCCTTATTCTGGTTTCGCTCTTGATTCTCATAGCCTTAGTTTCTCATACTTCTTATGATGATCTGAGGATTACAGGGGAAGAGGACGGACATCTCAATCCTCTTGAAATACAGTATCAGAATCAAGCTGGTTGGATTGGCGCTTTGCTTTCTCTTTTCCTTGTTCGTTTGTTTGGCTGGCTGTCATTTTTTGTGCCCGCTGGTCTGCTCATAATGGCAATCAGGAAATTCGTACCTGATAGAGCTGGCAAGTTGAGGTTCAATGTCTCACTATTATTTGCCATCTCTCTTCTTGCAACAATGATTTGGAATATCCACCTTCTTTTGCTTCGTACGCTGACTAATGATCCGTCTGGTGCAGGCGGATATATAGCTGAAGAATTGACTGCGTTTACCATAGGAATAGTTGGGGGATTGGGATCTTATGTCTTTCTTATTGGTGCAATCTTGATTCTTTTGATCCTTTATACATCGATTACCCCTATGCTTGCACTATCTGTTCGTTTGCCGGGTGCAGGATTCTTCAGGTCATCGTACAATCGCATTCGATCCAACCTCAGTCGTTTATTGACATTTAATAGTGATGAAGAGGATGACTCGGGAGAGTCAGAAAGTGACGATTATATCCCAGATGAACAAGTAGTTGTTGATCCTGAAATAGCCGAAGAAGAGACTGTGACAGCAAAGAAACCACGACCTTCTGGTGTCAAGAAAGTAAAGGCGAAGCCCGCAAAACCTGTACAAGTTGGTTCATTTGAATATAAATACCCTCCTGTTGAGTTGCTCTCTGAAGGTAATGGAGATGTTCAGGAGGTTAGTAAGGACGAACTCTCATTTACGGCGCGAATGCTTAAAGAGACACTTGAAACTTTTGGTGTAAAGGTTGATGGAGAGATTTCGAGTTATCCGGGGCCGGTTATTACCGGCTATGAATTCAAACCTGCTTCTGGAGTGAAAGTCAATCAAATACTGAGTCTTTCAGATGATCTAGCTTTAGCTTTGAAAGCCAGACGTATCAGGATTATTGCCCCGATTCCAGGTAAGGCGGCTGTTGGTATCGAAATCCCGAATCGAATCTCTCAAACAGTATATGTTAGTAGTATTGTAAAATCGGAGACATATACTGATGAAAAAATACGACTTCCTTTAGCATTAGGAAAGACGACAGCAGGCAAGCCATTTGTAGCAGACTTGGCAAAATTGCCACATCTGTTGATAGCAGGTGCAACGGGATCAGGGAAATCAGTTTGTATCAATATAGTATTAACTTCGCTGATGTATCGACTACATCCCTATCAGGTACGATTCATTTTAGTCGATCCCAAAATGCTTGAGCTTACAGTTTATAAAGACATCCCTCATTTAGGAAGACCGGTTGTAACTAACCCAAAGCGTGCGGAGAAGGTTCTTGCTGATGCTGTGGTTGAGATGGAAGCTAGGTACAGGAAACTTGCAAATGCCTCTGTACGTAATATTGAAGACTTCAATCGAAAACAAAAAGCTGAAGAGGATCGACTTCCTTATATTGTTGTGATTGTTGATGAACTAGCTGATTTGATGATGACAGGTGGTAGTTCATCTAAAACAGAACTGGTAATATTATCAATCGCCGGCCCCGATAGCACAGGGTGCGTACAATAAGCTGAAACGCTCACTGCGCCATGCTCTTTCAACGCCTTAGCCGCATTACAAAGCGTGCCAGCGCTATCGACAATATCGTCCACTAGGATACAGTCAGTGCCCGCAACTTCACCCACGACATTCATGACCTCTGAAACACCTGCAGCTTCGCGGCGTTTATCGATAATGGCGATCGGG
>JAJRUL010000155.1 GCA_024277795.1 Candidatus Zixiibacteriota bacterium
GTCATAGTCGGGATTGTACCATCGGCATCAGTTGCGGAGGTAGAGAAAGTCAGCAAAGCATTCTCAAGGCCTGACTGAGCACCAATTGTCGCAAGGACTGGCAATTGGTTGACATTCGTGACTGTGATAGAGACAATTTCTGAATCTATGTCAGCAGTTACCGCATCAGTGGCATAAAATGTAACACTATATACACCAGCCTCTGAAAAAGTTGGAGTCCAGTTGAATGTACCAGTTCCATTGCCGTTGTCGATAAAAGTTGCCGTTCCGGGGAGAGTTGATGTAGACAACAACGGTGTTGTCAGATCAGCATCACTAGCTGAAATTGCCAAATTGAGATTGGCATTTTCAGGAATTGTTTGCGCCCCGATCGGGTTCAAAACGGGAGGAGCTGTCTGGGCAAACAGGGAGCCTGTTGCCAACAGTATCAAGAGAACAGATAGAATTGTTTTCATCTTCAGCATATCGGTATATTTCGTAATCCCTATTACTTTAGAAGGAGCATTTTTTTCGTTTCACTACGATCGTCGACCTGTAATTTGTACAGATATATCCCAGTAGCTACAGACTGACCGCTACCGTTTGTTCCATTCCATTCAATAGAATGATTCCCTGCAGTCAGATCATCATTGATAAGATTGATAACATGCTGACCAAGGATATTATAAATATCTAAATGAGCGTGCCTAACCGTTGCATCATCCCCACCACCTAAAGAGAACTCAATCGTAGTAGTCGGATTGAACGGATTTGGATAGTTCTGCTGAAGGACAAAACTAGTCGGTAGATTCGGTCCAAATCCCTCGACTCGGACTGATTCTGAGTTTGAAGTCGAAAGCAGAGCATTACTTAAGCGCAACTGAGACTCATCTCCAGCTTCAATATCTCCAACTGCAATCATCGGAATCTCCACCAAATCAGCAATACCGGGGGAAATAAGATCTGCATTCCTGAACGGATTAGTAAAATGAAGGAGAATCTTCATATTTCCATGTCCATTGTCAGAGTACACAAGGTTCAGACGGTCAGCTTCAGGGCCTGCCACAGGCTTACCTAAGGTCACAACAGCAGGATCATAGGAAATATCAAGTTCAACTCCTGCAATCGCTTCGGGCAATTCTGAACGAACCATAATCATATCCGAGGTACCGGAAAATACGTCATCATAGTCTAAAGCAACTTGAGCAAGACCAGTATTGGCAAATTGACCGGGAGCAGGTGCCATCGGTATTCCGAAAACAGCATTCACAATTCCGACCAAATCGAAAACATCAATAGATAAATCAACAACCAGATCAGCCGCATCAAACTGACGAGAGGTAAGACTATAGTTGCCCAATATCGTACCTACAACTGAAACAGCATCACCCACATCAACTCGCTTATCAAAGTTAATATCTCCAGGTTGGTCAACCTGAACTATCCCAGAATCAACAACCAACGGTAACGAAGCTACTCCCGGGTCAGGATCAATAGATTCCCAGCCATCTTCAATATACACAGGATAATCAACATTATATACAGCAGATGAATCAATCGACATAGCTATAAAGAGAATAGCTGTTGAATTTGTACTGTCGATCGTTATCGTGTCATTAGCCATATCAAAGGTAAGGATTCTCACCAAACCAGGGGTTTCACCAATGTTATCATAGACAACAAATCCAGGAGTTCTACCAGTCGTAATAACCGAATCAACAGTAAAATATTGTGCATCATAACGGAAATCGAACTGAACACCATACACTTTCTGTGAAGTTATCAGATCAATCGGAAAGAGTATTGACTTCTTACCAGCCAACCCACCAATCGGAGAAGCATCAACCCGTGAAGTCGATGTAAGTATATCAAACAGAATAGCCTCTACCGTTATGGTAACGACTACCGTATTTGAACTGCCCCCCACATTATCAGTTGCCTGAAAACTAACTTGATAGACCCCATCCTGAGTCGTGTTCGGTGTAAAGCTGAAATTACCTGTAACCGATCCCGAACCAGTCACAGAACCAGCGACACCAAACGTTGCATTGGCGGGTAAATTTATAGCAGTTAATGTAATCGGATCATTATCAGCATCGGTTGCACTAACGGAGAATGAAACAGTCTGCCCTTGAGAAATAGTGTAGTTTGTTTGCGCGGGGACTGCGACAACAGGTGCGATATTCGACCCAATTGACTGAACAGTAACAGATGCCCCAAATGTTGCCTGACCGACAGCATTATACGCAGTGAGAAGGTAACTTGTGGTACTAGTCGGCGAAACAGAGATTGAAGAATTCAGCGAAGTAAATGAACCAACTCCGGGGGAAATTACTATCGAGTCAGCATCTGTAACACTCCATGATAGCGTAGATGAACCACCAGGTTGAATCGTACCAGGATTTGCAGTAAAACTATTGATAACAGGGAGCAACCCGGCCGCTGTATCAACGGTAAAGTTACCCTGCACAACTGTTAAGCGAGGTGTAAAAACACCACTCGTATCAGTATATTGGTTGTACTGACAACCGATGCCGACAGGTGGGAATGAATCATTGAAAATTGTCTCTGTATAGAAACTGATTGTCGAGATAGTACCATGAGTCGCAAAATCATCAACGTGCATCGGTAAATTGAGAATGGCTCCACGACCGGAATCAACAACTGGGGTTAGAGATGAATCGAAAAAATTTGTCGGTAAACCAATGATCTTCATACGATGTAGATTTGGACTTGCAGGAGTGTAATCTGTCTCATCAACTGCACTAATAAAGAATTCTGTCATATTCACACGGCTAGTTGTCTGAATATTGTAGAAATTTACTAAGTTGGTAATGATACCGAGTGAATCTCTCAGCGTGTCAGTACCTAATACATTTGGATGTATTACAGTGGAGTCATATTCCAGAAAAAACTGGAATGCCTTTACATTAAGACGGTTTGACAAGTCAATACTGATTTGAACATCAGAAGCAGGTTTTCCAGCAGTTTGTATGATATTAACAGAATCAACAAGCGATGTGCTAATATCTGTACATACGAGAGCTGATACGGAACTCGCCGAACCAAGCAATAATACGAACAACAGTACCGAAAAACTGAGATACTTCAATTTCATCTATAACCTCCGAAACATACAGAAAAATTCTCTTTGGCAGTCAGAATCTGTTCTGACAAATATAATATATCGTTAATAAAGTTACCCGAATCGTCAAAACTGCAGAATCCTCCCGGAGTGCAATATCGATCGATTTCAGTTAATCTCTTTCGTAACATAACCAGTCGTAAATTCTTTCTCCGAAGCCGGAGATATATCCCCGAAAACTTCGGTCATTATACAGAGTTCACGCCAAACCTTAACTGAGCAAGATTCAGACCGAACAGCCAAACTAACGCAAGACTGCTTGGTCAGAATTTGATCAACTTTGGCGACCAATACAACTGTCAGGTATCAAGCCGTAACATCCGTATAAAGGCAAGTACCACAAAAATTTACATGACTCTACGAGCCATCGGTCAACCCCTTAGCTATTCGGCGATTGACCCCCTCTGGTATGCCTGAACGTAGAGCGTGGCGGAGTAAAATGCAGGTACGTCAAACCAGGCTTTTTGACTATGCAAGCCCGCAACAGGTTGCATATCAATTTTTTTCAACCGGACCAAATCTGTCCAGAAACAAAAAAAGATGACTCTTGCTTGGCAAGCAATCCGACGGGCAATAATTGTAAGTCGGGTCATCAAAAACTCTTTCATTCAAAAAAAATCATAAACTTTTTACGTGAACAAATATACCAAAAAATCCTCCTAAATCAAGCCCCGGAAAGGGAATTAACCCTTTCCGGAGAATATAAAAAGTCAACAAATGACCTTACTTCACGAGAACCATCTTTTTGGTTTCTGAGAAGTCACCAGCATTCAACTTGTAGAAGTAGATACCGGAAGCCATGTTGCTGGCGTTCCATTCGATCTCAACAGTACCAGCTTCAGCCTGACCTGAGAACGTGGCAACTTCTTGACCAGTTACGTTATAGATAACGAGGTCATAGTCAGTTGCGATCGGAAGGGCAAAACCGATTGTGGTTGTTGGGTTGAATGGGTTCGGGTAGTTCTGGTCGAGTGAGAAGTTCGCAGGAAGGATCTTCGCAACAACCGGAGCACCTTCGTAGGTAGCCATTTCAATGCTCAAGACGTTACCGTCAGCATTCAAGAATGTACCTGCAAAAGTGTGACCCTGTTCCATCGAGTAAACCAATACGCGTGTGACATTTTCAGTCGCATCGTAGGCATACTTGACGTCCATGTTATTAACCAGAAGTTCTGGAGTGGCATTACCTTCGATGACTACATAGGCTGCGCCCATTTCGTCAGAGACTGTAATTGCGCCATTGTTCACAGAAACATTGGCTGTAACAGGAGCGATTTTCGGATATGGAAGAGCGTCGCCAACAACGACACGGATCAAGTAAACAAGGTCACCAACTGACAATGGAATACCATCGGCATTAACGTCGGAAGCCGCTACCTGGCCCTGGAAGTTGACATCAAATACACCAATACCATATACGAAGTAGTTGCTGTAGAGTACAGCATCAGCGATTTCATTTGAAACGCCGTTGAGGTTCAAGTCACCGCGTGCGTCGATCGAGTCGGCACAAGCAATGTCAATACCACCATTAGTGAAGTATACAAAACGAACTGGAACTGGCTTGCCAGGACCGCCACCGGCATCACAGTCAGACTGTGCGCCGAAGTAGGTTGGGTAACCATACATTGTGTTCGTAATATCTCCACCTTCAAACTCAGCTACAGTGCTTGAAATCCAAAGTGTGTCACCACCCTGGTTGGAGATGGTGTTGTCACCACAATCCAGCCAGAAGAAGCGGACAGGAGCGTACTGACATTCGTAGGTACGATTGTCGGATACGAGGAAGTCAAGTGTAAACAGAGTTTCATTAGGAGTCAGGCCACAATCGGCAACTGGATGGTTAGGACCGTTGTTAGTCTCAGCGATACCGACGATGCGGATCAGACCACTTGGGCAACCACCATTACAGTTACCATTGGCACCATAACGATAGGTGAAATATTCCCATCCGCAGTTAGCGTAGAGGTCACCCTCGACGGCTGTCTGGAATGAGAGGACAGAAGCGTCATAAGCAAGCAAGAAGTCGAAACCACCCATGATTTCAGAACCCTGTGACTGGAAGACATCGACCAGCTCATGAGAACCCTGATAGGACATGTGTGTTTTTTCGATTTGAATGCCAAATGGCTCTGTGCAAAGAACTTCAATAGTGAAGTCACAGTAATCTGTAGCAACACCATCAGTTGCTCCAACTGTAGCTGTAACTGTGTGACCACAGTTAGTAGCATCAGATGTGAAGCTGATTGCGCCTGTAGCTGCATCAATGCTGATAGCGTCTGCACCCAAGAGGCCAGCCGCTGAGATTGTGTAGCTGATAGGATCACAATCGTTGGAGGTAGCAGTTACTGCGTGAGCAATTGTGTTACCTTTACCAACTTTAAGAGCGGCACCACAGCCAGCATCGAATGTGGCACCATCGTTTGTGACAACAACGTCAAAAGTACAGAGATCGGCATCTGGATTGTTAGCATCACTGATTGAAATAACAACAGTGTGACTACCAACATCAGCCAAACCTGCAGCCCATGACCATGTTCCACCTGTAAGAGAACCAGGACCGGAAATGAGACTATAGCTCACGCCACCCGGTGTAGCATCAGGATCAGAACCTTCAACTGTAGTTGTCAAGAGATCACAATGACTTCCAACAATATTAGCTGCTGGACATGTTGTGAACGCTGGTGGAACGTCAGGCTGTTGCTCGACGAGATAACAGTAAGGACCACCCCATTCAACGTTTCCAGTAGCACCAGACCACAACCATGCACCACCCGGAGGGTAGAATGTTGAGTCGATGCAGAAATAATTACCTACATCGCTTGGTGTGGCGGAAAGACCGAGAGCATCGAGGTTCGCAGGAGCTGTAATACCAGCCGCGAACAGAGCGAAGCCACCGATTGTAGCGGTATCAGCATCAATACCGTCAAAAGAAAATGTACCGTAGAAACGTCCACCGTCCAGGCCAAAACCTGCACCACCCAAGTTACCATCGTAGGTAACTGAGTCAACATTTGATGGAGCGAAATTTCCAGCGATTTCAGCACTGACGTCAGTAGTAGTGACTGGAGCACTAGCCATGAACATACGGAGACCAATAGAACAACCAGCAATTGTACCGCTGGTTAAGTCCCAATTAACTACAAAGTTAGCGGTCTGTCCTGGATTGAGATGTTCTGGAGCAGAACCCCAGGCGTCACCGGTAGATACGGTAACGATGTTTGCAGATGCAAGCCCAAATGACAACACCACTAGCGATGCTAACGCAAGAAAAAATGAAACTCGTTTCATCTTTTTCTCCTATTTACTTCGTTAACTATTTGCATAAATGGAAGAATCCCAGACTCCTTCATTACCTTCCCCCTCAAGTTGCGATATGAACTTTCATTGGGTGAGAGCCACCTGACCCGTTGTACGTTCAAAGACGCGGGAAGCGAAGATCTTAGAATTCCGTTCATTTGAGCGCGTGTAGAAAATACCTCTTCTAAGCGCCCTCCTTTCCGTCTATCGTTCTTTATTAACGGTTGCAGTTGTACCCTGTGAAGGGCACAACCATTTTCTATTGTATTCATTGTATTCTTCATGTGCATTTCTTGCTCTGTCACAGAGCAGTCTATTCGTTTTCTTTTCTCCAACAATCAATCGACTTTGGCTTCGATTGGTCAGAGTTCTCTTACGGGCAGAGAGGTCCCGCACAAGGAGCGGGTCCACCCTTGAACAAGTAGTTCACCATATATGTAAGATCGCTTACATTTGGTTCCGGGTCCGTGGAACAATCAACATTGGCTGTCCATAGCGGAGTTGGGGTTGGCCCACCCTTAAATAAATAATTTACCATAAATGTGAGATCACTCACGTTCGGTTCGGGGTCGCCGTTTCCGTCGATGTCACCGCAGAACCCTTGACTAACTGTGAGAGAACCATCAATAATAATCACCGAGTCTGGATCAACATACGCAACCGAATCTGCAACAAAGGCTAGTGAGTCTGCAGGTGGTGTCGATACCCGTTGCCAATTCAAACAGACATTACCCGCCCAAAGTGTACAAACGTAGTAATTTGTATCAATAACTTGATTGTATGATAATCCGATCGTTGAACCGTCAGGTCGCGCGAAATTGAAATGGTCGATAAAATCTGTCTGTACAAGAATATTAACTGTGCGATCGACTGCAGTATCGGGAACGTCGAGAACATCGGCAAGTAATTTTATTAACGGGGTATTACTTTGCTGAGGAGGAATACCAGGGACAATACCACCATCGGGCATATTAGCGATTGCCGCGATATTAAGATCATACCCAAACCCTGAAAGTGACCGAGCATCGACAGACTCCCAACCAGAAATAAGCGTACCAGTTGAGTCCCAACTTCCAACACTGACATCATTTGTATCTATTATAATGAAGTCCCATGCTCCAAGAGGATTCGTTTCAACTGAATCTAAACAACTCCCAGTACTGTCGGTTGCCAAACAGTCCCAATATGCGGTATCGATAACCGTCTGACTATCAGTTTGAAAGACCATAATATCAGGACGATCAAGTTGAAGCCAGATATTAAAACCTGCAACCGAGTCGGTATAATTGGTTAAGAAGACGGAAATCACCGTGTTCACCTCATTGGCGGCACCCGTTGTATCTCCAACTTCAACAACTATTTGTGGCAATTGCGCACTGACCGTAGGAATAGCGATTGTAAAAGCGACTACCATTATTACAAATAATTGGACAGCACGCTTACGTATACTCGAACTGAAGGTCATACCTTCCTCCTTGAACAGGTTAACATAAGACATTTACAGTTACACCTTAGCCAAGAAATCAATAAGGCATTCCTTCGATCACAGACACATTCACAATACTCTGGGGCATAAACTTTCCTTATGCTATGAGTAGTTGAAATACTATCTTTTTTTCACAAGCTGCTTAACTAACAAAGCATCAATAAATTGTAACCTGCTTGTAATCTTGACTTGGTGATATCACCTCATCAAGGCCGAAGTATCCTGATATGTTTGCTCGGAAGGACCGACTACAGTCACGTAGCATTAATCTTTTAATATGGAATGGTCACCTATCATCCGAGGCAAATATACAGCTAAGGTTTACTATTGTCAACAGGAAAAAGGAAAAAAACTCCCTTTATCTGTTTTAGTGTCCTCCTAATTAACCGGTTTCTAATAATCGACACAGAACAAACCATTTTTGGTTGATCAGTATCGTGGCTTATCTTTGTCTCATAAAAGCATCAATAAAAGATTTGAATGATGCTCTTCTAAAATATTCTCTATAAGCATTGAGCAACAGCTATGCCGTGATTCAGCGTGACAGGAAATAGCCGAGATTCGTAATGTTGCATTATTTCTTTTGCTTAGGTTGCTGTCAGGCAACAACTTGATTGTTCTGTTCAAATAATGATCAGATCTGCACCTCGTATCTGTTTGCATAGGGTATGAATGTTACTGCATAGTTACAATAGTACGGCTATACGTTGTGACCAGTATTTGACAACCCTACTAACATATATACAATGATGATATGTACGTCATCGCAAGGAGCTAAAGCGACGTGGCGATCTTATTAGTTGTAAGGATGAGATTGCTTCACTTCGCTCGCAATTGACGAGGTAGGGGCACAACAATGACTGGGTGTAGTGTCGGATAGTTGCGACGGGTCTTGCAAAGTTGCTTTAGCAACTTTGTGTGACCTGTCGCCTTTGTCTATTACATATTACACGTTCCATCCTTCTGTCGGGTCTTGCTTTTGACTTGTCAAAAGTGTGACCCGACAGCAACAAACACCTCCAACCGTCGAGTTACAGTCTGCTCTGGCGGATAAAAACACAACAAAATATATAGAATATCAGATTTGAGGTATCGACTATCTCAGATAGAAAGGGTTCAAAGGTTCAGGGCTATTGCCGATTATATGTATATGATATAATGAGGAAAGTAGAGACTCCTAATGAGTACTGCAATACAAATAAATAATACTCTCGAAAAGATAATCTCAACGATAGGTGATCTTCCAGCATCACCTGCGATAGTTTCATCTGTGATGGGGCTTACGTCTGACCTCAACAGTAAAATAACTGACATCACCCAAGTATTGATGTCTGATCAGTCGCTCACTGCAAAAGTGCTGAAGTTATCCAACTCTTCTTTTTATGGCAGACCGAAAGAAGTTGGAACGCTTGAGGAAGCTATTCCGATTCTCGGTTTTTTCACCGTACGCTCGATGGTGATCGCAACATCCGCTCACACAATGTATTCGAAGGGGAATAACGAAGAAAGCAGTCAAAAATTGTGGCAACACTCTCTTGCGACTGCTGTTTCTGCACGTTCGATCGCAAACAAACTGAATTTCCCCAATAAAGATGAAGTCTTTATTGCGGCTTTGCTTCATGACATTGGCAAGCTCGTCTTGATTCAGAACTTGGGGGACAGATATCAGGAGTTGATAGATGAGATCGAAGAGGGACAACTCAGATTCCGTGATGTGGAGCTGAAGGAGTTATCATTTAGTCATTGTCAGATAAGCACGCTTTTACTTAACAAGTGGTCATTTCCCGTTTCATTGATAGATGCTGTAGAATCACATCACGCTGATATAGATCTTGATGATGACAGTCCGATAACCACAGGGCACATTGTACAACTGGCAAACCATATTGGAAAACGCGAAAATATAGGTTTCAATGATTATATCGATACTGATATTTCAGAACTGTCAGTTGCTCATAAACTTGGTGTAGATAAAGAGTGGTGCGACGAACTCATTCCTGAAATAACTGAGCACTATACTATTGAAGCCCGGATTTTTGAAGAATCATGAGCACCCACCAAAAACTGTCAGCATTAAGTCGGCTGGAAAAAATCACACACCTCCCCTCGATTGGGCAGGTGATTATGAACATCAAAGAAATAACGGAAAACCCGAAGGCTTCTGCGGCCGACCTAGCCAATGCAATTCTCTCGGATCATCAATTGACGAGTAGAATACTGCGTATGGCAAACTCTGCTTATTATGGTGATTTCTCAGGCAAAATTACAACCGTCACTCACGCGGTAATGCTCATGGGGTTTCGTGCAGTACGAAATATCGCTCTTTCCCTTGTTGTCTATGAAGGTATCAACAAGCTCTTTGCCAAAGGCGGGCTTGATATAAAGACGTTCTGGTCGAAATCGTTAGCATCAGGGGTTATTACAAAGTATCTGGCGCGCTGTACCAACCGTTCTACTCTTGTTGAGGTTGCTTTCATTGCAGGTTTCATGCACGACATCGGACGGGTTTTACTTGCGGGAACGTTCCCCGATGAATACCACGAAATATCTCGAATGGAATCTGATATAACAACTATCGATAAAACAGAACGCATACTTCTAGGAATCGACCATCTCGAAGCGGGAGGGTATATTGCAAAAAAGTGGAACCTGCCTGACGCACTAATCCAACCGATTGCTGAACATAATCGGCACGGCCTCAATGCCAATCAACCTTCAACAAATGTTTTGGTCGATATGGTCTATATTTCAGAACTGGTCATCCCGCAAGTTACACTTTCAGTTTCTTGTGAAACACCAACTTATGTCGACATCATCCAACAAGCAGAGCATCTCCTCGGGATCAATGAGGATGCAATGTTACAATTGCCCGCTGTTTGTCGTCAGGAAATATCTGAAATAGCGGGCGAGTTGGAAATCGACATTGATACGGAGTTTGATCGTCAAGCTGAAGCTGGCAATGAATTGGCGGCGATTCAACAGAAGCTAACGATTAAGGAAGTTCAGCTAGCATATTTGCAAAGTGCATCAGCCGCCTTGTTAACAGCAAAAAAAGATGAAGATATTTTATCTATTATGTGTGAAGCTATTTTTCATGCGATGCAAATGGGGCGTGTCATTCTGTTTGAGTATTGTCGATCAGATAATTCTTTTTCAGGAAGAATGGGCTTTGGAGTAGGAAACCAACGTGATATCCATGCCCTTTCATTCCGTGCCGATCAAGGCATCTTTGGACATATCTACAAAAACGGTAAGCCAGTTTCAATTGTCGATTGTGAATCGCCGGTCTATCGAGATCTGGTCACGAAAAATGAACTCTCAGAGTTGGAGTCAGTGGCAATAGCATTGTTACCGATAATGATTTTGGGTGATGTAACGTATATTCTTTACGCTGATCATCCGAACAAAAGTGATCCAATCGATGATGAGCAGATGCGTTCAATGACATCACTTGTTAATCAGGGATCGTTAACTCTAGAACGTAACCTTCTACAGAAAAAACTACTGGAACGGATCTAATCCCTCCCCTTGCGTCAAAAATCAATACCTGACCATAATTGCTTCGAGCAACACAATGTCTTTAGCGGTTGTGACGTATCTCCATCATATAATGTGCTGAAGTAAGCTCAGCAAATGGAGATTCCGGAGATAGCTGAAGATCAACATCTGAGCTCACCCGTACAAAGCGCTTGAGAGTCTTTGTATCGACTTGAGCATTATCGGAAAGACAATAATGGGCTATAGAATAGAGAGGGTTTGATGCTACTATATTCAGTTTCATATTGTGCTTTGAGCAAAGTCGTTGTAGCCAGCTGACCCCGACCAAGCCGACATAGTAGCCATCCTTCGTTTGTCTTGTCAGGTGATACCTCTTGTTTAGCCAAATACAAGCTGAATTGTTCACGACAACAAACATCCTCCCTTTTGAAGCAAGATGTGCAAATGCATGCTTCATAGTTGCAGAGCGAACTCTTGGAGGTAAGTGTTCCAGAAGTCCAAAGCAGGTAATGATATCAAACTTGCGATTGGAAAGGTTTACTGTATTAGCTGAAGCAGAAAGACATTCTAGCGACTCACGTAGTTTTGCCCTTGACGCTCGCCTTATACATCGCGATAACATCTCTTGAGATACATCAACTGCTGTTACATTATAGCCCTGCTGAAGTAACAATAATGATAAACGGCCAATACCACATCCAAGATCAAGAGCAGACCGTGCTTTCTTTCGGTTCTGAGATGACGGAAGCTGTGTAATCAATGCCTTACGTTCCCAGAGATCATACGCTTTATTGATCTCTTTCGGGGCATTGTATGTTAATACTGCAGATAACGGGTCTACTTCTTTCACCCGTCGAGACCAATATATCCCCGCCTTTTCGGCATCATACTGCACACTCTTTGGCATAGTCAGTCTTTTTCTCAACACTTTCTTTTGTAGCGTTGTTGCAATGTAGCTTACTTAAGATTAGAACTCAACAGGAATTGCAATTGCAGGAAATAGCAACAAAGTAGTCCCTGATATCTGTTTACTATAATTTTTTGATATTGACATAGCCGTCCCGTGTTCTATACTAACGCCTTGAGAGTCAACAATGTTCATATTAAGGCGAGCAGGTTATGGCCAAATTATCACGACAGACCAAAGAGATTATTCAGATTGTTGTTTTTCTTCTCGTCGTCGGAATTCTGTTAACATTTTATGTTATCTATCCTCTTAATCGCACAAAGGTTGCGATGGGACGTTTTGATGTTGATAATTACAATAATGACTCGTTAGTAATCAATGATGTAACTGCTTGGGCAGAAGCGGGATTGGGATGTGATTCAGGACAAGTATGTGATACCTTCCGTATTGAAACTGACGGCCAGACAACTATTGCAGGCTTACGAATCGCACCTCCAGATTCAGTAATATCTACGACTATCAAAGGAACTGTTTGTTTACTGCATCGTGATGGGGAGAACCGTGATTCTTTGATCGACCTTGCCAGGTTTTTTCTCGATTCAGGGTATATCGCTATCGTCTATGACCAACGGGCTACTTCTCGCTCTACAAGTAAATATCATGGTGAGGGGCAATTGGAAGCAAATGACTTAGACGAAGTTATACGCTATTTAGATATACGTGAGATAATTGTCCAACCCGTTGTCGTAATTGGTTTCGAACTTGGCGCTGATGCCGCCTTGCTTGCTCAGATTGAAGAACCGAGGATTGCGGCTACTATCGCTATTGAGCCGTATCTTACATCAACAAAATGGCTGGACAAACTGATCGACCGGTATGACATAATGTGGTTTCCTTTCCAACGTACTATCCTCTGGTGGTGGTATGGGATCCGTTCAAGTTATGCATCTCCATATCGAGAGCTTGAAAACATTCAAGGGGTACGAGTCCCTACACTTGTAATCGCCCCAGAAAAATTTCTTTCAAGCCAAGAGGTCACAACACTCAAAGAGGCTTCTGACAATAGTTTGCTCACAACACAAACTCTACGATCTGGTGATGAATTACAGGCTTTGCTTTATCAGTTTGTTGCGTCACAACCGAAGCCATCGAGTTTAAAGAAGTAGTCTTTATTAAACTACTATTTTCCTCTGTTTCTTTGGGCTCCAATATATTATTCCGTTGTCTGATTGAATTTGGGCAGTTATTGTATAAAGGATATGTCATGATGAGTTGGTTTGTATTTGTGTAAGCCTGTCTCAAGAAGTGTTAAACAGCCGTTGATCTATGCATCACGGCTAAAGATAAAGAGAAAAAATGTCTGCAATTACAATAACTGATTCCGTTTGGTGGATCGGGGTTAAAGACCCTGATCTGGCTGTGTTTGATGTCATTATGCAAACTGAACACGGTACAACATACAATGCCTACCTCGTTAAAGGTGAGGAATCCATTGCTATTATTGATACGGTCAAGGCCGAGTTTACCGATGATTTTATAGCAAAGATTGAAAGCATTACAGGATTAAAGAAGATTCGTTATCTCATTGTTAATCATACTGAACCAGATCATTCCGGTTCGATTAACGCTCTTCTCGATCGTATACCAGATCTTGAGATTATCTGTGCCGCACCAGCTTTACCATTTGTAAAAAATGTGCTCAATCGGGAAGCCAATATCCGCACTGTTAAAAACAATGAGACCCTCGACCTTGGAGGAAAAACACTGCAATTTATCTCAACTCCCTATATGCACTGGCCTGACACAATGATGGAATACTTGACTGATGAAAAAGTTCTGTTCTCATGTGATGGGTTTGCCGCTCATGTTTCCTTTGATTCTCTTTGGGCAGATGAATGCACTGAAGATTTTGACTATGAGATGTGGTATTACTATGATGCTATAATGAGGCCGTTTGCGACATATATCCGACGCAATCTGACAAAAATAAGTGAATTAGACGTTTCGATCATTGCCCAATCTCATGGCCCAGTCATACGAGAAAAAGCAAAGAGCTACATCAACCGTTACACAGAATGGGCTGAGGACAAAGCAGAGGGAAGTCGTGATATAACGATTTTTTATGTCTCCTCCTACGGGAACACATTACGAATGGCACAAGAACTTGCAATCGGCCTTCGTAAACTGGACTACAATCCGATACTGATTAACTCAGCCGAGATGGATGAAGATGAAGCTCGTGATCGTATAGAATCATCGGTAGCTTTGCTTTTCGGTACACCTACTTTTGCCGGTGATGCTGTTCGGCCGATCTGGGATGCGGTCAATCTTCTTTCTACTGTCCCTGCTACGGGGAAAAAAGTAGCTGTATTCGGTTCGTTCGGATGGGGGGGTGAAGGAACAAAATTAGTTGCTGACAGGTTAAGCGGACTCAGATTAAAGGTCTATGAAGAACAGTACCGTGCCCGCTTGATCCCGTCAGAGGAAGAACTTGCTCAGGTAGAAGCATTCTGTAAAGGTTTTGCCGAGTTTGTAGGATAACAATTTTACATATTCATAGACTTACATTAGCTCATTTACTTTATTTTAAGAAAGTAAATGCGTCTTTGGGGAGGTTTTTTATGTTACGTCGACCTAGTACAATAATAGTAGTAGTGTTAATAGGGTTGATGCTTGCATCTACTGTATCTGCACAGCGTCGTGTTTCACGACGAAACAGGGGAATCAATCACACCAAGCTCGGTCTCTCTCTCAACTTGGGACAAGCCTCACCTTCAGGTGACTTTTCAGATGCTTCACTTGGAAATCATAAATCAACTACAGGTTTCAATATCGAGGGAGAGTACTATTACAGCAAATCCAGTTCATTTGGTCTTTCGATTCAAAACTATAGTTTCAAGGATAAAACATTTCCTGAGATTCAAACAGATGTAACTGTTGTCGGAATGTTCTTGCGCTATGTCGCATCGACAGGAAGCAACATTCGGCCGTTTTTTCGTCTGGGACTTGATATAACCGGACTTGACTTTAAATCTCCATCAGAAAAAATAGAAGCAAAAGCAACTGTTGGAGTCTTTGCAGGGA
>JAJRUL010000011.1 GCA_024277795.1 Candidatus Zixiibacteriota bacterium
TCGAGGCTTCTCACTGATTTCTATTTGGCAACAGCAAGAAGTTTTTGGGTTTCTTGTCGCTATCGCTCTCTCAATTATTGTTGGCTCTCTCTTTGTACTAACATGCAGGGGGGGGAGAGATTTACAATTTCTCAAGGAAGGTTATGCGATTGTCACTTTGGGATGGTTAAGCCTCGCTTTTATTTCGGCCATACCTCTGCATGTCTATATGATTCATGTTCGTGATGCTGTAGACTTCTCTGCACACTTTCTCTCTTTTACCGATGCCTATTTTGAAGTGATGTCCGGACTGACAACAACAGGTGCAACAATTATGTCAGATATTGAAGCACTTCCTCGATCTATTCTATTTCTTCGTGCTTTGACCCATTGGCTTGGTGGTATGGGGATTATTACTCTTGCAATTGTGATCTTTCCAGCAATGGGGGTTTTTGGTTACAGTATGTTCAAAGGTGAGGTTCCCGGCCCTTCCAAAGATCGTTTGAGACCTCGCTTGGCTCAGACTGCTTCAATCCTCTGGGGAGTATACCTGCTTTTGACTGCTGTTGAAACAGGTGCATTGATGCTCGCAGGAATGGGGTGGTTTGATGCTGTCTGCCATTCTTTTGCGACGATGGCTACTGGTGGATTTTCAACAAAGAACGCATCTGTCGCAGGGTATAACTCAGATACGATCGAATGGATTATTTCCCTTTTCATGTATTTTGCTGGTATCAATTTCCTGCTCCATTTTAGAGCTTTACGTGGTGACTTTCATATCATGACCAACAATCGAGAGTTTCGATTCTATACTGGGGTGATTCTTGTCACGATTCTTATATCCTCCTCAATCTTATATACAAATGGCCTTGCCCCTGAATCGGTAGCGGCCACAAGCTATCGAAATAATCCCCCATCCGCAGAAGAATTTTCTCAACATTATCAAACACAATCAGAACGTCTCGGATCAGCGTATGACGTTGTTAGAATCGCCTCATTTCAGACACTATCAATAGTGACTACAACAGGTTTTGCTACTCATGATTTTGATCTCTGGCCTGATTTCCTTCGTTTCACACTTGTTTTTCTCATGTTTTTCGGTGGGTGTGCGGGATCGACTGGTGGCGGGATGAAAATGATTCGAGTCGTCCTGTTATATAAAGTCGCTCTAAATACTCTTCGCAAATTGACCCAACCTCGACTTGTCTCTCCTATTAAATTGGGAGGTGAAGTTGTTGAAGAAACTACGATAGTAAATGTCGTCGCATTTTTCATTCTTTTTGTTGGTCTATTTGTTTTTGTAGGTGCATTGATGACTCTTTTTGTACCTGACTTAACAACAGCAGTGACCTGCTCTATTGCAACGTTCGGCAATATCGGTCCGGGACTCGGAGGAGTCGGTGCTGTTGAAAACTATAGCTGGATTCCTATTCCAGGCAAATGGTTACTTGTTATTTCCATGTTGCTTGGTCGGTTAGAGATTTTCACCGTTCTTGTTATTCTCCGTCCGGCAATCTGGCGAAAATAGATTGTGTGGAGTTGGTAGCTACACAATCGGCACTATCAGCATTAGTCAATGAGAACAAACAAAGTCTCAGCCATGACACAACCGTTCACTACAATCTCAATCTTATGGTTACCCACATAATGTTTGCGGGTACTCATATCAGCTAAGCTCCGCCTAATAGTCAATCTGTGTGTTTCACATGGTCCGAGAATACATTCTGACAACTTAAACAATTTAGGTAAGCTTTTCCCATTTTTTTTAACATAGTGCAGACGATAATCAACTGCGAGCTTCTGCACAGATTTTGATTGAGAACACAGAAGAACCGAAACTTGTATTGTGCTACCAATTTTTAGATGTTTCGGATCAGCTCTTTGTATTTCAACAGTTAACTCAGGAGAAGCAGTAAAACCGAATAGTTTGAATGCCTTTGGGTTCCCCTGTTTGATCAAGGTGCGACAACCTCGCTTGATAATCCAGTCTGTTTGAGGGTTTTTCTCTCTCTGCCAGCGAAGAGTTGTTTTGATTGCGATATCAGGATGGTCTTTTGAAATATCGTTCAAGCTATTAGCAACCGCTTTGCGCACATATAACGACTGATCTGCCTTGAGTTTTTCAAGGAGAGCAATTACCGTGGTGGGATTGTCAATAAATGAGGGTATACGTTGCATCCAAACACCGCGTGGACGAGTTCCTTCAGCGACTAATCTACGGACATGCTCGTTCTTATCATCTGCCCACTGATGAAGTATTGGCATCATTTTTTTCTCATATCTCAATAGATACGGTCGAATTGCAAACTCACACGTTCCATATTGTGTCAGCTCTTTCATTGCCTGTACAGAATGCTCAAACTGTTCGACACCGTGACGTTCAATACATGCAGTCAGAATCCAATTCTCAAATGTCCCGACAGAGGGAGCTGTTTTGATAAGTACATCAATCTTGTCAGTATATTGTTCGGGGAGTAGCTCAAACAAAATATCTGCTATGCAATTGATTCTTTCTTTCAATTCTTTTGCATAACAATCTGCCTTAACGACCTCTGATAGGAAACCCCGCAAATTGAATCTTGGATAAACAGAAGTGACCGCCTCACCAAAGGCGGTCACCTGTTTCTTTCCCAAATAATCTTTCCAGAGTTTTGGCTTCTGACCAACAATCTCTTTTGTCATTTTAGGCGACACTATCCACCAATCTAACAAATTCATCAACATCAGCCAGTGAACGATTTACCGCATCAGTCCAGAATTGCTCACCTGCAAGATCAAGGTTGAGATGTTTCTTTGCAACATCTTCACAGGTCATTGAACCTGTATCAGCTAACAAGGAGGCATAGCCATTAGCAAAAGCCTTCCCTTCTTTACGTGCACGGTCATACACTCCTCCTGAAAAGAGGAAACCGAATGTGTACGGGAAGTTATAGAATGGCGCACCTGTGATATAAAAATGTAGTTTTGTACACCAGAACAACGGATGATACCCGCTTTCATCAAGTAAATCACCATACGCTTTCTTTTGTGCTTCAATCATCAACTCCGAGAGCCTCTCTGTTGCAACGATCCCTTTGTGTCGTTCGGTGTAAAAACTACGCTCAAAAATGAAACGACAATGAAGATCACAGAAAAAGACATAGGCTGCCTGTAATTTCTGATCAAGAAGCATCAGCTTTTCCTGTGTATCAGTTGCTTGTGACATAGCCGCATCAGTAACTAAAGTTTCTGCAAAAATAGAAGCAGTTTCAGCTAACGGCATAGGATATTGTTGTGATAAAAAGGGTCGGTCTTTTATAACCCATCCGTGGTATGCGTGGCCAAGCTCATGTGCTAAAGTAAGCAGTGAATCGAATGTTCCTGAATAGGTCATAAAGACACGTGACTGATATGTCTTGCCGAGACCTGTACAAAATGCTCCTCCAGCTTTTCCTGCACGATCTTCAGCCTCAACCCAACGTTTGTCTATAGCCATATTGACAAACTGTTTCATATCTTCTGAGAATACACCAACATTGTCTGCAATAAATTTCCCTGCCTCATCAAACGCTATCAAACGATCAGATTTACCACACGGCGCAAACTCATCCCACCATGAAAACTTATCAATCGACAGCAGTTTTTTCTTTGCTTCGATATATGGTTTGAGACGCCCAACTTCTTTTGAAATAACTGACCACATAGCATCAAGTGATGGTTCAGACAAACGCGCATTATGAAGCGGTTCAGAGAGTATGGAATCCCAACCTCTGGCATCATAAAGCGACCATCTGAATCCACCTATACTGTTCAATGTCATTGATGCCAAATCGGTACGCTCAAACCATGTTGAAGAAATTGCATCGAATGCACGCTTACGAACATCCCTGTCAGGTGATGAGAGCTTGGTGGCCAACTGCCCCATTGACAGCGACTTTGTAATGCCATCTTCTTCAAAATCAGCACGCAATTCACCTGCCATTTTATCATACAGACGGCTCCATGCATGATACCCGCTTACGGACAAATCCAAGGCTAAAGTCTCTTTTTCAAGTGACATTTTGGATCGTGCGAAATCCCGTGTCTCATTGAGAACAAAATCAATCCCCTTAATGCTCTCACGTTCAGTTAATATCGCCCATTGTTGATCGGTTTGCTTGATTGCAAGTGCTTCAAGACCGGCCAATAGTTTCGACCAATCAGCAACATATTGATCGCCTTCACCTTCAATCGCATTAGCAGTAGCATCATCAACATCCTGAGCTGTAAGACATCCTGCAAAAGCCTGTACCATTTCTATATCAGCAAGCACAGATTGCATTGCGAGAATAAACTCTTCCCATTTCTCTACTGATGAGCTGTCAATTGTATCAGGAAGTGCCTTCAATAAGGCTTCAGTTGCAGTCAAATCACTTTGGACTTGCTTACGGTGCTTGGCAAACTGCTCAGAAGAGGCTCCGCCGGGGAAAATGGATTCAAGATCCCAAGTCGGTGCCGCTTTTGGTTTTTGGGTCGCTGATGTCATCTTTTATTCTCCAGAAATAATGTTCCCGTTTGGCGATTAGAGTGCAAAATATAATGCGAAAAAAGAGCGTGGGCAAGCGGAGCCAACTATGTTTTTCCTTCTTATGATATGCCAATATGTTTGTGAACAGACATTTTTCAGACCATCAGAACTTCTGTCTCAGACAGTCTACATCAATCTGCTATATCATTCTGAGTTAAAATCCGCTTGCTTTTGCAGAACCAACTCCTATTTTTCAGCCGTATGCGAACTGTGTTACCTGCGGGAAGACGGGTAGGTCTATTAAGTCGCAATAAATAGAAAAATAACATTATTGAGGAGAGAGGTTCTCCGTATGAAATTTGTTGATTCACTTGAAGGGGATATTGTCATTCTGGATGTCTCCGGTAAAATCATGGGTGGGGATGAAACTACTATGTTTCATGGCAAAATCCACGAGTATATTAATCAGAATAAGAAGAATATCGTGGTAGACTTGGCAAAGGTCGACTGGATGAATTCAGTAGGGTTGGGAATGCTTATCTCTGCCCTAACGACGGTAAAGAACTCAGGTGGTCGTTTAGTGCTTGCCAATATTGACAAGATTGAGTCGATTCTGACAATTACACGATTGATTACTGTCTTTGAGCATTATGAAAGCCGTGAGGCAGCAATTAGCTCGTATGCAGGATAAATCAAAGAAGTATTAAAATTGAAAAAACGTTGCCTTTAGGTAACGTTTTTTTTGTAATTTTTGATACAGGATGACTCCACATTTTTTCATCATCA
>JAJRUL010000156.1 GCA_024277795.1 Candidatus Zixiibacteriota bacterium
AAGCATCTCCCGGGACAACGGCGACATGATATTGCTCTAATAAATCAAAAGCTAATTGCCTAACGGTGATCTCTGGTCTGTTCACAAGCAATTCGCTGAGATCGGGAAAAAGGTAGAATGCTCCTTCGCCTTTTACACATGATAGCTTATTGATGTTCTGCAAGGCAGTGAAAGTGAGGTCACGACGATGTTGAAGAGAGCTGATTACGTTTGATCCGATCGAGTTGCCATGTTGAAGTGCTGATAATCCAGCATACTGAGCAATTGAATTGGCGTTGTTAGTTATTTGAGACTGAACTAAGGATGCTTTGTCAATGACTGTTTTCGGTCCAATACAATAGCCGATTCTCCATCCCGTCATGGCAAAACTTTTAGAAAAACCATTTACACGAATCGTTCTATCTGTAAGTTCAGGGTCGATATCGGTAATACATGGGCAGATGTTCGAATCAAAAACGATCTGGTTATATATTTCGTCGCTGATAATCCAGCAATTGTATTTTCTGGCTATCTTTGCTATTGATTCAAGAGAGTTTTGATTATAGATCACTCCCGAAGGGTTGTTGGGAGAGTTGATAATTATCGCTTTGGTCTTGTTAGAGCAGGCGTTGTTGAGAAGGTTACTGTCGACCTGAAATGAGTTAGAAGATTCTGTCTCAACAATGACAGGTGTTGCTCCAGTCATTTTGATCTGTTCGGGGTAGCTTGGGTAGTAGGGTGAAAAGATGATAACTTCATCATTTCTATCACAAAGAGCAAACAGCAGATTGAAAATTGCCTGTTTGGCACCTGTGCTTATTAGTACATTTTGAGGTTCATAATTGATACCGTTGCTTTGACTTATTCGTTCGGCTATAGTTTTACGGAGTTCATGTATCCCATTGTTTAGTGTGTAGCGGGTGTGGCCGTCTTGGATCGCTTGGATTCCTGCTTTAGATGCGGGTTCAAAAGTCGGTTCATCAAGCTCACCGAGCGAAAGTGAGATGATATCTTCACCTTCGGCAATGAGTTGTCGGTAGCGGGTGAAGAACTCCATAGTTCCCGCTAGTTGAATATCTTTCATATTGTTGGAGAACGTTCTCATAACAAGACTGTCGGTATATTATTCAGGTGACCTTACTCAAAATGTGGAGCTTTGTTATATGATATGTCGGGGTTTGTTTGACTAGTTACACAAGTAGGCCAGAGGTAAACAACAGGATGATTAATACTTCTTACAGCCAGTCACGTGTATGTTTTTGCTCTCCGATGCGTATTTCGTCAGGAGCATTGCGGTCGAGTGCCCAGCGAATTCGAGTGACTGCTTCGACAATATCATTGACAGAACCGCAATAGCTCAATCGAAGATGCCCCTCCAGTCCGAACTCTTTTCCCGGAACAGCGACAACCAATGCTTTTTCTACCAATAATTCTGAGAGTTTGACAGAATCTTGTTCATAGGCGCTGAAGTCAGGAAGGCAATAGAATGTTCCCTGTGGTTGGTTAAGTTTGAGCTTATCAAGAGATCGTAACTCATTAATCATGACCGAGGCGTTATTTTGCAATGCAATACGTAACTCTTCGACAGAGGCCTGACTTGCATCAAGTGCAGATGCGGCGGCAACTTGCAGAACTATTGAGGTACAGGAGGTGGTTTGAGCTGTGATTCTGGCCATTGCCGTAATAAGCTTTCGATTGGCAATCGCCCAACCGATTCGAAAACCGGTCATAGCGTAAGATTTTGAGACTCCGTTGATAATAACAAGTTTGGTCGTTTCAAAGTCAGATTTCATGTATTTGTATGCTGAAGTCCAAGATGTGCCATCAAAAATGAGCTTATGGTAGATATCGTCCATCACTAGGTATATATCTTTTTGTTAACAAAACTCTACCAATTCGCCAATGAGTTGTTCTGGATAGACCGCTCCTGAGGGGTTGTTGGGGCTATTGACAATAATCGCTTTGGTTCGCGAAGTTACTGCTTTGGCTATTTCTTCAATAGTTGGGATGAAGTTTTTCTCTTTAGGGGTAACAATAATAGGTTGTCCATTCACCATTTTTACTATTTCAGGATAACTTACCCAATATGGAGCCAAGAGAATAACTTCATCGTCAGGGTTGAGAATAGACATCATCAGATTGTATAGCGCATGTTTCGCTCCTGATGAAACGATAATGTTCGACTTGTCCACTTGCTGGCCATAGTTTCGTTCAGTATAGTCTGCGATCGCCTGAATCAACTCGGGGATTCCGACAGTAGGGCAATATCGTATCTCACGTGAGGCAAGTTTTTCTGTAGCGGCTTGGATTGCCTCAACAGGAGCAGTACTCTTCGGTTCACCAGCTCCCAAATGGATGACCGGTTTTCCCTCGGCGCGAAGTTTGTTCGCGGTGGCATTTAGTTTCAGGGTAGGTGATGATGCGATATTGCAAGCGACTTTGCTAATGCTCATTCTTTACCCTTTTAGTAGTGTGGCAATAGCACTAACATTGACGATGTCATCGACCGAACAACCGCGCGAAAGATCGTTAGCGGGTTTTGCCAGTCCTTGAATAATCGGTCCTGTTGCGGATGCTCCGCCCAAACGTTCAGTCAGTTTGTATCCGATATTGCCTGAATCGAGATCAGGGAAGATCAGTACATTTGCATTTCCTGCAACCGTAGAATCAGGAGCTTTACGTTGACCGATTTCAGGTATGATAGCGGCGTCGAGCTGTAATTCTCCATCAATTTCAAGATCGGGATGTTCTCGTCTGACGATTTTGAGAGCTTCTGTTACTTTGTCAACATCAGCATGTGAAGCAGAGCCTTTTGTTGAGAAAGAAAGCATAGCAACTCGGGGTGTCTCACCCAAAAGGAACTTCATTGTTTCAGCGGTTGAAACAGCGATTGAGGCGAGCTGTTCAGCGTTAGGATTAGGCACAACAGCACAGTCAGCAAAAAAGAGCACTTTATCATGAACATCACCGAGTTTTGGCACAATCATCATAAAGGAGCTGGAAACAGTATTGATACCAGGCTTCAAACCTATAATTTGAATGGCTGCCTTGAGGACATCGCCTGTCGTATTGACTGCACCGGCAACAGAGGCATCAGCACGATCATGAAGAACCATCATGGCACCATAGCCCAAAGTGTTGGCTATAAATTCTTGAGCTTGTTGATCACTGACTGCTTTACCGCGAGCTTCTCGTTTCTCCTTATATTCTTGAACATAGCTGTTGAAGTCTTCGGCATGCAATGGGTTGATGATTTCAATTTTCCCTTGTGAGAGATTATTCTCTTTTGCAAGTTTTGCGATCTTAGTTTCATCACCGAGTAGAGTAACAGATGCAATATCATCGGTTACCAGTTTTCGTGCTGCGAGAATCGAGCGGATTTCAGTACCTTCAGGAAGGACAACCCGACGTTTTGCTGAACGTGCACGATCCTTTATCGTTGAGATAGCGTTCATGCTATTCTCCTCTTTTTTAACTTCCGTTGTCATCAGTCTCTATCCGTGAAAGAGAGTTATTCAAGTCAGGGTTGGTCAGGAAGGCATCGATAAATTGGTCAATGTCACCATCCATGACAGCCTGCACATTACCTGTTTCCTGTGAAGTACGATGATCTTTTACCATACTGTACGGGTGGAAAACATATGAGCGGATCTGTGAGCCCCACTCGATCTTTTTCTTGGCACTTTCGTATTTTTGAAGTTTCTTTGCCTCTTCTTCGAGCTTTTGCTGATAGAGTCTGGCGGCTAAAACTTTCATCGCAGAATCGCGGTTTTTGTGTTGTGAGCGTTCCGATTGACAGGTTACCACGATATTTGTTGGCAAATGGGTAATACGAATAGCAGATGACGTTTTGTTGACATGTTGGCCACCAGCACCTGAAGCACGGTATGTATCGACACGAATGTCTTCATCTCTGATTTCAACTTCACTTACATCATCGATTTCAGGGTAGACATGGACTGAAACGAAGGATGTATGTCGTCTTGCATTTGCATCAAAAGGGGAAATGCGCACGAGTCGATGTACGCCAGACTCGGCTTTTAAGAACCCATAGGCAGAGTCACCTTTGATTTCAAGAGTGACAGATTTTAACCCGGCTTCATCACCTGGCTGATGATCCATCATTTCGGCTGTGAATCCACGTCGTTCAACCCAACGGTTGTACATGCGAAAAAGCATTTCTGCCCAGTCCTGTGACTCTGTTCCGCCTGCTCCCGGATGTATTGTCAGGATTGCGTTCCTGTGATCATCCGGACCGCTTAGTAGTGCTTGCGACTCGAGAGTGTCGATTTGTTTGATAACATCATCGAGGCCAGCCTGAAATTCTTCTGCTGATCCTAAGGAGCTGTCTTCTTCAGACATCTCAAGAAGCTCAATGAGATCTTCAAGATCACCTGCCAGCCTGTTGTATGAGTCGATCCATTTTTTATGAACAGTGATCTCTCTGAGGATAGCTTGTGCTGTTTGATTGTTGTCCCAGAAGCCTTCCTGTGCGGTTTTTTCCTCCAGAACAGCTATCTGTTTTTCACGATTGGATAAGTCAAAGATACCTCGCTAGTTTGTTGAGGCGTTCTTTTAGTTCCGGAAATTGGTTTTTTATTTCGCCGATCATATATGCTTCAATCCCTCTCCTTTAAAGAGGCCAAAATATAGGATAGCCGTAGTAGTCAGTCAACGGCTTTCACTCTATGATGTTACTTTTTTCACATGATATCTATTAAAAAATGCACGACAAAAGAGAGTTGACAGTCTGAACCTCTGTCGTATCTTGGCAACCAATTATGAAGATACATACTATTGTAGTAGGTCCTTTTCAGGTTAACTGTTACCTCTGGTGGAATGAGGAAAGCGGTGATGGATTCATCATTGATCCGGGTGATGAAGCGAAAGGCATTATATCGGAAATCGCACGTCTCGATGTGAAACCTAAGGCGATCTTACTGACTCATGGGCACGGGGATCATATTGCAGGTGTGACAGAAATAAAAGAACACTTTTCGATTCCTTTGGTGATAGGCAAGGGGGAGGAGCCGATGTTGGCTGACCCTACTTTGAATCTTTCGAGTTCTTACGGTCAACCTGTTACCGCATCGAATCCTGAGCATCTACTGCAGGATGAGCAGGTGTTTTCTGTGGGAAACCTGTCGCTTAAAGCATTGTCGACTCCCGGGCATACGCCTGCGGGAGTGTGTTATTTTGAGGAGGAGTCGGGTATTTTATTTTCAGGTGACACGCTTTTTTTCGGATCGATCGGACGGACCGATTTCCCAGGGTCATCGCATGAGCAGTTGTTATCTTCGATTCAGACAAAGATATTGACTCTTCCTGATTCAGTCGTTTGTTACCCCGGACATGGACCTCAAACTACTGTCGGGTCTGAAAGAGCGAATAACCCATTTCTGCAAGGTGGGCTGTATGCCTGAACATCTGAATATATCTCGATTAGAGACAATCGGGCTTGCTGATTATCACTGTCATTGCGATTACTCAGTTGATGCTGAGGGGACTATTGATGAATACTGTGAGGCGGCAATCCAGCGAGGATTAGCGGAACTCTGTTTTACAACACACTATGAAGACAAGCCAAATAGCTCATCACCTGATGCTCAGATACGAATAGACGGTAAGATCATGCCTACTTCACCTGACCTGCTTCAGCGATATGTTGATGATGTTCTGCGCGCTCATGATACATACTTTCCGCAGGGATTATCAGTCAAGCTCGGAGTGGAGATCGGTTGGTGGGACGGGTGTGAAGAATCGACACTAGCATTGAAACAGCGTTTCCCTTTTGATTATGTCTTATGTGGAATTCATAATGTTGGCGAAGTATGTATCTGTTCACCGAATTATGAAAAACACCTCAGCAAACTGACTCTTGATCAGTTGGTGCAAGGTTTCTTTGAGCACGCAACAAGAGCGGCTAAGACCGGCTTGTTTGATACCATTGCCCACCTTGATTATTATAGACGTTACGGGTTGGGGGTTTATGGTGATGACATCAAGGAGGCGCATGAACCATACATCCGAGATTTTCTTGAGGTGTTGAAGAATGCAGGGGTTGGGCTTGAAGTCAACACAGCAGCCCAACGACATGGGATAGATGATTTCTATCCGTCGATGAAAATAGTCAATGCGGCAGTACGGGCGGGGGTTGATTTATACCGAACAGGATCAGACGCACATCGACCGCAAGATGTTGGCTTTGATTTTGATGGTGCCCGTGCTCTAATTCCTAACCCGATTGTCGTTTGTGAAGAATGACGTGTTCTCCCTCTGCCATTCGAGCAGGAAAGTTGTCACGATCCTTTTATGATCGACCGACTCTGGAAGTCGCCTCTGACCTGATTGGTAAGTATATTGTCTATCGTTCAGATGCGGGGCTTATGTCGGGGCGGATTGTTGAAGTTGAGGCCTATATTGGTGAGGATGACCCTGCTTGTCATGCTTCACGGGGTAGAACTAAGCGTAATGCTGTGATGTTTGGAAAGCCAGGCTATGCTTATATTTATCTCATTTACGGCATGTATCACTGTCTTAACTTTGTGACAGAACCTGAAGGGAAGCCCTCAGCAGTTCTATTAAGGGCGGCTGAACCGATCGACGGGTTTGAATTAATGCTGAATCCACATAATGAAGCCAAGCGATCTAAACTTCTCAGCGGGCCGGGTAAATTTTGTCGGGCTTTCAATCTTGGCTTATCAGAAAATGGTCTTGATCTGACTGGAGACCGTCTGTATCTTGAAAACCGAAAAAATGAGACAATACATGTCGCGACTTCTCAGAGGATTGGGATTTCTTCAGGTCTCGATAAGTTGTGGCGATTTTATGATCTGAACTCAAATGCTGTTTCAGCTTTGAGGAAGGGCACTCAATTGAAGAGGAAGACAATCCATGCCGAAAAAGGCAACTAAATCGACGACCAAAAAATCGACTAACTCAAGAGCGAAGCACTCGCGCAGACTTGTGCAACGCAAGAATAAAACTCTTCCAATATCCGTGTTTGGTAATGTTATGAAGCAGTTTGATACTGCCGCAGATCTTCTGAAACTTGATCAGACATTACTTGAGTTTATAAAGCTCCCCAGACGCAGTACAATAGTCAATTTGCCTGTTCGGATGGATGACGGGTCATATAAGATATTCGTCGGATATCGTGTCCAGCATTCTGTTGCACGCGGACCTGCTAAGGGAGGAATTCGTTTTCATCCCGGTGTTAATTTAGATGAAGTGCAGGCTTTGGCTTCATGGATGACTTGGAAATGTGCGGTAGTTAATATCCCCTTTGGTGGGGGGAAAGGCGGTATTGTTGTTGATCCTCAGAAACTTTCTGAAGGGGAGTTGGAGCGACTTACCCGCCGATATGTTGCTGATTTAATTGATCTCTTCGGTCCTGAGAGTGATGTTCCCGCACCTGATGTCGGGACTGGTCCGAAAGCTATGGGCTGGTTTATGGATACCTATTCGATGCGTGCTTCTCATGCTGTACCTGCATGTGTGACGGGTAAGCCAACAATCATTGGCGGATCGCTCGGTCGTGTTGAAGCGACAGGGCGAGGCGTTATGCTTTGTGTTCGTGAAGCGGCAAAGCATGTCGGTTTATCTTTGCAGGATGCAACAGCTGCTGTGCAAGGTTTTGGGAACGTTGGGTCT
>JAJRUL010000157.1 GCA_024277795.1 Candidatus Zixiibacteriota bacterium
ATGGAACATGTTGTACGGCTTCTTGCCTCTCATAATATCACTGATATTACATCTCTACTCTATTTTCAGCCAGACAAAATCAGAAACCACTTCGAAGATGGTTCCCGATTTGGTGTCAAGATGGACTATGCTCAGCCTGATGATGATTACGGTACGGCAGGTGCGGTTCGTTTTGCTCATAACTCAAGTGATGAATCGCTATTGATAATATCAGGCGACCTTGTGACTGATTTTGATCTTTCCAATGCGATGAATTGGCACAATGAAAAGCAGGCTGATGCCACAATTTTCCTTACTCGGGTAGAGAACCCTCTTGCATATGGTATTGTTATTACTGATGGTGACGGAAGAATAACGAGATTCTTAGAAAAACCGAGTTGGGGGGAAGCATTTTCTGATACAATCAACGCAGGAATCTATATTTTGGAACCATCCGCTCTGAATCTTATACCTCCACAAACGAATTTTGATTTCAGCCAGAACCTGTTTCCTTTGATGCTTTCACGCAAGATGGGACTTTTTGGTAATATCCTTGAGGGATACTGGAAGGATGTTGGGAATGTTGATGAATATCGTCGGGTTCATGTGGATTGGTTTGCGAATCAGCTTAATATGAACATACCAATGCCTGTTGAACAAACTGAAGAAGCAACAATCTTCCGTGGGAACAACGTTCATGTCGATGAAGATGTTGTATTCAATGGTAAAGTTGTCTTAGCGGATGATGTGCACATCGAAGCTGGGGCAATTCTTCATAACTGTGTTGTCGGTGCGAGAAGTCGGATTGGTGCGATGAGTCGTTTGACTAACACAATTATATGGGGTGATTGCACGATTGGACATAAGTGTACACTCTCAAGTTCGGTTGTTTGTAACAATGCACACCTAGGTCGGAATGTACAATTATTAGATGATGTGATTGTTTCAGATGATACGACGATCGGTGACTTCGCAACGGTGAAGGCAAACTGCAAGATATGGCCTGGAAAAACAATTGATGAAGGAGCGACAGTTTCAACTTCGATGGTTTGGGGGGATCGTTGGAACAGAGAATTATTCACTAAGTCAAAAATAACTGGATTGGCATTGACTGAAATAACCCCTGAAATGACGGTAAAAGTCGGGGCCGCTTTTGGAGCTTTCCTTGGCGCGGGTAGTGAGGTTGTTATCAGCAGAGATGCGTCTGATACTTCACGCTTGTTAAAGCGCGGTCTTATGGCTGGGTTTCTCGCTGCAGGTGTCAATGTTGCCGATCTTGAAACACACCCAATTCCTGTTGTAAGATACGGGTTACATCGAGGGAAATACGCCGCTGGAGTTTATGTTCGTCACAATCCAACTGATTATCGTCAGATTGATATCATTGTGTTTGACGGTTCAGGTCTTGATATGCCGACTGCAAAGCTTAAGAAAATAGAACGACTCTACTTCGGGGAAGAATTTGAACGTGCATCAATTGACAATATTGGCCACTTAGACCAACCGATTCGAGTTCTTGAGGGGTACCGTGATGAATTCCTGAGAGATACGGATGTCGACTTAATTCGAAGAGCCGGCTTTAAAGTGATTATTGATCATTCTAACGGAGCTTCGAGTCAGATATTCCCAACACTATTTTCTGAGTTAGGTGTATCATCGGTAGAGTTAAACGCCAGTTTGAATCCACGTAAGTTTTCCACCTCTCCTGAAGAAGATGCAAAAGCTATGGTGCAGTTGTCTGAAATTGTAAAATCTCTTCATGCTGATGTCGGTTTTCTCCTGAATCCATCGGCTGAGAAACTGTTGCTTGTGGATGAACAAGGTAATCCAATTGATGGCCAACTGTTATTGTTGATGATGACTGATCTGTATTTACGTACGCATTCGGTGAAGAAAATAGCAGTTCCCGTTGGATCATCAATGGGGGTGGAGGAGATTGCGTCTGAGTACAATGTTGAAGTTATTCGTGTGGCTAATGATCATCTGTCAATGATGGAGATATTCAGACGAGGGGCAGTCGATTTTGTAGGTGGTACTCGTGGCGGATTTATCTTCTCAGGTTTTCAGATGGGCGCTGATGCAATGCTTGCTACTGTAAAAATCTTGGAGATGTTAGCCGCAACAAAGAGCAGGTTCGGTGATTTACAACAACGGTTTGCCCACCTTGTTCGTGAATCGCTGTCGGTTCCATGCCCTTGGTCAAAAAAAGGGATGGTAATGAGAAAGCTCATTCTCGGTTCTGAAGATAAAGAACGTCAGCTTATCGATGGAGTAAGAATTAAAGAGGATGCAGGCTGGGTTTTAGTTATTCCCGATCAATTTTCTGCCGCTTTTGCAATTCAGGCAGAAGCACCAACATCAGACCAAACTGTGCAGTTAGTGAATCGCTATAAAACACTTGTTGAAGAATATCAGAACAACTAAGTAGTTGATCTATCTGTAAATGATAAGCCCTCTATACCGCTTGGTATAGAGGGCTTATTTTGCCTCTCCATTGTACGATAAAAATGGTTATGTATATCTCTTATTGTTGTTGTGCTTCATTGATATATGGATATTGATCCCTATTATTTTTCCAGTTTCCCCTCATTAGTTTTATGAAAATCCTCATAATCTTTTGTGCTGAAATAAGATACAAGCAAACTCAACATTCTGGCATCAGGTTTGCCAATAGGTAAAGCGGAACAAGCGGAACGGTGAAGGAATCATTGCTAGAGGGAGGAGTTTGTATGTATCGACTTCAAATAAGAATATCTACGGTTGTTGTGATTATGTTAATGATGACTGCTATGTATAGCAATGTCAATGCACAGAATTACAATCAAATGTTCAAGGAGGTTGAAGCACTTAAGTCGAAAATAAAACAGATGGACAATCATGATACAACGACACGTGCAACAGCGTTGCAAAAGTTTCAGCAGAGATTGTCTACACTAGAACAGCAGGTTGCACGACTCATCAAACATAATCAGGAACAGCAAATTACGGCGGATGATTTTGCGTCGTTGCTGAATGATATAGAGTATCTCAAAGCAGAAAATCTACTAAACAATACTCAAAAGAATAATAACAGACAATTTGTGTCGCTGAATCCGGCTATAGATTGGGATCATGATGAAGTATCTATGAATATGGTGCCATCAGATAAGAGCGAAGGAGCAGAAAAACAGTTTGGCGATATCGAGTTTTCAGGATTTGTAGATGTTCAAGCTGGTCATCAATCACATGTTTCTGATAAAGCAGAGTTTGGGCTTGGACAGGCTGAACTTGATTTGACCAGAGAACTGTCAGAACATACAGGTGCAGAGGTCGCTATAGCATATAACAATGAAACGGGCAATTTTGAATTAGGGGCGGCGATCATTGATATTCACTTCTCAACAAATGAAGATGAGAGTCATCTCCTTGCTAATTCGACTGTCGATCATTCATATATAGTAGCAGGTCAATTTGATGTACCATTTGGTATTGATTACAATTTTTACCCGTCATCAGATCGGAAACTCGTTACTGCCCCAGTCATAGTTGATCTTTCTCATGGTGGTTGGAATGATTTTGGGGTGCAAGTTGGTCTGGATATGAAGTATGGCAATTTTGTTGGTTATTGGGTGAATGGTTTTGAGTCAAGTGCAGAAGTTATTGATAATGCACAGACTCTTGCCTTGGGAGTTACGACATACGAAGAGGTTGACACCTCACCTGTTGATGCTTTCGGTACAAGAATTGGTATCACACCAATTGATTGGTTGGAATTCGGAAGCTCTTTTGCCTTGGGATTGAATGCTTCTTCTCAAACAGAGATGATGATTGGTGGGGGAGATATACAGATGTCAGTCGGAGACTTTCATTTGAAGGGTGAATATATTTATCATTCTGCTAACAAGTCGGTTGCTCCACAGGATGTACAAGGGTATTACATACAGATGACATACAATACTTCATGGGGCTTTTTAGTTGGACGATATGGTGCCTATCAACCACAAGGATACAGTTCAAATAGTGAATCCTCAGTTGGTGCAGGATATGTTATTGATGAAGGGCTAGAGATACGGGCAGAACAGGTCCTCAATGAGAATAGTGATAAGAATAAGACTCTGTTACAATTAGTTGCCAGTTTTTGAGGATCATAATAGTTGGAATTACATACTATAAAAGAGCGGTGTTTGTGCATTGCTCTTTTTTGTAAAAAATATGATCAATTGTATATGTATGTTTCCCGCTGTCAAAGATGTTGATATAGCACAGTTCAAAGAAAGGACAGGAATAATTATTAAATAATCATAGATAACTTCCGATATGTTCTGTGAGTGAGAGACATGCTCTAAGCAGAGTTTGAGTATCAATCTTGAACTATACATACAAGAAAGTAAAAAAGTTTGTGATTCTGAGACACGACTTGTGAGTAATAATGAGTTTTAATTCATGGAAGGTGGAGGACTATGAAGATTGGGCCAAAATTAATC
>JAJRUL010000158.1 GCA_024277795.1 Candidatus Zixiibacteriota bacterium
AATCAGTGAGAAGCCTCGATTATCCCATATAGCAATACCCATAGGAAGTAAGAGGACGACTCCCATCACCTGGAACAATTTACCTAATGCGTACCCGACGGCAGTTTTATGCATAATGAATTAGTTCTTTTTACCCGATTTTGGTTTGAAGAGCTTACCGATTGTTGGCAGGTTCTTGTGACGTGTTATCATAATAACATGATCTCCTGTTTCCAACACAGTTTCCCCATCAGGGAGAATCATCGTCTCACTACGAACAATCACACCAATTATCGAACCTTTTTTCAGTTTGCGAGCCATCTTCTTCACCGACATTCCTGCGACATCACAGTCCTCTTCAACAGTGAAACGAATCGCCTCAATATCAACATTTGAGAGCTTTACTACTGCTCCTATATGACCTCTTGAGATATTCTCCAAGATTTCACGGGCAGTAATACTTCGCGGATTTACCACATGATCTATACCGATTGATCTGAATAGTTTTTCATGACGTGACTCAGGAGCTATTGCAATTACCTCCTTCGCACCTTCAGCTTTAGCCAATAGTGCGGAAAGCATATTGTAGTCAGGTTCATCAGAAGCAGAAACAAAAAATGAAGCAGTATCAACATTCAATTCACGCAACAGATCAGCATCTGTACAATCACCATGGAGTACTTCAACTGAATCAAGGACCTCCGCCACCTTTTCTGCATGCTCTATACTTGGATCAACAAGTGTTACATGGTGCTCAGTTTTATCTAACTGTCTAATTAATTCAAGGGTTGAGAAAGAGTCGCCTGTTATGATTATTTTTCTATTCTGTTTATGTTCTTGCCCGACTAAGGAAAGGAATCGTGGCATCGACTCACGAGGGAAAAGAGTATACACAATGTCTCCCGCTTCAAAACGAGTATCACCATCAGGAATCATCCCTTCCCCACGTCGTACTAAAGCGGCAAAAAGGACAACATTGGGAGTAATTGCTTCACGGATCTCGCGAGGAGTTTTACCAGTTAATTCCATCTCTTCGGTAATCTGATACCCTCGCATCAGAATTCGTCCCTGCTCAAAGTTAGCTGATTCAATAGCACCCGGAGTTTCAATGTATTGAATAATCTGATCGACCAGTGCTTCCTCTGGATGAATGACTGATGTTACGCCGAGACGAGCAAGATCAATCAACCCACCCGTTTCGGAAAACTCATTTCCGCGAAGTCTGGCGATTCTTCGAGGAACATCAAATTGAGCCGCAATCGCACAGGTTATCAGGTTGACTTCATTATTAGGCGTAACTGCAAGGACCATATTGGCATCCTGTATGCCTGCGAGATGAAGAATATCAGGGGATGACCCTGAGCCATTGATTATCTGAAGATCAAGTTTTTCACCAATTAGTTGACAGAGTTTTGCATCCTGTTCAACCAGAGAAAGGGTGTGGCCGTCTCGTAACAATTGCTCTGCAAGACTCGAACCAACAACTCCACCACCAATCAAGATTATTCGCATCGTACTTTATTTGCTTCCAATTTTCTGTTTTTCATATCAGGAGATTAATCTCCGCTTAATTTGGTCGTTTAGGGTTGACTAATCAAACAGAAAAAAAGGGGACTACCCCCTTTTTTGATACTAAATTATGGCTGTTAGTATCAAAAAATCTCATTTGTTTCAGAAAACCTATTCTTCAGCCATTCTTTGGGTATGGGGATGATTCACCGGTTGCCATCTCTGGTACGCTTTTGTACTATGCTTGTGTAGAGATTACTAATAGTAAAGAGTGATTACCAATGGTGAGTGACAACAAAGAAGAGAGCCGATCAAACTCCGAGGAGCCTGAAGTAAAGAAACGGCGACGGTTCCTTAAATTTCCACGATCTTGGAAGGAAGTACGTGCAATGGGCTGGAAAGCGATTGCTCTGTTTATCATATTCTATCTTATCCGTGATACTATTCTCTATATTTTGATTCCCTATTTGATTTATGAGGGAATAATCGGCAATAATTAAAAAAACCGGCAATAATGATAACTGCCGGTTTTCTATATTTACAGAGATTTATGTACTAAGCTAAAAGCCGTAGATATCTCCGTATTTCTTGTTCATATATGTTACCAATGGCTTATGATCCAAGCCTGACCCTGTGATTCGTTTACAGAGATCATTTGCCCTGTAACGTTGGCCATGTTGATGAATCTTTTCTCTTAGCCATTCTCTCAAGCCAAGATACTCTCCTCGACGGAATTGCCCTTCGAGATCATCAAGCTCTTTGTCTGCCTGATTGAAGAATTGTGCAGAATAGAGATTCCCGAGCGTATAGGTCGGAAAATATCCGACCAATCCAGCCGACCAGTGCACATCTTGCAAACATCCGTTGGAATCTTTGTCTACTTCAATACCGAAATACTTTTTGAATCTGCTATTCCATTCACCTGGTACATCAGCAGGTTTCAAATCACCGTTGAGGAGCGCACGCTCCATCTCAAAGCGAAGAAGAATATGCAAGTTGTATGTCGCTTCATCAGCTTCTACTCGAATATACGATGGACGTACATCGTTGATTGCACCATAAAACTCATCAAGAGTGACCGAACCGAGTGAGTCACGGAATAGCCTTTGTGCTTGTGGGAAGAAGTATTCCCAAAACGGTTTTGATCTGCCGACTTGATTTTCCCACATACGTGACTGTGATTCGTGAATTCCCAAGGAGATCGACTGACTCATAGGAAGGCCAAAGTATTTATCTTTTGGCAATCCCATTTCATACAGCCCATGTCCAGCTTCGTGCATTGTGCCAAAAAGAGCATCATTAAGACGATTCGGATTGTAACGAGTGAGAATACGTGTATCTCCAATTCCGATTCCAGTGCAGAATGGATGAGTTGTAATATCGAGTCGTCCCGAATCAAAATCAAAACCCATAGCCAAGGCAACAGATTTGCCGAAGATCTCCTGTAGTTTGACATCGTAGGGGCGTTCGACTATCGATTTATCAGGTTGCTTAGGTGCGTCCTTGATTTTTTGAAGCAAGGTAACTAGTTCATCGCGAAGTGATGCGAAGACATTTTCAACATCGGTAACTGTCGCACCCGTTTCATAATCATCTAACAACGCATTATATCTCTCCCCTTCAAAACCATACGCATCAGCTTTCTGTTGCATAAGGTTTATCACTTTAGCGAGCCATGGTTCAAACTGGCTGAAGTCTGATTCTTTGCGCGCTTTTGCCCACGCTTCATGAGCCATCGATGTTGTCTTTGTGATCTCTTCGACGAGTTCAGTCGGTAGTTTAGTTTGTTTATCGTAGGCATGGCGAAGCTCTCGAATATTAGCAGATTCGGGGGTGTCCCCTTTGGCTAAATCCGACTGCTCGAGATTCGAGAGGAGATCGCCAACTTTCGGATCGGTAAATTTTTTATGACCGGTACTTGAGAGCATTCCAAGTTGTTCTGCTCGGAAGCTAATGCCTGCTGGTGGCATATAAGTATGTTGGTCCCAACTTAATACGGCATAGCTCGAGTAGATGAGAGCAACTTCTCTGCAAATGCGTGTCAGTTCATTGTATGATTCCTGTGCGGACATTCTTTCCTCCTGATTATAATTTCAAGTCCGATAACATAATCTGCAAAGCGGTAAAACGCAACAGCTTACTACATATATACGACATGATAATGTCACATTTCTGAGTATAGAAGATTACACACGAATTGTCTGGCGGAATTATCAATACGATCTATACGACCTAAAGGTATTGTCGTTTTTTGTCGATATAATTGTTACAAGCAGTTAAGCACTTTGCTATCGGCTGTTAGTGCTATCGACTTGGTGAAAAGGGGTCTATAGAAACCCTGGTTTAGGCCGGGGTTTTTTATGTCTAAATGATCATATAAAAAATTAATCAAAGAGAGTACTTTAGGCAGGTAAAAGCGATATCATCATCTGTTGTCATGATCACTCCATGTCTTTTCACATACGAGGGCGTGTACAGAAGCCGCACCAAGACTTTTTAAGAGTCTGGCATACGACCAAAGAGTCACACCAGACTGATAAATATCGTCAATGATAACAACATCACATCCACTAATTGAATCACCTAACAACACACCATTATTCTGATAGAGTTCTTCCCACATCTTGATTTTTTCCTCAATTTTAAGATCTCTGAATTTGGGAATTCTCTTCAGGAGTTGTGGATGGACGATCATATCTGTCGGCAAAACAGGGTTCTCATTATACAAACGCTCCGCTATTGTTTGTGTTAGGTAGCGAGCAAGATCATACTTTCTACTTGTGTAAGTTGGTACATATGTCAACCGCAAGCTCTTTCGGATTGTTAATTCAGGTAGTCGTGGCAGAGCCTTTGACATTTTGACCGACAGCGTATCAGCTGAAGAAATATCTTTTTTGAATTTTGCCTGATATTTAAGTTCTCCAACATTGGTTCGTATTCCCCAACGTTGGTTGCAAAAGTCATAATCAAGCGCTATAATTGAATCTAATTCATTACCAAACAGAGGTTCGATAGAACAGCTTTTCCCAAGAAGTATAAACTGTTTATAATCTGAAATAAATTGCTCTATTCTCAGAATATCTTTAGCTTGTAATTTGTCAAAGATGATTAGTTTCGTTCCCCCGCTTCGTGATTGAAGCCAGCTTGAAGTTTGTCCCGTAATAATGTCACTCAGCTTTGAATCAAAAAGCTCAGCATACAATGGAGTTAGAATCAGTTTCCATTGTTTTTCTCCAATCTGTTCAAAAACAAAGAATCGTAATCGTGAACGACTTAACATTGGCACTATCCCCTTTTCTGTAAGGTATCCCACAACCTGTCTCCCTTTCTTCATCTAAGTTTTTGCTATATAACTTGTTGAAAACAAACCTGTTGCCATCACGTAGAGTAGAATTACTTTGTTATCACGCTTTTACATACGTACAGAGATTGCTTCCTCCGTTCGTGATGACGATTCAGCTTTCTATTTTTCAACTAACCGAATATAGAATGGAAGACTGACAGATCATGTCAGCAGAACTTGCGGGTTCTCAGATTCCTGACTATATTCTGCACTTAAACCAGCAAATAGACAGGACAGGCATGGATAGCGATATAGATAAGCAAGCCGAAGGTCTTATCGGCAAAGAGTTTCCGGTGCTCGATCATGGATTTGTGCGCCTTGTTGATTATATGGGTAGTGATTCTGCGATTGTACAAGCCGCACGAGTTAGTTATGGCGATGGGACCAAAAAGGTATCAGAAGATCGAGGTTTGATTCGATATTTGATGCGTCACCGTCATACTTCTCCGTTTGAAATGGTCGAATTTAAGTTTCATGTTAAGCTACCTATTTTTGTCGCACGGCAATGGATTCGCCATCGTACGGCCAATGTCAATGAATACTCAGGTCGCTATTCGGTGATGAAAGAGGAGTTCTACTTACCTAAGAACGAGGATATCCGCTTTCAATCGACTGTGAACAAACAGGGACGTTCTGAAAAAGAGGTGCCACAGGAGTTGAAAAACGAACTTCTCGGCTACTTGCAATCATCTCAGAAAGATTCATACGCCAACTACGACAAGTTTGTTGAAACTGGATTGGCACGTGAGTTGGCAAGAATCAATTTACCACTTTCGATGTATACTGAGTGGTACTGGAAGATAGATCTGCACAATTTGTTTCATTTTTTACGTTTGCGGATGGACTCACATTCACAGATGGAGATTCGTGTTTATGCTGATGTTATAGCTGACATTGTAAGGCAGATTTGTCCGATAGCGTATGAAGCATTTTATGATTACACGTTTAGTGCGATGCACTTTTCAGGTCTTGAATTGAAAGCAATACGATCACTGTTCTTAAATTGTAATCTGTCTGTTGAAGACTTAGTAACTCAAGGGTTGTCTAAACGTGAAGCGAAAGAACTCGTTGAAAAGATAAAGAAGTTGAAAGAGTTGTAGTTATAAGTGCGGGGAGCAAGGCTTGGCAGGGAAAAACCGAATCAATAATACTGATAAAGGAGGCCGGAGTTCCGAAAAAAGGGTCTTCACAGGTTATCTTATAATCATTTTATTAGTAACTGCAGGATCGTTTTTTAACGGGCTTCATTTGTGGGGCATAAACTGGTGGTTGTACCTTTCTCTTACAGCTAAGATCACGCTTCTTCTCATAACAGCGGTTTCAGGCTTACTTGTCATATTATACCCAACAAGAATAGGGATACAATTATCAGCTTCAAGTGATGTAGAAGAACCTGCTGAAAAAATACCCGTCCTTTTCTACATAATCGTGACTTTCCTATTCTTGATTGCGTTTGTAGTAGGCAGAACAGAAACACATTTTCTCGGTGATGGTTATGAGCTTCTTTCAAGGTTGTCCAATAATATTGACCCAGTCAAGCAATGGGATGTTGGTGCAACCTATATTCAAAAGATATTGTATGAATTCGTTGGTGGGAATGGGATTGTAGATGCACTGTTCTCGTATCGGATCACTGCTGTTTCTAGTGGATTGATTATTATTCTTGTGACTTTTCTATCTGCCCAAAGGCTTTTTGATGATAATGTGCGACGACTTTTCTTTACTTGGGGAGTGCTTTCTGCGGGCTATATGTTACTTTTTTTCGGATATGTCGAAAATTATGCGCTTCTCATGTCTTTTGTTGTGATCTGTACGCTATTAGGGGTTTTATCTTCGTTGAAGAAATTCACTTCAGTATACCTCATCCCAATTGTTATTCTTGCAGTTTTTTTTCATATCTTTGGTCTTTTGCTCACACCCGGGCTATCTTATCTCCTCTTTTCTGACTTAGCACTTGGCAAGAAACTTAAACACGTTCGAACAAGAACAAAGATTCTGATTTACAGCACCATTCTTGTCATTGGAATTCTATGTTACATAATAATTCGGCAGTCTGACTATTTTTTCACGTTTGTATTATTGCCGATCATCCCTGATCAATTCACAGTCGACAATGATTGGTTGTTTTCAAAAAAACATTTTGCCGGTCTCTTCAATTTATTGATCCTCTTGTTTCCCGGGATAGCTATTTTCATATTCCAACTTCGTTGGGCAGAGCTCTCAAGCTTTCTTAAGAGTAGAGTAGGGACATTTCTTTTTATCCAATGCATTGTTGCACTTTTGACAGTATTTGTTTTGAATCCTGGTATTGGTATGCCCAGAAACTGGGATCTCTTTTCTATTGTCGGGGTCCCAATTGCTATATTTATCTTCATTTACTTGTTGAGGGGGAAAGTGTTAAGGAGAACTCAAATCACATCAGTTGTTCTAATACTAGTAGTAAATACAATAATCTTGGGAAGCAGGGTTTATGTATTTGCTTCTCCGAGGCAAAGTATACGTCACTTTAAGGATTACCTCGAATTGGATAAAGCGCGAAGTCGCAATGCTTGGCACCTTCTCGTTGAATATTATGAACAGAAATGTGACTCAATAACTGCATTGGCCACCATACATGAACGTGATAAGCGATACCCAGAAAAGCTTCTTAATGATAATGCCCTGTCACTTATCACTCAAGGAAAAGCAAGGCAGGCAATACCAATGTTAGAGCGAGCTATAGCAATCAATCCAGTCTATTGGAGTGCATATGTGAATCTTAGCTTAGGACACCTTCAATTAAGACAGATTGATACTGCACTAGTACTATTGGATATAGCAAACGGTTTGAACCCAAATAATGCCCAAATACTTGATAATATGGGATCAGCTTTGTATTTGAAAGGGGAGTCTAACAAAGCCAAAGAGCTTCTTCTTCGTGCTATTGATATTGATAGTACCCAAACAAATGCTCTAGCAGGTGTGGCCACGATTTATTTGTCCGAAGGGGATGTATCGCATTCAATGCAGTATCTTGAAAAGCACTTCTCTATAGCAAAGAGTGATTACCTGATTTATCTCAATTTTGGAGATCAGTATCTTGATTCTCAACAGTACAAAGCGGCACGACGCGCATATCAAATGGCCCTAGAAAAGGGGATGGATTCGTCATATTATTATGAACGGTGCAGAGTTCACCCTTTACTAAGCGAATAGGAGGACTAAGAAGAAGAATCTTAACCGTCCCGCTCTAAAATCTCTCTGTGTGTCGTCTGGGATTGATCTCACGTTTAGTATAGAAGAGCTTTATTGTACCCCACCACAAGGTCTCTTGGTGGGGTACAGTTGTGTGTCATGTCACAATCTGTCAAGGCAGATCAAGACATGACACAATATTGATGTTTTCGTCATCATTGTCGTCATCGCGAGGAGCGATAGCGACGTGGCGATCTCGTAGATCGTAAGGGATGAGATTACTTCGCTCCGCTCGCAATGACGTGAATTAGATAGTTGCGACGGGTCTTGCAAAGTTGCTTTAGCCACTTTATGTGACCTGTCGCCTTTTCTTTTATACGTTATTGTGTCAGTGTTGTCACAGGTCCGCAAGCGGACAATTCTGATTATTTTTTTGATTTACCTGTATAAATTGAGTTACTTCTGAAGCAAAAGTTCCGTATAAGAATAGACAACTGAGAAGCATTTCCCTTTTGATAGGCAAGGCATTCGACGAATGAGAAATTTTATTCCGCTTCTGTTTGCAACAATAGTGATGCTTTTCTTCGGTGGTATAGAACTATTATTACTACGGTTCCTGAATAAGAGTTGGTGGGAGAAAACCGCTGTTCGTAGAACTGCTTATCTTTTGCCTCTATTAGGAACGTTATCGGTCTTGCTATGGGGATTGAGTGAATACTATCAGATCAACTGGCTAACTTCAGCCTCGGCTATCTGGGCAATCGTCATGACTGTCATGTTGGTTGCTTTGATGGCATCTCTCCCTCTATCAGGTGTTGTGCATTTCATGCGTTGGATAGCTGAGCGTTTCGATTCGAAGCGTCAAAGAGTAAACGGCGCAGTCAATGGAGAAAGAAGGATATTTCTCAAAGGAACAGCAGTTGCTCTCCCATTGATTACAACATCTACTGCCTTAGGCGGAGTAACTCGTGCTTTTGCAGGCGCGAGGGTCGAGAAGAAAAAGCTGTTCTTTGAACACCTGCCCAATGAATTCGATGGACTTCGTATTCTTCATCTCTCAGATATACATTTGCGTCATTATGTAACTCTAGGGGATCTGGAAGAAACACTTTCGAAGGCATCTTCATTTTCTCCTGACATGATTGTTCTTACGGGCGACATTGCCGATGATACCAGTCTGCTTCCTGATGCGTTGGCTATGGTCGATCAACTCGGCGCGCAATACGGGTGCTTCGGTACTCTGGGGAACCATGAATACTTTCGTGGAGTAGCCAGAGTGAGGCAGGTATATGACCGATCACCAGTCAGACTTTTGGTAAATGAGGGACTTACTCTTCAATCGGGGACTGCATGCTTCTATCTTGGCGGTTTGGATGATCCGAGATTCCTTGGTGGAAATGGTCCCGAGTTTTACCAAAAAGGTATCGACAAGACATTAGCAGGAGCGGGCAACGATATATTTACACTCCTCTTGAGTCATAGACCTGATGCACTTGATTATGCATCATCGGTAGGGGTAGATATGACTCTTGCAGGGCATACGCATGGAGGTCAAGTCGGGTTTATGGGACGTTCAGCGTTTGAACAGATCTGGCCTCATCGCTATCTCTGGGGACATTATTACATAGGGAAATCACAGTTGTATACGTCATCGGGTATGGGGCATTGGTTTCCATTTCGACTTGGTTGTCCACCCGAAGCACCTCTTATCGAATTGAAAAAAGTCTGATGCGACCAAATGTACCTCTGAATATCAGCTTTTTTCATAGGGGAAAAGTTGTTTTTTTTCTTCCTAAACTGAAAATTTTTCTTGCACAAATAATTCTAATACCTGTATTTCATAGGTGTAAGAGGGATGTTTATCGAATGATAAATATCAAAAGTGAATTTCAATGAACATAGAAACGCATAGCAGCATACACAAACCTTAACGTTAAAGGAGCAACAAATGGCTGCGAAGAAGAAAACGGCGAAGAAAAAAGCGGCACCAAAAAAGAAAGCCGCCGCCAAGAAGAAGGTAACTAAGAAAGCCGCGGCTAAGAAGACCACTCGTAAGGCTGCGACAAAGAAGAAAACGACTCGTAAAGCTGCGACGAAGAAGAAGACCACTCGTAAGGCTGCGACAAAGAAAAAGACGACTCGCAAGGCCGCAACGAAAAAGAAAACGACTCGTAAAGCCGCGACGAAAAAGAAGACTACTCGTAAAGCTGCAGCAAAAAAGACCACTCGTAAAGCGGCTACCAAGAGAAAAGTCACAAAGAAAAAAGTCGCAAAGAAGAAGGCTAAGAGAAAACCTAATGCCGCTTTTATGCGTCCGATGACTCTATCTGAATCATTGGGAGCGGTCGTTGGTAACAAGGCGATCCCGCGCACTGAAGTAACTAAGAAGTTGTGGCTCTATATCAAGAAGCACAAACTTCAAGACTCAGTGAATCGTCGCATGATCAATGCCGATGACAAATTGAAGAAGATCTTCGGTGGTAAGAAGAAAGTGTCTATGTTTGAGATGACCAAGTTGGTCTCCAAGCATATGAGCTAATTCCTTACTCGCTTTCAAGCATGAAAGGGTCAACAGCATGTTGGCCCTTTTTCTTATTCCTGCCAATTCTTCAGCCCAAAGATCAACTTGGCAGTGTCGTGATTGTCATTTATATTCCCCATCAAACAATACTCTATCTGTGTGAACAGTTATATATATTGAGGTCAATATGTTTATAAGACGAACGATCTGCTTTGTGCTATCTATTGCATTAGTTTTTCCTTCACTCCTGATCGCAGGAGAGCCACCTGTTACACGAGCCGATAATGTCATTGATACCTTGCATGGTGTCCCGATTGCAGACCCATATCGCTGGCTTGAAGATAACGAATCCGTGGAGGTCAAATCTTGGACAGATGCTCAGAATAAATACTTCCAAGATTGGGTGACACAATTCCCAGGTAGAGAGAAACTCCAAAAGAAAATGAAGCACTTTTTATCATTTAGTACGTTTGGAACTCCTTTTCAGTATGGAAAATTCTATTTCCAAACTCGCCGTCAGGCGGGACAGAATCATTCTGTTTTATTTGTTACAAAAGGAAGCGGTAAGCCCGAAGTGCTGTTGGATCCCAATACTTTTTCTGAGGATGGCACAGTTGCTCTTGATTGGTGGTATCCGTCAACAGACGGTGCTTTCGTAGCGTTCGGAAAATCATCATCAGGATCGGAGCGATCGACACTCTACATTATCAATTCTGAAACGAAAGAATTGTTAGCTGATACAATTCCATATACGCGTGCCGCTTCGATTGCATGGGTACCAAACAACAGAGGATTTTACTATACTCGTTTTGCTACTCCCGGTGAAGTACCTGAAGGGGATGAAGACTACTACCGTCGAGTTTACTATCATCAGATAGGTGGGGGTTGGGAGGATGATCCGCTTGTCTTCGGAGAAGGACAGGATAAGGCGGCTTGGTGCTCTGTGGCACTGTCTCCAAACGGAAAGCATATGATCGCATCGGTATTTTTAGGATGGTCGAAAATGTATCATTACTACAAAAGCCTTACCGATTTTTCATCTGAGTTTATCCCGCTTAATGAGAATCAGGAAGCGGCTTTTGATATTATTCCTCTCAACGACCGATTTATTATTCGTACCGATCAGAATGCACCGCGCTATCGTATTATGGTAGGTGCGTATGCTCATCCGACTTTTCAATATTGGCAGGAACTTATTCCTGAGCGAGAATCAACAATTGATGAATTTATCGTCGCAGGAAACAAGATAGTGACAAATTCACTCACAAATGCATACTCTACGGTTGAGGTTTTCTCATTGGAAGGAACTGGGCGTAAAGAAATAACTCTGCCTGCATTAGGCTCGGTACATGCAATTCATGGCGAGATCGATTCAGACTTGCTCTATCTGAACTTCTCTACATTTAATATGCCGACAACAATCTTTAGTTATAATCTGACAACAGGGGAATTGAAACAGATTGATCAGATCGAAGCAGGGATTGACATTGATGATATTGCGGTGCAACAGGTATGGTATTCCTCCAAAGATTCTACAAAAATACCGATGTTTGTTATTCATCGCAAAGGGATGCCTTTAGATGGTAATAACCCAACATATTTATATGGATATGGCGGTTTCAACTCAAATTCGACACCTTTTTTCTCTCGTACGATCGGTTATTTCCTCAGTCTTGGGGGAGTTTTTGCCTATCCCGCAATCAGAGGTGGAGGGGAGTTTGGAGAAATGTGGCATAAGGGCGGAATGCTAGCCAATAAGCAAAACTGCTTCGATGATTTTATTTCGGCAGGGGAATACTTGATCGAAAAGGGATATACAAGCAAAGAGAGGCTCGTTATTTCTGGTGGTTCCAACGGTGGACTATTGATCGGCGCGGTAGTGACTCAACGACCTGATCTTTGTGTAGCGGCGGTCTGTTCGGTACCGTTGTTGGATATGATTCGGTACCATAAATTCCTGATAGCAGAACTTTGGATTCCTGAGTATGGTTCCTCTGATAATGCCGATCAATTCAAATATATCTATGCCTACTCACCATATCATCATGTTGTCAACGGAGTAAAATATCCTTCAGTATTGTTCAAAGCATCGGAGTCGGATGGTCGCGTTCACCCTCTTCATGCACGAAAAATGACTGCCATAATGCAAGCACGGACAGGCTCGAAAAACCCGATTTTCCTCAGGTTGGAAACAAAAGCGGGACATGGTCAGGGAAAGCCAGTATCCAAGCGAATCGAGGAACTGGTGGATACGTGGAGTTACATTTATGATATGCTTGGAGTTGAAATCAGATAGGGAGAAGCAAGATATTTTTTAGGGACAACGGAGAGCAGGTGGTACTCAGTATGAGTATGTAATTTGTTGTCAAACTGTCCGAAATCTGTTGGTTTTTTTAGCTTAATCTGTATATTTCCGCGTTGTGAAAATAGTCACATAACGGAGATATATATGTCTTTAATACGTCCATTTCGTGGTTTGCGACCCCACCCTGATTATGTCGCGGAGGTTGCATCTCCACCCTATGATGTGCTCTCAAGTGATGAAGCACGTGAATTAGTTAAGAGGAACCCGAACTCTTTTCTGCGTGTGAATAAACCTGAAGTTGATTTTGAGCAGGGCGTATCTCTCTATAGTGATGAAATCTACTCAAGAGGGAAAGAAAATCTCGACAACATGATCAAACAACAGGTTATGTGTCAGGATAAGACAGATTGTTTCTACTTATACCGATTATCGTGGCGTGGAAAGAGTCAGACAGGATTGGTAGGACTTACTTCAGTTGATGAATACAAGCAAGGGCTTATCAAAAAGCATGAGCATACACGACCTGAAAAAGTATCTGATCGTGCAGATCATATTGAAAAAGTTGGTGCACAAGTCGGCCCTGTTTTCTCAATCTTCAGACAACAGGATGAGATAAAGTCACTTTTTGATGCAATTACTTTGCAGGTCCCTGAGTATGCTTTTGATGATGATACTGCAGTGCGACATGAATTTTGGATTGTCAATGATGATGAGCAGATTGCAAGTGTGATATCGACTTTTGGTAAACTGCCCGCCATATATATTGCCGACGGGCATCATCGGTCTGCAGCCGCAGCAGAAGTTGCGGATCGTATGCAGAAGAGGAATGCAAATCACACAGGAAATGAGTCGTACAACTATTTTCTCAATGTTATATTTCCTGATGATCAACTTCGTATTCTTCCTTACAATCGAGTAGTAAGTGGTTTGAACGGGATGGATTGTGATGACCTTGCCAATGTTATTTCAAAAACATTTACCTTGACAAAGTCTGACAAACAGATTGTTCCATCCAAACAGTATCAATTTGGTGTGTACTGTAACAAACAGTGGTTCATTGCAGAGTCAAAAGAAGGTTCATTTGATAGTAATAGCCCTGCGGGTTCGATTGATTCGGCTGTATTGACAGCAAACTGGCTGGAGCCTTTACTTGGAATTGAAGACCTAAGGACGGATAAGAGAGTTGGTTTTATCGGTGGGATACGAGGTGTCGAAGAGTTAGTGAGGCTCGTTGATTCAGGCAGATATGATATTGCTTTCTCTCTCTACCCAGTTTCTGTCGAACAATTGCTTTCAGTTGCCGATTCGAACGAGGTAATGCCTCCGAAATCAACATGGTTTGAACCAAAACTGCGAAGTGGAATGGTTGTAAACCTACTTGAAATATAAGATGAAGGGACAGAGAAGATGGTGATATTGATTTCGGATGCTTTTGATGACCAGCTCAATGAAACGCTCAAAGCGTTTGGAGAGGTGACTACCGATAAGAGCCGTCAGTCAGAAGCTGAGATTATTCTTATTCGCAGTAAAACGAAGGTTACTCGCGAGTATATTGATGCCTCTCCGAATCTGAGGATGGTAATTCGAGGAGGAGTCGGGCTCGATAATGTTGATCAAGTGTATGCTTCTGAAAAGGGGATTATTGTAAAAAATACTGCAGAAGCCTCAACAACAGCTGTTGCTGAATTGGCCTTTGCACTTATGATAGCTCTGCCGAATCATATTGCCCGTGCTGATCTTTCTATGAAAGAGGGGAAGTGGCTTAAAAAAGAACTGAAGAGGACTGAGTTATTTGGCAAAACGCTCGGGATTCTTGGCTTAGGTAGAATCGGGTTGGGAATGGCTCTTCGGGCCAGAGCGTTTTTTATGAATGTCGTGGGTTGGAACCCTCACATTCAAGGTTCTGAATTTGTAGAACTCTGCCCGACACTTGAAAATATGCTCAACAGGTCTGACTATGTTTCGATACATCTTCCATTGCAGGAGTCAACCAAAGGGATAATTAACAAAGAAACACTCAAGTCCTTCAAGCATGGTGCTTACCTGATCAATACTGGTCGTGGCGGTTGTATCGTTGAAGATGATGTTGTTGAAGCTCTCAAAAGCGGACAGTTGGCAGGTTATGCTACTGATGTTTGGAATACTGACCCTCCCGAGAATTCACCTTTGATCAATGCTCCAAACTGCATATTTACTCCTCACATTGGTGCCTCTACAAAAGAGAATATGGGGCGGATCGGGAAAATTGTAGAACGACTAATAGGTAATTATATAAACGAAATGCAAGAAAAGCCTGTATCTTGAACAGCTTACAGATAGTGAGGGAAGAAGATGTCTAAGAGAGTATGTAACTTTAATGCAGGGCCGACGGGGATTCCTCTTGCAGTATTGAAAACCATTCAAGAAGAATTGCTCGACTATCGCGGTTCAGGAATGTCGATTATTGAAAGCTCACATCGTGCGGTAGAGTATGATGAAGTTAATGAAACAGCTATTTTATTGACGAAAGAGATATTTGGTCTAAATGACGACTATCATGTTTTGTTCATGACAGGTGGGGCCTCATCACAGTTTGCATTCATCCCCCTCAATTTCCTTGCAGAGGGAAAGAGAGGCGTGTATATCGACACAGGGACGTGGTCAAGTAAAGCAATCAAAGAAGCAAAGATCATTGGAGAAGCTCATGTTGCATATAGTGGCAAAGAGTCTGACTATTCACACATCCCTGGAGATGATGAATTGGATATTCCGTCTGATGCTACTTATCTGCATTATACATCAAATAATACAATCAAAGGTACCCAGTTTCATCGTCTGCCAGATTCAAAAGGATTACCATTGATATGCGATATGTCATCTGATATTGCCTCTCGAAAGCTCGACTTTACAAAGTTTTCGATGATTTATGCAGGTGCTCAGAAGAATATCGGACCTGCAGGGATGACTTTGGTTATTATGCACAAAGATATGCTTGAGAAAGCAAATGATGATTTGCCGACAATGTTTAAGTATAAAACACATGCGGATTCAAAATCTCTCTATAACACACCTCCCGTTTTTGGTGTTTATGTCTATAAGTTAGTTCTTGAGTGGATCAAGAGTCTTGGAGGTTTGGAAGGGATCGAAAAGATTAATATAGCCAAGAAAGAACGCATCTACCAGTTGATGGACCTCTATCCTGATTACTATCGGGGCACAGCGGAATCGGAGAGCCGTTCATGGATGAATATCACAATGCGTTTGCCAAATGAAGAACTTGAAAAGAAGTTGATTAGTGAGGCTAAAACAGCAGGTTTTGTCGGGTTGAAAGGTCACCGCTCAGTTGGTGGTATCCGTGTTTCAACGTACAATGCGGTCAGTTTAGAGGCTGTTGAAAAACTAGCTGGGTTTTTGGAGGACTTTAAGAAGAACAACTAACACAGGGAGTATACTCTCTCTGTTATTGTATTAAATTGGACTTTAAGGAGTTTGTTGAAAAAGTATCGCTAGATAGTAGCGACGGGTCTTACAAAGTGGATTAGGCTACGTTGTGTGACCTGTCGCCTTTGTCTGGTAAGTATTTACGTGTCAGGTCACAATTTGCAAGAGCAAATCAGACCGAACACAACGACTCAGAAGGTTGATCAACGCTCCCTTAAATACGTAACCCGATTTATGAAGACTGTAGTTTTAAGGTAGACAGATAAAATGATACGGCCTTGAGTAGAACCATGTTTGTCGATTGTGTCATGTTCAAACCTTGACAAATTAACACAAAATGATTTCTATCTAGGCGTTGTCCACAGTACAATTATTACTCTAATAAGGAGCTGGTTTGCAGCCCGAGCGTAAGACTGATCTCGATTTTCCTGATATTTTAGATAAGTGTCGTGCCTATACTGACCCTCAGAAGGTCCAGGCATTAGGAGTATACCCATATTTCCATCCCGTACAATCATCACCGGGTGATGAAGTTATTGTCGATGGCCAAAAGTGTATTATGGCTGGTTCAAATAATTATCTTGGGTTGGTCAATCATCCAAAGGTAAAAGAGGCCGCCGCAGAGGCGGTCAGGAAGTTTGGATCGGGGTGTACTGGTTCACGATTTCTCAACGGCACACTAGATCTTCATCTTGAGCTTGAAGATCGACTGGCGAAATTTATGAAGCGTCCCGCTGCTCAGGTTTTTTCAACGGGATTTCAAACAAATCTTGGGACTATCTCATCATTGGCTGCTAAAAGTGATGCGATTATTCTTGATCGACAAGATCACGCCTGTATAGTTGACGGGGCACGGCTTTCCTACGCGAAAGTATATAAGTTTTTGCATAACGATATGGATGACCTGAGAAAAGTGATCAGTCGGGTTAGAAATATCGTTAGTGGTGGTATATTGATCATAGTTGACGGTGTCTTCTCGATGGAAGGGGATATTACCAATCTGCCGGAGCTTGTGAAAATAGCTGAAGAATATGGTGCACAAATCATGGTTGATGATGCACACTCGGTCGGCGTATTGGGAGAACATGGCGCTGGTACAGCGGAACACTTTGGTCTGATTGACAAAGTTGCAATAACAAGTGGAACATTTTCGAAGTCATTTGCTTCTTTAGGGGGATTCATTGTTGGCGAGAAGGAAGTTATAAATTTCGTTAAACATAAAGCACGAGCATTGATTTTCTCAGCATCAATTCCGCCATCAAACGCCGCGGCTGTGATTGCCGCTCTTGATATTATTGAAGCTGAACCGGAACGAAGAGAAAGACTCTGGGAAAATGCTAGGAGAATGCAGAAGGAATTTCGTGACTTAGGATTTGATATCGGTCATACTGCTACTCCGATAATACCTATTGTTGTAGGTGATGACATGGACGCTTTTGTTTTCTGGAAAGCATTGTTTGAGAATGGTGTATTTACAAACCCTGTGATATCTCCTGCTGTTCCACCTGGAAAGGCTATGATACGTACATCGTTTACAGCGACTCATACCGATGAGCAACTTGACAGGATTGTTGAGGCTGTGGCTCGTGTCGGTAAGCAAAGAGGATTAATATCATAAAGGCCTATGTCTACAGTTGAAATTATCGAGGTTGAATCTTCCTCGCAACAGAAAAAGTTCATTGAATACCCGAATCGACTTTATCGGGATGATCCGAACTACGTTGTTCCATTAGTTTCGGAACGTGTAGAGTTTCTTGACAAGAAAAAAAATCCTTTTTACCGCTCATCACGAACAAAACTATTTTTGGCAATGCGCGGGCGTGAGGTGGTCGGTAGAGTTGCCACTTGTGTCAACTTTACACACAATGAATGCCATAATGAAAAGGCAGGATTCTTCGGGTTCTTTGATTGTGAAGATGATTTTGAAGTAGCTTCAAAGCTTCTGAAGGTAGCGATGATCACTCTGAAGAAGGAGGGGATGGAGATTATGCGGGGGCCGATGAGCTTCTCCACCAATCATGAGTGTGGCTTTCTTGTTGAAGGTTTTGATTCGCCACCTGTTGTGATGATGACATACAACAAACCGTATTTACCGAAATTGGCTGAAAGGTTCGGGTTGAAGAAAACAATGGACCTTCTCGCTTATAAAATAACAGAAAACGATCAGATCCCTGAACGCATCCAACGAGTAGTCAGCAAAGTTGCGAAACGTAGTAATATTACGTTACGGACTATGAATATGAAAGATTTTGACAATGAAGTGATGCGGATCAACACTATTTATAATGAAGCATGGGAACACAACTGGGGTTTTGTGCCGATGTCTGAAGATGAGTTTGCACATACTGCAAAAAACTTAAAGCAAATTGTCGATCCTGATCTTGTTTTTATTGCTGAACATGAAGGAAAACCTGTTGCATTCCTGCTTGCGCTACCGGACATAAATCAGGCTTTGATTCATCTTAACGGCTATCTTTTCCCAACAGGATTGTTAAAGCTTCTTTGGCATACAAAAGTGAGTAACAAGATCGATGGTTTGCGTATTATCACAATGGGGGTTGTGCCGAAATTCCAAAAACGCGGAATAGATTCTCTTATGTATATGGAGGTATTCAACCGCGGTTTGGAAAAAGGGTATAAGTGGGCTGAAATCTCTTGGGTGTTAGAAAGCAATGAACTTATGCGGGCTATGGCAGAGCAGATTGGGGCCAAGATATATAAACGGTACAGAATTGTTGAAATGCCACTTGGGAAAAGTGTTGAGACGTAAAGATGTCCTTTCGATTTTATAATTCACTAAATACGTCTGTTCTATTTGCTCTTGCGATTATACTCCTGACGATGGTTGGTTGTACCAGTCGTTATCGTATGAATTTATTTGTTTATAATAATGAGGGGCAATCAAAGGTTAAGGTTACAAACACGCAATACTATCCCGGGAGCCTGCTTGGTGATGCGTTTACTGATGCGAAAATAGTTAGTGGTGACGGTTCGGTTGCTGTTATCACAACAGGCTTCAGAGGGAAGAAGATCGATGGAGTTGAAAAATTCGGGTTAGGGCTTGATGAATATAACAAATATCGCCTATTTCTTGAGTTTGATGATGTCCCAAAACCAACAAGTTTTGAGCTTGCTGGGAGATCATTTATTCAATTGATGGAAAAGTATAATCTTGCGGTAGAAGATAAGATTTTCAAACCTATCTCAGGTGCTTGTGTGATCGACTCGTTGCATGGAAACAAAGTGTTTTGTACTATAGATGGTGCTTATGATAATCACAAAGGGGAGGTTATTACGATGAAAGGACGTTTCAAATTCAAAATCTCTTGGTAAGTGCTCTTTGGAGAGCTTCATTGAAAAGCACTTCACCCATTCGATCAAAAACACGGAATTGAATTCGCTGTAAATTGTTAGCCATCTCATTATATCCAAAAACAGTATTCATCATTAATCGAGCACAAGCAGGCATTGGAAACCCTCCAACACCCGTACCAAAGGCAGGGAAGGCCAAAGATGTCAATTTCAATTTTTCTGCAAGATTCAAAGAAGATACAGTTGCTTGCCTAATATATTTGTCTGTCGTTCGTAGGTCTTGACCCATAACTGCGGCGTGAATCACGTAGTGGTATGGTAATTTTCCTGCAGTAGTTGCGATTGCCTCTCCCGGCATGACAATCCCATTTTTCATCGCCTCATCTTCAATAATTGCTCCGCCTGCTTCTTTTATCGCTCCTGCCACTCCCGATCCCATCCAAAACTTATTGTTCGCGGCATTGACAATCGCATCGGTGTCTGCTTTTGTAATATCTCCTAGTACTACTTCAATATTGAGTGACACATTACTCTCCCATTTCATTTGGAGTGTTTATAGTTACTTCGGGACGCAGTTGCAAAAACAAACGAGCAACAATCCAACCGATTACTCCTCCGAGTATTGAGCCAACTATAACATCAAGTGGATAGTGCACACCAACAAATACACGGCTTATGGCAATTAATGTTGCCAATGGCAACAACCATATCTTAGTTCGAGGGATTGTTACCGCAAACAATATCGCTTGTGCAAAAGCATTGGCCGAGTGTGAGGATGGCATCGACCAGCCCGCACCGCAATTGACAAGCAAGTTAATGTGTGACAAGGTATGACATGGACGAGGTCGTTCAATTAAAGGCTTAAGAAGGTGGGAAGATATTTGGTCGGCGAGAAGAAGGGCGAACAATGACGTAAGTACAAGCCATTTTGTACGCTTCGAACCAAAAATAAGTAGTGAAAACATACTCAAAGCATAAGCAATTCGAAGAAGCATATCAGATGTAACGATCGGCATTATGAAATCGGTTACAACATTACTTATGGTCATGTTGATAAACATAAAGAACCAAAGGTCACATGATTGTAGAGCTTCAAGCATAAACTGACGGTAACTTTTTCATGAAATGGTTAATTTGTCGTTTGGTCGGCATTCCTGTTCGCGCACCCGCTTTAGTACACTTCAGTGCAGATACAACAGCACCATAGAGGAGTCTTTCTTCGATATTTCCTCTATGCAATAAGCTGTGGATATATCCGACATGAAACGCATCCCCTGCTCCCGTTGTATCAACTGTTTTTACCTTGTACGCCGATTGAGAATAATATCTTCCATGAATAAACGCAGTTGATCCTTTCAGACCTTCAGTAATAACGATTGTCCCGTTACAGAGTTCTGATAGCCGTTTTAAGGCTGATGTAACATTGTTGGATCCTGTGTATGGAAAAGCAAAACTGTCGGCGACGATCAGATGATCGATCAATGGGAGGAGCGAAGTTACATCGTTACGAATTGATCCAATATCGAAAGTCAGGGTTGCTCCGATTTTTTTACCCCATTGAGCTACTTTCATGTTGGCTGAAACATCACGGCCATCCAAATGAATGATCTTGGGGATTGGGAGCCGAGAAAGAACAATATCTGCAGGTCGCAGAGAACTTGAACGATGAAACGCTATTGTTCGCATTCCTGTGTTCTCTTGGATGAATCCGAAAGCAGTTGCCGATTCCTTACCTCTTGTGACAAGCAAATTATCGCTAACCCCGTCCTTACGAAGCTCTTCACGAGTGAATCTGCCGTTGTAATCATTACCGATCAAGGCGATAACAGATGTTTTCCATCCAAGACGTGAAAGTCCGACCATACAATTCGGTACTGGCCCTCCTCCTTGAATGATAACATTGGAGGCATCGACTTTCCCTCCATTGGGAGGGAAGAACGGGACGGTATAGAGGTAGTCTACTGGTATTATACCGACTCCCAGACAATCGATTTGTTGATTAGCCGAGTTCATCGATAATTGCTTTCCCTGAACTGACTTGTTCTATTTCGTCTTTAAGCTGAGCCAATTTGGAGGCTCGAATTTTGATTGTCAGCTTTACTCGGTCAGAAAAATCAGAAGCGGTCTGTACAGCCCCTATTTTATGCAGTAAGCGTATGATTTGGTCATAAAGTGAGAAATCAATTACAACTTGTATCTGCTTCTTTATGAAATTCTCTTTCGTCCCTGCTTGTTCAAGTACGAGTCGTGTCGTTTCGCTATAAGCCTTGACCAATCCGCCTGTACCCAATTTTGTCCCACCGTAGTACCGTGTTATGACTACAATCAGATCACGAATATCTCTTCCCGTGATAAGGTCATAAATGGGACGACCGGCTGTCCCCGATGGTTCGCCATCATCGGAGTATTTGAAAACAGGGGTGCCTGTTTTTCCAATTTGATATGCATAACAATGATGAGTTGCTGCATGCTCACGTGATCGTACTGCTTCCAACACACTTTGGGCTTGCTCGACAGTTGAAACTAAAGAACATTCTCCAAGGAACCGTGAACCTTTGATTTTTAACTCTGCCGTAGCAGAAGATGCAATAGTGATATAGCGATCTTCCATCATACAATTAAACTACACTAGTGATGTAAAAATATCGGAGATTTTGTCTAATCCACTAATAGGGATGCACCCGTACTCACCCAATTTATCCAAAGTTTCATTGTCTGATAACGCTCCAGTAGTTGGGTTGATCAAGAGGAAACTCAGTTTTCCAATTTCGTTACAGAATGAGATAATATCGAGTACTCTTTGCGAATCTTTGTATGCCTCTGTAACAACAACAGCTTGTGAGAGCCCTGCAATCAATCGATTTGATGCTATAGCATATTCACTATGATATTCTGTCTCAGGGGAGTATTCAGAAATAACACCACCTGACTGAGCTATATCGATTGCAACAGGCATCTGTTCTTTCAACTCGATATGGTCGAGACCATGTTCCAGAACGGCAAATGATCGGCCATTTTCTGAACGTGCACCTACATGAGCGGCAGCATCAATGCCACGATGGAGCGACGAGACAACCTGGATACCTTCTCTCCCACATTCCTCAGCGAGACGAACAGTAAGCTCTATCCCCTCTGCAGATGCATCAGCGGACCCGATTATTGCAACGGATTTTTTTTCAGTTCGTGGGAGTTGTCCCCGAAGGTAGAGCAGAGGTGGCGGGTCATTTAGTTCATCGAGTATTCGAGGATATGTACTGTCCGTAAAACCAACTAGCTCGATCTCCCTCGATTTATAGAGTTGTGCCTGCTCATGTGCTTCTTCAAGTCGACCTACTGTCGCGACTATGCTTTCTGCAAGACCTTGATCAATCCCATCTAACTCCAACAATTCTTCTGTCGTTGCTTCCTGTATTCGTGATGGTTCACCGAAGTGCCCAATAAGTGCGCGGAATTGCCTAGGACCTAATTCTGAGTAGGAGTAGAGAGCTAAAATATGTTCGACCGTTGTATATGCTTTGGTTGCAACCATATCGCAATGTAAGGGCAGGAGGCCTATTGTCAACAAGCAGAATATACAAGGTAAAAGAGACGTATATGTTCGCACATAACTCTGTAACGAATCAGAATAGACACAGAAACTCGATAGATGTATAAGGAAATATGTGAGAATAGTAGTGGATGTAGCCCCCTCTGTGCAGGAGATAGCTGAGGCTACTTGAAATTGTGTCGTGAATCATATATATATGTCTAAATAGTATTTGAGGATTTCTATGTATAAACGATTGTTGGTCATTGTGCTGTTTCTTTTGGTAGCCGGTTGTACATCAGAGCCGAAGACCGACGAAGAATTCATTGTCACCGGGACAGAAGCCTTTACAAAACAGGAATTTTCTAAGGCTCGTGATTATTTAGGTACTGCCGTAAGCAGAAAACCGTCAGATCGTCAAGTCTTGTTCTATCTCGGATTATCATACTCTCGTGACTATCTGTATGATTCTGCATATTACTATCTGCAACGTCTGAATCTATTGTACCCAAAGGATATCGAGGCTAATCGAGAAATCTACAATCTTGCTATTGAATTGAAAGAATGGGAAGGTGCTATGGATGCTCTTAGTACTCTGATTGAGGCTGGTGATGAACCTTCACAGTATTGGGATGAACTTTCAGAGTTAAACAAACGTGTCGGGCGGTATGAGAATGCTTTTACTTTCAAAAAACTGCTTCTTGAAAAGGAACCTGAAAACCCGACAAGGTATCTTGAGTTGGCAAATGTTGCCGCACTTATTGACTCGGTTGATTTGGCACTCGATATAATCGAGAGAGCAACAGAAAAATTTGGCGAACGGCAAGAACTTTTGGTAAACAAAGGGCTCTATCTTGCTGTTGCACAACGGTTCACTGAATCTGAATCGATTCTTCGTAAACTCGTTCTTGATGATAGCACGTTCATACCTGCACGCTTGAATCTTGCTCACACTTTGGCAAGCCAGAAAGATATAGCAAAGAAACGAGAAGCGTACAACCTGTACTTACAATTGGAGCCTATAGCAACAGGAAATCTTTCAATTGATTCGATGCTTGTAGTTCTAAAAGATGAGCTTTCGATCAAGTAATTCTACAAATTCTATTACCTGCGATCGTATTGAATCCTGACACCTGTTAGTTGGAAATTCTAAAAAAAGAAGGGCAGGATTAGTAAATAATCCTGCCCAACGCAGGGCTGTCTCGGTAAGAGACAGAGGGGGGTTTTTCTGATCTCTAAATCTTATAACAAAATGTATACCCTATAGTTCCATTCTGCAAGAAAAAAATTGTCATTTTTTTGTCAAAGATTACTGTAAAATACACTTAAACAGAAGCTCCCGACCCACTTCAAGAGCAGATCGAGAGCATTTTGCAGGCGGGGATTCTTTCCCTCTTAGAACCCTTCTTCTGTATCAGATTGTACATCGCCTGGCTGTGAACAGTGAACTTTCCAACGGCCTTGGAAGAAGCCTTTTCTACCATCATCAGCATTGCGGTATCTTCCTTTGAGTACACCGATTGGGCGACGGTCAGCATTGTAGATTCTGCCAGTATACCAACCACCAGCATTCTGCATTCCGTTCCCGTGGGAGTTCATATTCGGACGGGCACCATAGGTCCCACGCAGGAACCCTTCAAAGTTACCAGATTTATCAATCCACTTACCAAAAAAGACTGGAAGACTGTCAGAGTTAAGACCGAAGTGACCCGTCAGATATCCGTCGATACGTCCGTTACGAGACATCCATATACCTCTGAATACACCATTCCCTTCTTCATCATATCCCCAGTTACCTGAGAGGAACCCACGTGGGCATGGCAGGCGATCGAGTTTGAAGGCATGAAATGCAACGGCATTGGAGTCATCAAGATAGGTGATAGTATCTAAGCTCATTAGTTCGGACAGGTCAAATGTGCGACTGTATGGTCCCGTTTCAAAAGCGACAGTTATCGGTGTTGGATCTGGATATACTGTATCAATCACTTGAGACCATGTCGTATCACCGAGAGAGTCGACAACTGCGACATCTGACGTATCATATGTTGTATATAGAGGGGGGACAAAGAGATCAACTGCTATACCGTCATTGTGAACAGTAGTTATTGAAGTCCATTCCAATATTTGGCGATCTGTACGAGTGAGGATTTCGTCTTGCCCATCCTCGAAGTGGATCACCCGACGAAGTACTTCCGCTCCGCGTGAGATAGTAAGCGAACCGCTCCAGTCTGTTGCGGTTGTAACTGTGGAATCATAACATAAGCGACCCCAAACTATGCGAAGATGATAGACTCCCGCATCAGGATCTGAAACAAGCGAATCAACTACTGGTACAAACAAAATCGGATCATCATATTCTACATTTGCTCCTTCTTCATCTGTAAGAGAAGCATCACCAAAACCGGGAGTTTCAACAGAAGCTGTGTATCCTCCAAATTCACTGTCAAGGTTAAGATCAGTTGATCCGTTTTCATCAACGGGGTTCTCAGAGCATCCTATGCCCCAGAAAATTGTCGCTACAACTGCTAGCGGGAAGAAAAGTTTTCTTACCATAATGTTACCGCTCCTTCTTAAGAGTCTGTTCTCAGGTTTGCTGTCTTGCACGGAGTAGTATCAAAGATTGTGCCAAAAGTTTGATGGCGGACGTAAGTGATTGTACTGCAATTATATACAAGAATGGTTCACTCTCATATTGCACGCATTATACGTACCAATAGGTACAAACGTAATACTCGAAGGACCAGATGGGACAGGGCATACAGGAGAAGAGGTATAGAAGTGTTTAAGAAGGTTATAATCTGAGAGTTATAGCTCAAAAGAAAGTTCCCTCTGATCTAAACCGGAGGGAACTTGAAACGTTGTCAGGAATTTGGCTCTATTCTATCAGTCGTCGTCATCATCATCATCATCTTGGTTGGACTGATTCCCCTCATAATGGGCAACACCATGTGGAATCCTACTTCTTTCTGCTTGAAAGTACTGAAGAATCCTTTGGGTAGATCGATCAATCCAATTAAACAAGGAGTCTCTCGGAGCACCTTCAATAGCAGTTCCCCAGTGGATCATGCGGTAGCCGAACAGTGGCATTTCCCCTTCTTCAATTTCTTCTTTAATTTCTTCAAGCAGTTTTAATGTATTTCCTTTGCCCGTAAAGGGGAAATCATTTGAGAGTTCGAGGTGTTCTCTCCCTTCTTCAATATGATCATCAAGCATCCCTTTTATCCCCGGTATTTTGTGATACCACGGATATTTTGTGAATCTGCTGTGGCAGTCAAAACAACTCTTTTCCACAATAGGTTTGACCGATTGGTAATCGGCATTGATTAGCGTATACAGAATTGCCGCTTGCGGTGTGTTTTCAAACTGATCGAGGAATCGCGTGTAATTCTTGTTTCCGAAATCTGAATTTTCGGCATTGAGCAGAGTACCAAAGAGGATCAGCAAGATCATTGGGAGTATTATCCCAGTAATGTTTCTTTTTCTCATAGTTTTACTTATTTTTTTCATGATCTCCCTCATCACTTATGACTTTCACAAGAAACCCGTTATATTTGTCAATAAGCCGTACTGCTTCACTATAATTACATTTTCGTAATGACATAACAATTGCTGTTTTTACTGATCCTTTAGCTTGAGCAAGAAGTTTGTCTGCCTCTTTCAGCTCTATATTGAGCAAGTCGATTAGGATTTTCCTTGAGCGTGCTGATAGTTTTTCAGATCGAGCCTGTAAGTCGACCATGAGATTACCATAGGTTTTTCCAAGTAAGACCATTGCTGTAGTAGAGATCATATTCAATGTCATTTTTTGTGCTGTGCCCGACTTCATTCTTGTAGAGCCTGTTATTACTTCCGGTCCTACTGGAAGTTCTATGATTATATCAGGTGGTTCGCTTAAATGCTTTGCTCTGTTGCAGATGATAAAAGCAGTTTTAGCACCTATTTCTTTGGCGTAGGAAAGTGCGGTTCTGGTGTAGGGAGTTCGTACTGATGCCGCAATTCCAATTACAAGGTCATCTGAACTCAAGTTCTCTGCTTTTAGGTCATCTATTGCCGCTTGCCTGTTGTCCTCTACTCCTTCTTGTGACATTATCAATGTCTCATATCCACCTGATATAATCCCTTTGATCTGTTTTGGGTCGGTGCCAAACGTTGGTGGACATTCCGCGGCATCAAGCACACCCAATCGCCCTGAGGTCCCTGCTCCGACATAAAAGATGCGTCCACCAGATCTGATAGTTGATGCGAAAAGCGTTGCTGTGTCTGCAATCTGTTCAAGTTGAGTAGAAACGACTTCTGCAACAGTTTTATCCTCAGCACTTATCTTTTTTGTAATTTCAAGTGGAGTGAGTGTGTCAATATCTACCGTATTTGGATTGATCTGCTCAGTTTCAAGTTGCTGGAGTTGATCTATGAGATTGGCATGATTTATTATCATATATATATAATCTCTTCGAGACACTATAGACGCAACAAAAAAAGGAGCTATTAGCTCCTTAGGTTGCAAATCTGTCGATTGTACAGATTATTTATGGTGAGGCTACAACTTCTACTGTGACTGGTGCCGAAACAGTAATCAATCCAGAAAATGCCTTATAGTCAGGTTTTGTCACATTTGCTGTTAACTGAGAAGGGAGAGGCACAGGAAGTTTTAGCGACGATAATGCAGAGTCGGGGGATCCATTAAGAGCATAGATATAGATATTATAGATGCCAGGGTTTGGTTCTGCACCTTGAAGGGTAGTAATTGTAAATGCTGAATCGTCAATAGTTTCAGATGTCGACAAGCTGGTAACATATTGGCTGAATCCGATCCCAATGTATGCAGAATCTTGTTTAACTGCTGCTATGACATACGTTTCTGCACCTGCAGACCCATTCCAGTCGACAAAGACTCGATCTCCAGGTCCTTTAACGGGAGGGAGTACAGAGGCTATTGCAAAATTCGCTGGGGCAGTAAGTGTTGTTATATCGGAAAAACTGTTCCAATTGGTTGTTATGAGAATCGAGCCCGCAGGAATAGAATCTACTGACACTTTTTCAAGCAGATACTGAGAGCCTAAGTATGGGAGCGTGTCGTTTCCTGCAGTTATGACTGCATCTGTGATTATACTATCATTATGCCGAAAGTCAGCGACACCTGTCGATCTATTCATCCCGATATCCCGAATCAGACCGAAGCCCAATCTGAAACCACTAGTGAGATCAGAATCATTAGTGTTTAGCGTGCCTCCGTTACATCCGAACAAAGAGATTATTGAAATGAGCACTATAACTGTGCAAACTGTGATTGTCTTGCTTGCTGTTTTCATATATGTATTATATCGACGTAATCGGGTAAGAAGTTCACAAAAAAAACAGCCACTGAAATTTAGTTTTCAGTGGCTGTTTTCCTAAACAGGAAGCGGGTTTTACACCTGAAGGAAGTATATTCTACTTGGAGGAGAGTTTCTGAAAAATTTTCTCCGCAGGGCAAAAGCCCGTTATTGATGATTGAAAGAGGTTTAATCCGACAAATGCAGTCAGAAGCGTCCACCAAGGGGACACATAATGTGTCAAGGCGAGAGATATGAGTATCATACTGCCAGCCATCATCCGTACTTTTCGTTCAATAGACATAATGTATATCTCCAATTTTTTTATTTCAGTTAGAATCCGTATGTCAACCGCATGTATATATTATCATTTAACATGAATTGTCCAAAATCAGTAGCTTGATTCTTGCCGTCAAAGACATTTGCACCAACGGTCAATTCTATTTCATCAGTATATTTGTATGCACCTGAAATGCGAAGATACATATCTTCATCAGAAGGTGAATAGAATCCGAAGAAAGAGAGTGTAATGAGTTCAGAGTTTAGGAGTTTCGTCCAACGTGTCGTCAAAAGATGCTTTGCTTCATCTCGTATATAAGCTGTTGGAGAGAGCTCGACTAGATAGAGGTCATAATCAAGCATATAATCGACCTGCCATTGTATGTTGGCAGTAAGGTTAGTGGCAATCTGTCGTTCAAAACCAATCATGCCATTTATACTTGAATTCGGCATAAAGGGATCGTTCCCGTCAAGGTCGTCACGAGAATCAAAGTACCCGCCCTCGAGCCAAAGAACTCCTCCCAAGAGTGCCCCTCTGAGGGTTGCCCCATAGACATTCAATCGTGGGTAGACAGGCAACATTGCTGTTTGATCAAAGCCGATAGGATTCTTATAGAATCCTTTGTAAAAATACGCTGATCCTTTGAAGTTGCCAATTCTCCTACTCAAGCGAGTGGCAACTTCGCTGTTTTCAAATTTCGGGTCAGGTAAGTTTGCTTCGGCATAACTGGAGTTTGATACAATAGACTGAGTCATCGGATTAAAGAAACTAAGCCGAGTTCCATCAGGAAGTCTATTAGGTGTGAATCTTGGTGTCCAGACAACTGTCAACTCACCTATCGGATTGTAGTAACCAATTCGTATAGCATTCTGAGGAGCTTTCAGATATTGGTCTTCTCTTCCCAAGAAGAACGACTTATAGTCTTTTGAAAAGACATCGTTGATGAAAATCAGGTCACCGGTTCCCCAGTTGAGAATCTGACGGCCAGCTTTGACATCAATTGAATTTCCAAGCCTGAATTTGAAATATCCCTCTCGTAATTCCCATTCGGTAGTCGGAACTTCACCTGCCCCATCATAGACAAAATCAAGTCGTGCAAAGGCCTGTCCACGATCTCCCCAGTGTTGTGCTCTCAACTGAAAACGAGATTCAGAAACAGGGAACTCAGTCATAACGGGGTTTGCCTGATCGAGCCTTGCTCCAAAAAGTCCCTGAAGGAAGCCATCGAATTCAACTTCAGTTCTTGCCGAAGTGGCTAAAGTGACAATAGTAACGAATATGTAAAGTAGTATGTGTCTCATAGTAACAAATGCTTTCTCTACTTGATGTATTGTGCCGGTGGATTTGTGAGATACCGTTCAGTAAATAGTTCATCAGTCATACCAACATTGTAGTCAATCGATTCAAATCTGACATGAGTGATGCGGTTCTTTTTAATATCTTTCATTGTTCTATGTGTGATTGTCAGAAATCCCTCTATCTCTTTGATCTCCACAGATCTCATCTCTTTTATGAATTTGTCTTTTTTGTTATAGTATTCTTCTTTCAACGGAAGAAATGTCTCTTTATCGATATATGAAACTTTTCGTGCAAAGCCTTTATCTTTCTTTTTCGGGATTGATTCGATAACCCAGACAGCCTTGCCATCAAGTTCCGACTCAGATTTGATTGTGTGGTTGTCTTCTGTCCAAGGTCTTCCCGACACATCTTCATAACTGAAATCAGAGCCGACAAAACTCGAGTTTTTATCATCAGCAGATATTTGCTTCACAAGATCTACAGAAGGGATATAAATCCATCGAGCATCATTACCGTCGACTTTTTTATGAACCATAAAGCTGATCCTTGACACATCTGACGGTTTCAAAAAATATGTATAGTACTTTTGATTTCCACCGTCAGATTCGTCGAGACGAAGCATAACAAATTCTCTTGAACGTTCTCGTCCCTTCTTGTCAATAATAGTCATATTCACAGTTGCCAGCCCGTCATCGCCGGCATAGTAATATGCAAGGTGAGATTTTTTCATGATCTCGGTAGCGTCCTGAGCTGTAACAGGAATACCGAGGGCTACGATAAAGAGTGCTGTTAGTAGTAGAGATGTTAGTTTTTGCATCGCTATACTCCTTGTACTATTTATAAATGTTTTATTTTTCATAATATGTCATCCTTTATTTGTTCTTTGGGAATAAACTCTTTTGAAAGACATTTGAGATAGCAGGTAAGAGTAACATTGTTACTAATCCTGAGACGATCATAATTGCAAGGAAGAATGTACCAACCGTTATGTACGGTACCAATGTTGAGAACATCATTGGGATAAATCCGATTGCAATTACGAGAACGTTTCTGCTGATTGCTCGTCCAACTCCTTCAAATATCTCATGGAATGATTTTGAAAAATCGTTTGTTTTCTTCTGTAACTCTCTAATACGTTGAATGAAGTGAATAGCAAAGTCAATTGAGAGGCCGAGGGTTAAAGAAGATAATACCGCAACAGGCATATCATACGGTTTGCCGATGTAGCCGATGAAGGCATAAATAGCCATGACAGTAATTGTCAATGGAAGCATTGAAACGAGACCCCATAGGAATGAACGGAAGAGGAAGATCATCATAATAAGTACAACTATATAGGAGCCCATCAATGAATCACGCATTCCGGCGACCATTTTTTCTTGCCAGATAATGTTGATATATGGCAGTCCTGCCCATTGCGCGTGAACCCCGTCTGGTGGAGGATTGTCAGCCATGAATGCATCAGCATGAGACACTACTTCTTGTACTGCCACGTTGTCACCGGATTTTAACTGTACCCAGAGATTTACTTTGTCATAATCAGATGTAACCATCTTAAAAAGATCATCAGAGTCTCCACCTGACATTTCAAAAACAAAGAGCAGCTGAGCAATTTCATCTTTTGTGTCAGGTATAAATGCTTCAGATGAATCCGCTTCAAAAAGTCCATAGCGGATCTTCTTGATTATATCTGGCAGACCTGTCGTTGCTCCAACTGTTGGATTCTTCGAAAGTTCTTTCTGGACAGATTCAATGTACTTGACAACTTCAGGGCTTTTCATGCGATCTTGCTCGTCAGATTCAAATACAAGATAATTCATATATGTCCCTGCGAGATGATCGTTCATCACTCTATCGGCGATGCGTATCGGATGTGATTTCTTGAACCACCGAACAGGGTTGTCATTGACGATAATGAGTGTAAGCCCGTAGCCTGCAACAATCATAATGACAACACTTGCGACTATTATTGCTTTGCTATACTTGCGAGACACATTTCTAAAGAGATGCATGATCTTTGCAAGGATACCATGCTTATCATCACTAGCACCAAAGTTACTGAGTGTTTTCTCAGATATAAGTGTTGATAGTGCAGGATTCAATGTGAGGGAGAGAAGCCATGCAACGCCAATACCAAAAGCGACAAAAATGCCAAAAACCTGTACAGGAGGTATTGGTGTTAAAGCGAGTGAGATAAATCCTGCTACTGTTGTCAAAGAGGTAAACAGCATAGGCATAAACAACGTATTCAAAGAATGCCTGAAGGTCTCAGCTTTATTGTTGTATTTCTTGTAGTTATCGTGGAACTCACTAATAATATGAATTGAATTGAGAACTGAGATAGGGATCAGGAAAATCGGTATCATTGATGACATGATATGGACTGTATTTCCCGTTACTATCAATAGCCCCATTGACCAGATGACGGACATCATGGCAACAACCATAGGAGCCAATATGATCTTAACTTTTCTAAAGAACAGGAGAAGCAGAAGGAAAATAATCAGCATTGCTGCAGGTGCAGAGAAAGCCATTTGAGAAAACATCTCAGCTCCAAAAGAGTCTTCTGCCATAGGAAGTCCCGCAATATAATAGGTCTCACCCTTACTATATTTTTCTGTGATCTTATATATCTCTGAGGCTACATAGGCTGATTTATCTTTTGATTCGATCGGTACAAATAGGGCAATAGCCTTCCCGTCTTTAGATGCCAATTTTCCACGAAGCATCGGATTGTCCATAATGCGAGAAAAAATATAGTCAGCTTCTTCTTGTGTTTCGATCTCATCTTCCATCAATGTGCCAATGACAATAGAGCCACCTGACCCCTGTTTTATATCATCTACATTATTAGGGGCGAGAACATCTTCGGCTATCACACCGTCAATATCCTCAAGTTCAGAAGAGATATTATAGATGCGGTTGAGTATGTCAGGCTTGAAAGCCCCATCCTCATAAACTACACCTACTGCTATGAAATCATAGAGAGTGAAGTCTTCAGTTGTCATGTGGTGGAAAAGCCGTGCCGGTTCATCGGCAGGTAACATATTTTCAGGATCAGTATCAATCTTGATCTTTGGGAACTGTAGTCCGAAGAAGATTGTAATCGCGAGTGCAATTCCGATGACAGCCCATGGCTTCTTGATTGCTAGCTCAGTAAGTATTCTTTTCATCCAATAACCTTTCAAATTCTTGAATCAGTAGCTTTCATGTTTAGATAGGGGTGCGTTGAAAATGATTCAAAATATTTTCACACTATATATATGATATATAAATTTACATGGAAAAAGAGATAAAAAGATCAACTAAAAGGGAGATATGTAATTATCAACAATATGAATCTTATTTACCGAATTTCTCTTGCCAGCGTTTGCTAAGCAGATCAGTGAGTTTATTCTCAATTGAGTTGGGAAGCTTCTCAGAATTGCCTTCACGGCAAAGACTTACAGTTTTTTTAAGGGTGTCGATCATAATACGGCAATTTTCACATTGTCCGACATGATTTTCTATCTCTTTGCATAGCTCTTCAGAAAGCTCTCCATCGAGAAAATCATTGAGGTCACTGAGGTATTCTCTACACTTCCTGGCCATAGGAATCCTCAAATAGTTTTGCAAGTGAGTCTCTGATAGCAAGTCGAGCACGCATGACACGTGATTTGGTCGCGGCAACAGATTCTCCAATGAGTTTTGCTACTTCTTTGATTGGCAATTCTTCATAATATCTCAAAAGAAATGCTTCTCTGTATTGTATAGGCAGGTTGGCCAAAGCTATATTTATTTGTCCTCGTAGTTCGCTCTGCTCGAGTAATTTGTGAGGGTCTTTCCATTCGAATAACTTTCCGCTAGCTTTATCGGAATCATTCGAAGAATGGTCAGGTGGCAGGTATGCTTCGACTGGTTTTAGGTCCGAATGTTTCTCCTTTGAAAGGATTGCTCGTGTTTGGTTTAGTGCAATTGAGTACAACCAGGTACCAAAAGCTGATTCACCACGAAATTGATCTATTTTATCAATCGCTTTCAAGAGGGTCTCCTGCACAACGTCTTCGGCGTCTTGTGCATTTCCAGTCATCTTCAGAGCGAGATGGTAGATTTTCGACTGCTGATCGGCTACTAGCGTCATGAAGGCTTCGAAATCTCCAGACTTCGCTCTTTGTATTAATTCTCTTTCATTCATTGGATGGAAATATACACTAAAATGATTCAGAAAAAAACTCAACAATAGAAAGAATCGATACGTGCAACATTTTTTCATTTTCTGAAATAATTAATGCCTACGTGAGGAATCTTGTGAACTATTGCCGGCTATATTGTGTTAAAGCGGTTAGCAAAAGATACGGTGACCTACTATGGCAACTTGCACGACGTATCGGTCACAATACGCACCCCATGTCGAAAACCCTCCCCTCTGTCATGGGGTGTTTTTGTATCAGCAGACTATCAGATCATTCAAAAAATAGTGTTAGATTGCTTGCCAAACAGACTGGACAATAGAAATTCTCTGTTCTTTAATGTTCTTGATTACATTATTTGCTTTTCCCGTCATGTCTTCACCAACAATAACTGACATACTCAGAGGTTTCGGGACGTTCGTATCACTTTTCTTTTGTAAATCCTCAAACCATGCTAATGATCGTTGGGTTCTGTCTTCCCAACATAGCTGATTGAAGTGTTGCATAAGTAGTGCTCGCCATTTCTTTTCACCTGTCATAAGGCTCAATGACGGAGAATCTGCCCAAAAGACAGGGTAGTGGAGTTCGGCAGGATTGTCTGATAATATCTCGTGAAAAGCAAGCTTTCCCTTAGGTTTTAACAGGCGTAAAACCTCTTTGAGGAGTTTTTCTTTGTCTCCAATATTCATAGACATATGCTGGAGCCAGATGATATCGAAAGAATCTGATTGTAGAGTTGTGTCAGTTGCATCTGTACAAACGAAACTCACTTTATCACTTAAACCGACTTTATCTGAAAGAATTGTTGCAGTACGGCAATACTCCTCAGTAAGATCAACTCCAGTTACCGTACAGCCATATTCAAGTGCAAGGGTGCGAGCAGGCCCTCCAATGCCAGAGCCGAGGTCGACTACTTGGCAGGATTGATCTACACCTGCTAAAGTGGCAAGATTCATTGTTTCGATCTTACCACCAGTATGAAACTGTTCAAATGAAGCAATATCAGTAGGGGTCAGGTTTTCAATATCTTTGCCTGCATCTGCGAGAGCCTTGAGAACTCTCTCTGAGAGATTTTTACGTCCGTAGTGTTTGTTAATTGCCTCACGATAATTGTTCAAAGTATACCTCTTAATTTGTTATGATCAGATGCAAATACAAATCTTTAAGCAGGCCAAAGCCAACCAAAGATTCCCGCTGTAACAAGTCCATACAGAAGTCCGTCAAACATCGATTTTAGTGTTGAGGACCACTTTCTCTTATACCAGATAGATCCTTGCAATAATGCGAGGTAATATCCCATAAATGCCGTACAGCTTACAATCTGAAACAGACGGATATATTCAGTCCCGTGTTCTAATACTCGTCCAACAATATAGGCAACAAATAGACTAACTACAATACTGTAGAGAAACCATTGGAGAAGACTCATCCCCATTGAGTACTGTCCGTTGGGGATTATGGTGAAAAATGCATTTGGTCCCTCTTTCTGTTTCTCGATAAACTCATCAGATCCCATCTCCTGCATTGAACCTGCACGTGGAATTGCGTAATCATCAGGTGGAATATTGAATTTGCCAAGAGCTTTGCGAACTGCGTCTTCTTCAGGGACTTTTTTGAAATCTGAAGCATGATACTTAAGAACCATATGGATCAACGAGCTAACAACAAACACTGATACTGCTGAAAGCAGTATTGGTAACCATAAGGAAAAGACGGAAATCATGATTTATCTCCTTTCAACATAAACGCTCTGTACAGAGTAGTATGACTGTGGCACTTGTTGAAAACGTTTTGATAAATAGTTGCGACTGGTCTTGCAAAGTTGCTTTAGCTACTTTGTGTGACTTGTCGCTGTTGTTTCATAACAAGTTACGTGTCAGGTTACAACCCGCTAAGGAGAATCAAGACCTTACGCAATGACTCAATTATTTGTTTCCTTGAGGCATAAACCTCTACACAAGTAAAGTGTTCAAGGTGATCTATCCCAATAGAGTTGATGAGTTACGTATCTGGTTCAACTTTACATATTACGGAGTGAGTACGACAAATCGCAAAAAAACCTCCCACAGGTGAGGGGGAGGTTTTTTCGAGATATGAGCTGTTACCTACTAAAACTTTGCCCAGCGTGGTACACGTGGGAAAGAAATAACATCTCTGATATTTGACATACCTGTTATATACATGATAGCTCGCTCAAATCCGAGTCCAAAGCCCGAATGAGGACAGGAACCATATTTGCGAATATCGAGATACCATTGATAATCTGCACTACCAGTTAATCCTTTTGATTTCATCCGCCGTTGTAAAACATCGAGACGCTCTTCACGTTGGCTCCCGCCGATAATTTCACCGACACGGGGAACGAGTACATCCATTGCTCGAACTGTCTTGCCGTCATCATTCTCTCGCATATAAAACGCCTTGATCTCATCGGGATAATCATAGACGATAACTGGTTTCTTGAATTTCTTTTCAGTAAGATAGCGTTCATGTTCAGTTTGTAGGTCGCTACCCCATTTTACAGGGTATTCAAATTTCTCGTTACTTTCTTCAAGAATTTTGATTGCGGAAGTATACGAGATTCGTTCAAATTCAGATGACACCACTTTTTCAAGTGTATCAATAACTCCCTTGTCTACCCATTTGTTAAAAAATTCCATTTCATCACTACACTCATTGAGGGCAAACTTGAGCAGTTCTTTGAGAAAATCTTCCGCAAGATCCATATCATCTTCAAGCTCTGCCCACGCCATTTCTGGCTCAATCATCCAAAACTCAGAAGCATGACGCGCCGTATTGGAATTCTCTGCACGGAAGGTAGGGCCGAAAGTGTAAATATCACCTAAAGCGGTAGCCATTAGCTCACCTTCTAACTGCCCGGATACTGCTAAAAAGGCTTCAGTAGCAAAGAAGTCTTTGTCCCAGTCAATTTTTCCGTCAATCATCGGCGGGTCTAACGGGTCAATAGTGGAAACCCGAAAGAGATCTCCCGCACCCTCACAGTCAGAGGCGGAGATAATCGGTGTATGGATATAAATAAAACCGCGATCCTGATAATATGTATGAATCGCATACGCCAGTTTTGAGCGAATGCGGGTGACTGCACCGAACGTATTTGTGCGAGCACGCAAGTGGGCTATATCACGGAGAAATTCAAAGCTGTGACGTTTTTTCTGAAGAGGATAACTTTCGTCTGCCTGCCCGATCAGGTCAAGTTCATGAATCTCTATCTCGTATTTTTGGCCTTTTCCTTGAGAGGGGATCAGCTTTCCTTTCATACGTACAGAAGCACCCGTCAGTATCTCATCAAGAACGGGGAAAGCAGACTGATCACCAATAACACCTTGCAGGTTGTTCATACAGGAACCGTCATTGACCTCAACAAAGCCGACATTTTTAGAGCTTCGCACAGTTCGCACCAGCCCTAAGATTATTACATCACTATTGACTTCGACTTGATCGTCTACGACGATAGATCGAATCTTTGTCCTCTTGCTATAATCCACGTAATCGACTCCAGTATTAGTTGCATTCTATTTTTCAGATCGGTTTTGTTGGCTGACAATTAAGCGATAGCTGTGAATTATTGCAAGTCGAAAGGTTCAAATCAAAAAAAGCGGAGAAAACTCAGCTCACTTGAAACAATGTGAGGAGGTTCGAGTATAAGACAGTGAGAGTTTTGATGAACAGACAAAATAGCACATTACGAGAACGTCAACGTTCCCGACCTATCATTATGAATCCGACTTGCTCCGGTCGGATTCTTTTTTTGGCTAACTGTCTATACTCGCATGAAATAGCACTACATCTGCTATCTATTCCTCTTTAGACTGTGCTTGATACGTTTTTCAGGTAGGGAAAAAATGAGGGCGGATGGACTTGAACCATCGACAGCCTGCTTAAAAGGCAGGAGCTCTACCACTGAGCTACGCCCCCATTATACTTTACGGGGCCTTAAGATCGGCTCCAAAATAGGTCTTGAGCCGAGTTTGTCAATCGGTTTTTACTCAACAACCAAGAGGAAACATTATCCTCGCAGTTGGGTGTAAAAACTTTGTCTTATTTCGCTGAGAGTACTTCTACTTCAAAATCCAATGTTGCACCGGGAGGGATAACTCCGCCTGCACCACGATCACCATAGCCAATCTCAGGTGGGATGATCATCTCACGTTTACCACCGACTCTCATTCCGACCATGCCTTCTGTCCAACCTGCTATGAGCGGAGTGACACCGAGTTGAAAAGCGAATGGCCCACGTTCTACCGAGCTGTCGAATTGTTTTCCACGTTTACCGTCAACAAAAAGCCATCCAGTATAGTGAACCTCAATAGACATACCATCTTTTACTTCTGTTCCTTCGCCAACAACATGATCGAAGTATCGTAATCCAGACTCTGTAGTCACCCAGCCTTCCTCACATGACATAAACACGCCTCCAATACAAATAATGCAGATTGTAAGAATAATTGTTGATCGTAACACAGATAGTTCTCCTTAACAAAGTATTGTTTCTTCACGTTTGGCACCCGTCGAAACTAATCCGATTCGTACACCAAGATCATTGGCAATTCGGGATAGATAGTTTTGTGCCGCTTCAGGTAATTCATCAAAATGTGTTATTCCTGTTGTTTCAGTCATCCAACCTGGCATCGATTCATATTGCGGTTCTGCTTTTGTGAGAGTCGCAAGATCAAGAGGTACTTCGGTATGGATATCTCCATCGATTATATAGGATGTACAGAGTTTGATCTCTTCAAAATTGTCTAAGACATCAAGTTTGGTAACACAGATAGTTTCAACTCCGTTAATCCGTATTGCATGGCGAAGCGAGACCAAATCTATCCATCCGCATCTGCGAGGACGACCCGTAGTTGCTCCGAATTCATCACCGAATTTTCTCAATTTTTCTCCGTCATCACTAACCAATTCTGTTGGGAATGGACCAGATCCAACACGAGTTGTATAGGCTTTGACAATTCCAACTACCTCACCGATCATCTGCGGACCAATACCCAAACCTGTCAACGCACCACCAACTGTCGTGTTAGAGGATGTTGCAAACGGATAGGTGCCGAGATCGACATCGAGCATAGTTCCTTGTGCACCTTCGAAAAGGATCGATTTGCCCGCACGATTATATTCATGAAGTGCAAGTGAAACATCAGTAACCATAGGCTCAAAAATAGGAACGAGTTTTAAGAGTTTGTCGTACGTTTCTTCTATATTGGCACGTTCATCATCTGATCCCATTAGATACTGCTTCTTGATCGTCTGTTGATACTCAAGGCGTTTCTTGAGTCGTTCAGGTGCAAATAGGTCGGCAATACGGATACCATTGCGTGCAATTTTATCGATATAAGCAGGACCGATTCCTCTTTTAGTTGTTCCCAAAGATTCTGTTCCACGACTCTTTTCTTGAATATCATCAATGAGCTTATGATATGGTAACACAAGGTTTGCTGCCGCGGAGAT